>CAVAIX010000295.1:0-2001 GCA_963588695.1 Bacteroidaceae bacterium | reverse complement strand
GTGCACAGGCCGGTAATGGTGTGGTGATTATCACGACAAAGAGCGGTGCCGCAAACGGTGGCAAGGCACAAGTGTCCTACAGCAGCAAGTTCACCATCCAGTCCTTGGGCAAGCGTGCTGAACTTTTTGATGCACAGGAATACATCGCATACCATAAGTACTTGGGCAACATTGACGATGCGCTACTGGAGAAGAACGGATACAACGGACAGAATACCAACTGGTATGACGAGGTGTTCGAAAGTTCCTTAGCTCACCAGCACAGTCTCACCGTGCAGGCCAGCAACGGCAAAGGACGTTTCCTTGCCAACCTGAACATCTTGAACAACAACGGTATTGTCAAGGGAGATAATGATGTCTACAAGCGTTTGACAGGACAGATCAATGCCGACTACGACATCTACAAGTGGCTGAACATTTCCACCAACACCTCTTTTGAGAAGTACAAGACTAAGGGCGTGACCAAGGGTTACGGTTCGATGCTGAACTCTGTGGTGTCCATAGACCCCCTAACACCGGCCTATATCAGTAATGTGGACGACCTGGCTCCGGGCATGAAGGCTCAAGTGCTGTCCGGCGGTCTCGTACCGACCGATCCGAACCACAACAACGACTACTATGGAACGTCCAAGTATGTGGATGAGGCAACAGGTAACCCGCTTTACCAGATTACCCGCCGCGACAGGTACACCTCGGGCATCAACGTCCGTGGAACCGTGGCAGCCAACGTTAAGCCGTTCAAGGGCTTCACCTACACCTCGCGTCTGGGTTACCGCATCACCCAAAGCAACTACCACAACTACGAGGCTCCGTTCTGGCTGACAGCCATGGCAAACAGCAACACCTATTCTATTGATGCCTATACCAACAATGGCCTTTACTACCAGTGGGAGAACTTCGCCAACTATATGAATACCTTTGGAAAGCATACAATAGGTGTCATGGCTGGTATGTCGTTTACCAAGAACCATTCGGACAACAGCACCATCAGTTCCAACGGGCAGGACATCCTCTCCTCCTACGAGACCAACTTCCGCTACATTGACTATCTGCTCTCCGATGCGACAAAGAGCGTGGGCAATGCACCGAGTGACGCCACGGAGCTGTCGTATTTTGGCCGTTTGTCCTACAACTATGACAACAGATACTTCTTCCAGTTCAACTTCCGTCGTGACGCGTTTGACTCCTCAAAGTTGTCGAAAAAAGCACGTTGGGGTAACTTCCCGTCCGTGTCGGCAGGCTGGACCATCAGTAACGAGAAGTTCTTTAAGGACAACGTCAGCCGTGACGCTGTTTCCTTCCTGAAACTCCGCGGCTCTTGGGGACAGAATGGTAACGTGAATGTGTTGAGCGGCTACAGCTATGCTTCGACCATTGCACTCAACCAGAGCTACTATCAGTTTAATCCTTCCATCGGCGACGGTACGTTGACCCTCGGATCCAAGCCGTCCGGTCTGGCCAATCCTGACCTGAAGTGGGAAACATCCGAGCAGCTCGACTTTGGCTTGGATGCCCGTTTCCTCAACGACCGTCTGACGCTGGGCTTGGACTGGTATCGCAAGACCACCAAGGATCTTCTGATTGAGATTTCCCCGCTTCCCGAGATTGGTGTCAGCAGCAGTATCATCAACACTGGTAAGGTGCTCAACAGCGGTCTTGACATCGAATTGGGTTGGAGAGACTATATCAACGATTTCAAGTATGGCGTTTCTGTCAACGGTTCGACCCTGAAGAACGAGGTCAAGGCGGTTTCCACGCTGGTGAACCGTGTGACATCGGTCGGCATTGACGGATTCAACAATCAACTCAAACCGACCTTCGAGGCTGGTCACCAGGTATGGTATTTCCGTGGCTACAAGTATGCCGGCGTAGGCGAGGACGGCAGTGCGCTCTACTATGACAAGAACGGAGCGATTACCACGGCACCCACCGATGAGGACAAACAGGATCTGGGTTCTGGTATTCCAAAGTTCACCTATGGCATCACGCTCAATGCAGAGT
>CAVAIX010000294.1:0-2002 GCA_963588695.1 Bacteroidaceae bacterium | reverse complement strand
TGCCCGGCGTGGTCACAATGGCATCATACTCTACGAATTGTGGATATTATGTGACTGTTAACCACGGCGTGTGCGTCTGCTCCTATCTGCACCTGTCAAAGATATTGGTGATAAAAGGCCAACATATCGCAGCAGGAGATATTATCGCCATCAGTGGAAACTCTGGCAAAAGAACGACTGGCCCTCATCTCCACATCTCATGCAGATGGGGAGACGAAAAAGGCAAGTTTTTCAATCCGATGTTGATACTTAGGTTTGTTACAGAACAACTATTAAGAAAAGAATAAATATATGGGACCGATATTGATAGTCATTGCAGTGTTGTTTGTCATTGCACGACACGACAAAACGAAGAAACGCTCCAAACGAACCTTATGGGGTAAATCAGATTGGGAGAGGACTTGTGATGATGGAGGCAAGTTCTTTGGTTGGTAATTTGGCTTCAAAATATACCTAAAGTTTATTTTGAGGCGATATTTTCAACCAATATTCAAAGTATTACTGCAAAAGTAGTCAAAGTGTTCGACCATTTTTGCAGTAAGGACGTAGAAAAATCACTTCTTGTTGAACTCTTGTATCTCGGCAATCATCTCCTTGACCTCTTTGTTTACCTTCAAGAAATTGGCATACAAGATGCGCTCTCTGGCTTCAACAGAAGAAAAATTGTAATACTTGGGGAGCGGATAGTTGGCATAGTCCTTTTCCTCCTTGCCAATTTCATCCATATTGAAGTCGGTCTTGCAGAAGAATTTGCTGGTCTGGAACTCTTCCGCCTCCTGAATGTCCATACTGCCGCCGCGCCCGGTCTTGGTTTTCACAAAGTCTCTGGCTGTCTGGCCACAAATCCATCCTGTCGGCATATCAGCAATCTTGGAGCCAGGCACCAAAGCGTCCATATTCTCATTGAGGTTGATGCTCGTCTTGTCACGGTCGATGGTCACACCTTTCTTTAATTGTACGACCTTTCCGAAGATGTCATTGGACAACCATTCCAGCGTTTCCTTGGCGCGTGCGGAACCACTGACGACATTACCTACCGTGGTGATAATCTTCTGCATACCAGTTTTCCCGTAATCGGCTTCAAGCTGTGGAAGTTCCTGAAATCCCAATGTGACGCTCACTTTATTGCTTCGCGCAGTACCTATCAAACGGTCTATCTTATGGAAATAGAGCGTAGGCAACTCATCAACGATGATGCTGACAGGAACATTCTTTCCCTGTCCCGTGTTTACTCTGGTGACGAGGCGATTCAAGATGAGGGCGTTCAACGCTCCGATGATACTTTCCATCTCCGGGTCATTGGCAATGAGCAGATAACTGGGGTGTTTCGGGTCGCTGACCTTCAAGTCAAAGTCATCTCCTTCCTTGCTGAATATCCAGTAAGACTCTTTTGTGGCAAGGCGTGATGTGAATACGCGCAACGTGCCTATCATACCTTCCAACTGCTCCATAGCCTTATTGTCAAACGCTGTTCGGAATGGCCCCAGGAGAGGGGCAACCTCGGTGTCTGTCATCAAGACCTCAAAGATTGTCTCATAGCTCTCATTCAGAAAAGAAAGGATGTGGGGCATATCACTGTATTTCCCCAACCAGTATGCTGGTTCCTTAATGTTGCCCATGGCATCACGGACAACACCTGTCGGCTTTATCATACCTGTCTCAGGGTCTATGGTCTTATCATAGTTCATCTCGTGCCCGTTCTCATCGTATGGACGTTTCTCGTAATTGCAGAAGAAGTAGATACAAGCTGCAAGGAAATTGACGGCGGAGGTTTGGAAGAACTGGTCACTTCCACCACCTCCCTCTTTCTTGCCTTTTTGCAAAGACTCCAGCAGAGTTTCTGCCGTTTCACTGGCTGCGGCAAGATTGCTGATGTACTTTAGTTGTATGGGATTAACCCTGCGGCTATATTCGACATTGACAAAGTTGATGATATTGAAGGCACATCCTTTGGGAGTCAGTCCTTCCTTCTTGTTAATCCTGTAATGGTAATACAGTTTTT
>CAVAIX010000293.1:0-2020 GCA_963588695.1 Bacteroidaceae bacterium | reverse complement strand
TGCAAAGGTAGTGCAAACCGAGAGAAAAACCAAATTTATTTGAGTTTTTCCGAGGTGCCGCCTACCTTCGGCGCGAAGCGTCAGAGTAGTGCAAACCGAGAGAAAAACCAAATTTTGAGGCAGTGAATACAAAGAGAAACGAAGAAACAGGGGCAAACCCGAGTGGTTTGCCCCTGTAACTGGAAAGTTTCATGTTATGCGAATATCGGTTACTCCTTCCAGTCGGAAGCTTTGTAGATGACCGATTTCAGTTCTTTCACGTCCGTCACGGTTTCACCGTCAGCGTTCGTGCTGGAGACTTGCTCTTCGAGGGCAAACTTCACGGTGAAGTCGCTGACTCCCTGCGATTCCACAACGGAGGCGATAATCTTTGTGAAGATGTCGTTCTCATCGTTCGGCAGAGCCACAATCGTGTTGAAGTTCTTCTCCATATAAGCCTTGGTGCAGTGGGTGAATTTGTGGGTGGTACCGCGATCCAGTCCAATGGCATCGTCAACAGCGTTCTGGAAGGCTTCCACGCCTTCTGCGCTCAGGCTGCCCTGGCTGGCGAGGCTGATCTCGCAACGATACCAGCCCATCGCATCCACCTCCGGGTCGAGTTCTCTGTCGCAGCTGCTGAAAGAGAGCATCATGGCTACGGCAGCACAAGCTGCGGCTGCATATTTCATTATTTTCATAGTCGTTATGTTTTTTAGCGTTTATTTATTTCTTGCCGTTTCTCAACATCTCGGCACCAGCTCCGCTCTTGTAGATTTCGGAGTTGAGCACCTTGCTGGTCTGCTGGTAGTAGAGACCGTCGATGCCGTTGTCCGTATGGTGGTCGAGAGAACTTGGCTTACTGCCTACGAAGTGCTGCGGATTAGGCGAAACCATCAGGTCGGTGGCCTTCAGGGTAGAGCACTTGATTTGCAATTCGCTCTCTCCATGCGGATAGTAGGTGGCTGCAGCGTCGCCGAAGGTCTTGTACCACTTGCCTGGAGAGTTGGACGAAGCGTTGAACGCGTTGTTGGAGAACGGCTGGCCATTGGTGAGGTAGTCGTCGTTGGTGGTCCAGTTGTTGTAGATGTCGAAGGTGGCCTTGCCGCTTCCGTCACCGCCCTGAATGTTACGAGCGTCCCAACCCAATCCGTACATGAAACGATTTGCGTCCTTTTCATCCTTGGTGAGGATCCAGATGTTGCTGTAAACCTCGAACTTAGAACCTCCAGGGATGTAACGGGTGTTCATCCAAGCAGCCTTGGTGCTGCGGGTCATGAAGTTGACGAACGTGTTGTTGTGGATACTGATGTTCCAACGAACAGAAGAATCCCATACAAGGTTGCGGTTATTGTCCGTAATCAACGATCCCTTAGGACTGTCGTAGAACACGTTGCCGCTGATTTCCACATTCTCAAGGATGTTGGACTTCGGCTTACCGTTATGGTCAGCGAAGATGTAGCTATAGCCACCGCCATTGTTGTCGTAGAAACCACTGTTGTAGTGAGCGCAGTCGATCATCTTCAGGTTGTGGATGTAGAAGTCGTTGGATCCCTGGATACGGAAGAAGCCGCGGACAAGACCCTGGAACGTACAGTTGTTCATTTCGAGGAGGGTAACATTGATACCCATACCGTTGGAGTACATGTTCATGAAGTAGTTTCCGACAGGAGAACCTGTGCCTTGCATCTGGTCACCATAGTTGGCTGCCAATGGCACATCGAAGTCGAGATCCATGAAGCGCACAGAGTCGATGTCGAGCGTGATGGTGGAGTTCTCTCCAGAATTCGGCTGACGGCCGAGCATGAAGTTGCAAGACTGCACGGTAGCACCCTGCTTCATCATACCACTCAAATAAACTGTCGCGCGTTTGCCCTGTGCTACGTCTTCGGGGTTTGTACGGAAGGTCACACCCTTGTAGAGGTCAGGGTTGCTGGTGAAGTGGTAAGCCTTGCCGCCTTCCAAATAGAATACCTGGTTCTCGGCCATGGTTACGTCGCTGTTGTAGTTTGACAGGATGTTATCAAGTTTCATGGAGTTATAC
>CAVAIX010000292.1:0-2020 GCA_963588695.1 Bacteroidaceae bacterium | reverse complement strand
CGCCACGGCTTCGAGCTGATGCCCGACGGCGTGGCGATGCAGATTTGCAACGATACGTGGACCACCAGTTTGGGTGGTTTGCGGCAATAGTTTCGCTTTATGTTGACTGTCATAATGGTCTGAAATAATATTCCCAATGCAGCGTCATTAGTATAAATTAACTCATAAAATGATAGTTTCTGCGGTTTTCATACTACTTTTACAATCAAAATGTTCATCCGAAAAAACGATTAGGTATGTATAGGAAAATTAAATTGTTGGGGGGATTGACTTTTGCGTCAATCTTCGCGTCTTGTTCCTCTTCGGAAGACTCTGCTGCCAAGCAGGAACAAAGCCAGGGGCAAAACATAGTGATTCTTTATGAGAACGATGCGCACTGCAATATTGACGGCTATGTCAAGCTTGCGGGACTGCGCACTGCCATAGCCGACACTGCCAGTGTTGCAGTTGTCTCATGTGGAGACTTCTTGCAAGGAAGTACCATTGCCACTCTCTCTAAGGGACAATATGTGGTTGATGTTATGAAACATTTGGGGTATGACGCTATAACGATTGGCAATCATGAGTTCGACTACAAAATGCCACAGCTGTTCAAGCTTCTCTCCTATCTCGGTGCGCCCGTCACATGCGTCAACCTGCGCAATCAGACGGATGGCAGTTATCCTTATGGCTCTTACGTCATGAAGAAAATGGCGGGCAAGAAGGTGGCGTTTGTAGGAGTCGTCACTCCCACTTCGGTCGCCATGGCAGAGCATGCCTTCTACGACGATGAAGGAAAACTGCTCTATGACTTGTGTGCAGACAATACCTATGCGCTGGTGCAGAAGGCAGTGGACGAAGCCAGGACGGAGGGTGCCGACTACGTGATTGTGCTGTCACATTTGGGAGAAGATACCAACGACTTGAATGTGGATTCACACGGTTTGATACGTAGCACCTCAGGCATTGATGTCGTGCTGGACGCCCATACGCACTCTACCATACCTTCAGACACGGTACTCAACAAGCTTGGGAAACCTGTGATAATCTCGCAGACCGGCATACAGTTTGCCAACATAGGCAAACTGCAGATTACTGCCGACGGGCAGAAGAGCACCCAGTTGATACCCTTGTCGGATATAGCGTACGCCGATCAGGCAGTACAGCATGCGGCTGACAGCGTCAAGGTGTTGGCTGAGAAAGATGCTCAGGTGAAGATATGTACAAGCGACGCGGCTGTCAGCGCATCCGATGCAAATGGAAATTCGCTTGTGTGCAAGCAAGAGACGAGTATCGGCGACTTGGTGACAGATAGCTTCTCAGACTTGACTGGTGCTGAATTTTCCATAATCAACGGATCTTCAATACGGACAGGACTACCTGCAGGCACGTGCACCTATGGTGATATCATCAGCGCTGTGCCGTACAACAACCTGGTGTGTATGGTGGAGATTACGGGAGAACAACTGAAAACACTGTTGGCTAGTTGTACCAAGAGCGTGCCCGAGGAAAACGTGAATTTTCCACAGGTGTCTGGCCTGAAGTTCACTATCGACACCAATGTCAAGCAGGTGACAGACATTATGGTGGAGAACAAGAATAGTGGTAACTTTGAGCCGTTAGACCCCGAGCGGACTTATCGCTTGGGTACGATAGATTATGATGTAGCTGGCGGAGGACTCCTGGGTGTGCTGAAAAACAACAAGGTGATAAAACGTACGGGAATGACTAGCTTCGATTGCCTAACTCAGTATCTGAAGAACACCCTGAATGGACACATAGACAAGAAATATGCAGAGCCGCAGGGACGTATCACTATCAAGTAATCGAGATAGTCAGTTGTTTTAAGGTAGATAGCCTCCGTTATCTAGTCAAATAACCGAGCCATATTCCAAGTGTCGTAATAGGAAGATAAGGTGCTTGAGGAGGAGTATCATCTCCTCCTTTAGCTTTTCCTCGATGGCTGGTCGAGTGTTCTCAACCATTATGCCCAAACGTATGGTCCATGCTGCGGAATCTATCCTCTAGGTCTAGATCACAG
>CAVAIX010000291.1:0-2026 GCA_963588695.1 Bacteroidaceae bacterium | reverse complement strand
GATATGGTGCGGCAGGTGGCCAAGTGGGCTGAAGCACCGTTTGTGCTGCTGTGCACGAAGCCTGTTTCGATTACCTTTGGTGCTGCGGCACTGGAGCGGATGTTGCAGGCGGCAGAAGACACAGATGCCGTCATGGTGTATAGTGACCGCTGGCAGATGGAGCAGGGAAAGCGGACGGCGCATCCCGTGATAGACTATCAAGACGGTGCACTGCGCGATGATTTCGACTTCGGTAGCGTGTGGCTGGTGAGAACCGCAGCACTGCAGCAGTATGTGAACGATGAAGCCTCTGCTGACTGGAAGTGGGCGGCGCTCTACGATCTGCGACTGTCTTTGAGTAGACAGGGACTCTTGTTCCACCTCAACGAATACCTCTACACGGAGGAGGAGCGCGACTTGCGCGCCTCGGGTGTCAAGCAATTCGATTACGTCAATCCTGCCAATCGCGAGGTGCAACAGGAGATGGAGCGCGCCTGCACGGCTCATCTGCGCATCATTGGTGCATTGGTGGACACTACACAATACGCGGAAATCGACTTCCATGAACAGGAGTTCCCCGTCGAGGCTTCGGTCGTCATTCCCGTCTTCAATCGCGCTAAGACCATCTGCGATGCGGTGAAGAGTGCGTTGAAGCAAGACACGGCGTTCCCATACAACGTCATTGTGGTGGACAACCACTCTACTGACGGCACTGGACAGCTTTTGGCAGATTTCACAAAGACAGACTCGCGCCTCGTAGTGATTACGCCCACACGCGATGACCTCGGAATCGGTGGATGCTGGAATGAAGCCGTCAATAGTGCGTGGTGCGGACGCTTTGCTGTTCAACTCGACTCCGACGACCTCTATTCCTCCAATCGAACCCTGCAGAGCATTGTCGACGCGTTCTATCAGCAGCAGGCCGCCATGGTGATAGGTTCCTATCGGATGTGCGACTTCGAACTGAACACCCTGCCACCAGGACTCATTGACCACCGCGAATGGACAGACGAGAATGGGCCAAACAATGCGTTGCGCATCAATGGACTCGGTGCACCACGCGCTTTTTTTACCCCGTTGCTGCGTCAAGTGCAGTTTCCTAACACATCGTATGGTGAGGATTATGCGCTCGGCTTGATATTCTCGCGCCACTATCGCATCGGGCGCATCTTCGATGAACTGTACCTCTGTCGCCGCTGGGGAGGCAATTCTGATGCGGCACTCTCTGTAGAGAAAATCAATGCCAACAACCTCTATAAAGACCGTCTGCGCACTATGGAACTCAAGGCGCGCCAGCGCATGAATCATGGACAGCACGACTGGATGGAGCGGTCGGCACTGATGCGCTTCTTCAATCGCCAGTTGGCCGTGTGGGATGAGGCGCGAGAGCGCTATCGCGACTTAGCGAAGGTGGAGACACGCGAACTCATGATGGACGACCTCTCACTCTCAGTGCAATGGAATCCAGCACGCATCTGCTCCACAGGAGCGAAGATGGACGCGAAGACACTGGCCGAACGACCCTGTTTCCTCTGCCAGAAGAATCGTCCGAAGGAACAACTGCGCTGCACGCTGGACGGCAACTATGAACTGCTGGTCAATCCGTTCCCTATTCTGCCCGTCCATTTCACACTCCCCCTGGTGCGCCATCAGCGACAGGCCATCCTACCGATGTATGGCGAAATGCTCCGCTTGGTGCATCGCTATCGTGACTTCACCTTACTCTATAATGGGCCTCGGTGTGGTGCGTCAGCTCCTGACCATGCTCATCTGCAACTGATATGCAGTGGAATGCTCCCTTTGCAGCACTCCTGGCAGCGCTTCAGTCGCAACCTCATCGAAGTGACAGGCGACGAGGAGTCGGGCATTTGGCAGATTCCTGACTATCCTGCTGCTGCCTTTTTAGTGCGCAGTCACGATGAGAAGAGCGGAGCACGACTCTTCCGTCGACTCTATGACAGTCTGCCGATACAGTCTGGCGATACAGAGCCGATGATGAACATCATTGCTTGGCAACAAGGCGATGCACTGCTCGCTGTGGTACTGC
>CAVAIX010000290.1:0-2038 GCA_963588695.1 Bacteroidaceae bacterium | reverse complement strand
CCTTGTGCAGGTCAAGCCAGTCAAATACAAGATGGAGCGCACGGCGCGGCATCTGCCCTGTCACCTCGCCTGTCAGAATGTCGATGGTTGCACGGTACTCGTTGTAGCGCACATGGAAATGCGGCGGGTTATGGTCGGGCAGGTACATCGTTATGACAATACCGTAGAAGTGGCAAATCTCTGGCATATTGTTCTAGTTTTTCTTTTCTTGGTGCAAAATTACAAAATTATTGGTTATCAGACAAATAAAACGGAAAAATATTTCGATTTATCGTTCAAATGTGGAAGTTTGCGCAATTTTGATGTGGAAGTTGGCGCAGTTTAATACACTCAGACAGGTCAGTCCTTCAGAACACGCAGGCGAGGGAGAGGAGCAGGGAGGAGGTGGCGGCACGGGAGTGTGTCCAGGCCGCATGGAACTGGAGTCGCTGGAGGCTGAGACCAGCACCGCAGGAGAAGCCAGAGGTGCGGTTGGTGGAGGCGGTGAGGTCGTCGTCGGCGTGCGCCGCGTCGCTGTCGCGCTGGAAGTTATAGCCTGCTGCAAGGTAGATGCGGGAGGTGAGGAAGAGGTCGGCACCAACGGCGAGGTGGCGGAAGAGGGAGCGATTCCAACGCGTGAGGTCTGAGAGCGTGGCCGAGAAGCGCAGCGGCGCGTTGGCCAATCGCTTGGAGAGGCCGACGGCCACCTCCGTGGGCAGTGCCTCGCGCTGTCCGTCGTACGTCTCCACCTCCGCCCCGAGGCCGCGCACCGTGGCCGAGAGCGAGAAGAGTCGTTCGCTGTCGGTGTAGTTCAGTCCGAGGTCGGCAGCAAGAGCGCGAGCACGATATTCTGCGATGTGCGAGGCACAGTAGCGCAGGGTGAGACCGCCACTCCAGCGGTCGGAGAGCAGGTAAGCCAGCGAGGCCGCGAGGGCGATGTCCTTGGCACGAAAAGTGCCCAAGGGCGTGTTGGCAGCGTCTGTGCGCTGCATCTCACCGTAGTCCGCCAACCGTGCACTGACCGCCCATGCGGTGCGCTCCCCCCACGTATCCGTGTAGGCCGCCGTGGCCGTCTTCACGCCCTCTAACACATTCATATAAGAGAGCGCCAGCGAGTGCGCCGTGACGTTGCAGAGCAGGGCAGGGTTGTGGAACACCAACGCCGCATCGTCGTCGTCGATGCTGATATTATCGCCGCCGAGGGCGGCAGCATGCGGCGAGGCTGGCAGTTGGAGGAAGGCGAAAGCCCCGTCGGCCGTGTCCTGTGCCCGTGCCGTCGCGGTGGACAGGACGAGGCAGAGCAGTGCGAGGGTGCGACAAGCGCGAGCCCTCCACGCAGCGCGGCGGCCGGCACGATGCGTCATTGGGCGTCGACGGTTTGACGGAAGCGGTCGAGCAACCATTGCTGCTGTTCGTCCACCGTCATGAGCGAGTTGTCGAGGAGTACGGCATCGTCGGCTGGTCGCAGGGGCGACACGGCACGATGGCTGTCGATATAGTCCCGTTCCTGCACGTTGCGCAGGATGTCCGTATAGTCCGCCGCCATTCCCTTCGCCGTCAGTTCGTCGTAGCGTCGCTGGGCGCGCACCTCAGCCGAAGCCGTGACGAACACCTTGAGTTCCGCGTCAGGGAACACCGCCGTACCGATGTCGCGTCCGTCCATGACCACCCCTTTATCCCGTCCCATCAGTCGCTGCTGCCCCACCATGGCCGTGCGCACGAACGGCAGTGCGGCGACAGTGCTGACGTGTGCCGACACCTCCATAGAGCGTATCTCGCGCTCCACGTCCTCGCCGTTGAGGAGCGTCTGTGGCGGCGTGTCTGCCGTGCCAGGGCGGAAGGACACCTGCACCTTTCCGTTGTCGAGATCACGCTGCAAGTCTGCCGTGTCGAGTGTGCCGTCCGCGGCAAACAGTCCGTGGCGCAGGGCGTAGAGTGTGACACTGCGGTACATAGCTCCCGTGTCGACATAGACATAACCCACGGTGGCGGCGAGGCGGCGCGCCATGGTACTCTTTCCGCAAGAGGAGTGGCCATCGATGGCCACAGTAATCTTTTT
>CAVAIX010000289.1:0-2060 GCA_963588695.1 Bacteroidaceae bacterium | reverse complement strand
GGATATGGTGCTGCACACTGATGGCAACTATTACGTCCGCATTGGTAGTACGGCCAGTGTGAGCGGTCAAGCCCCCACAAATACGACCTACTGGCGCGTGGCCACCGCTTCGGAAATATCCTTAGGGGTGGATGGACTGTCTATGCACAAGATAGAGATGAACGGCAGGGAAGGTATTATCCGCGTGTTGCACGAAGACGGCTACCGCTGGGAGGTGCAGAAGGACGGCACGCAGATGTTGGGCGACGATATGGGCAGACATATTGAGATAGACCCGAATAGTAGAGAGATACGCCTGTACAGCGATGGCGGATTGCAGGTGGTGGCAATGGACGGACAGATAGTGTCGGGGTTAAGTGGCCTGTTTGGAACAGACAGCAACAAGACCTTCATCAATTCAAGTTCCACCAGCTTTACATACAGTGGCAACTCTACATCATCCTCCGAATATACCAGCACTGGCTACCTCACCTCCGCATTGCAGACGACATCGGCAGGGCGCGTGGCAGTCAAGTGCACGCTGCAAGCCTACGGGTCGTACACCTACGCAGGGGATAGGTTTGATATAGACTGGTACAAGGAGTTTGATGACGGCACCTGTCCAGAACGGGTGTATGCCAATCAAGGCGACACAAAATGGTACTGGAACAACAGAGTATATGCCGCCGTCTTATTGAATACATATAGTAACAGTAATTGTACCACACTGATAGGCAGTGTCCTATTGGGCTTTGCCTACGGTAACGGTGATGGTTGGACAACCACGTCCATCAATACCACCCGAACGGTATCGGCAGGTTACCACAGACTGGAGTTGCAGAGTTCCGTAAAGATATGCAAGGGTGGCAGTGCTGTTAAAGCACAAGTGACGAACCTGTCGGCCAATTTCACGGCCAAATTCTACACTGGTCGCGTGTGTGGCAGTGGTCTGTCGTTTGGTTCGAGTTCAAACAACGTGTTGGCAGCAGTGATGAACACCAGCGACAACATGGAGATACGCGCCATGACGAACAACGGGGCGCACGGCATAGACATAGACCCGACGAAAGGCGTGCTACTCACGCGGAACAGCATACAAGGCAGGATATACCCGACCGTGATGTTCCTCAACGTCTCATGGACGGACAAGAATGTGTACGGCATATTGGGATGCTGGGCGTATGATGGTACACGCCCCACGCTGGCGCGGATAGACAGCACGGGCGATGGTATGATGAAGATAACGTGGACACCGATAAAGGAGTTGGAGATGACCTTTCTCAATTGCCTATTCCACGTCAACGCGCACAGCAGTGGCAGCAACCGTGGCGGCATCCACGGACACGTGTACTCTGTCAACGCCACCGCGGGTTACCTCACGGTGGAGTGCAGTGACGACAACTCGGCCAACTACTGCTCCTTCCAGTTAGAGGTGCGGTATATGGGGGACAAATTATAAATTAAGAATGAAGAATGAATAATTAATAATTAAGAGTTATGGCAGAAGTATGTAATATTGGGGATATCGCCAAGCAGTTGAGGGAAGCGTCTCGGCTGGTGGTGACGACTGATTCCTTTTGGGTGTACATGGCCGATGGTACGCAGGTGCGCATTCCAGCGGAGTATGTTCGCGAATACCTCACGAAGGGTATTACTCCGAGTGTGGGCACGGATGGGAACTGGCTGATAGGCGGTGTGGACACGGGAGTGAAGGCGGAAGGAGTGACCCCGAAGTTGCGTGGTGGCACGGAAGGCATTGAGGTGAGCTACGATGGTGGTACGACGTGGACGGTGGCGGTGCTGTACAGCGCGATGGACCCCGACCTTGAACCACTGGCCGAAGCCTACACGAAGGTGACGGAGGGCGAGGAAGCGAGGGTGGCCGCGGAGAAGACCCGTGTGTCGCAGGAGAGTGCGAGGGTGACGGCCGAGAAGGCGCGTGCGGATGCCGAGACGAAGAGGGCATCAGCCGAGACCAGTCGCGCCAGTGCCGAGAAGGACCGGGCGAGTGCGGAAACCACGCGTCAGACCAACGAGAGCACGCGTCAGAGCCAAGAGAGCACGCGTCAGACGAACGAGAG
>CAVAIX010000288.1:0-2062 GCA_963588695.1 Bacteroidaceae bacterium | reverse complement strand
GAGGTGGCAACCTGGCAGCCTGGCAACTGGTTTCGATAAATATATATACTACTATATTCTCTTTTTTATATAGATAAAAATCTTTCCTGCGCGCACGTAAGAGTTTTATAAAAGGGGTTGCCACGTTGCCAGGTTGCCATTTTTGAAATTCCTGTCGTTCGGGATAGAGCAAAACGTTCATCGTCGACAGGTTCGTTTCCGTTTTGCGCTGCAAAAGTACGACTTTTTTCGGTTAGGCAAAAGAAAAACCGTCTTTATACTGTTACCAAGGCTCCACCGTCCGCCCCGTGGCAGAAAAGCCAGCCACAGAATAACAGACCTGTGGGCGTTAGCATTCCGCTACTTCCCGACACTCCACCATCTCCGTGCCACGATAGATGACTACGAGCTTGTGGAGTGTTGTCGTTTTCACTGACTCGCGGACGATGTCGCTGTCGGCGTAGCGGCAGATCTGGGCGGAGGCTTCCTCATAGAGTTGCTGCACCTGTTCGTCGGTGGTGGCAGACTTGCAGTATTTCAGTTCCACGATGTAGGAGTCGGTCATATCCTTATAGATATCCGTGAGCGGCAGGAGGAAGATGTCGGCATAGCCACCAGCGTTGTCTAACTCAGAGACGGGACGGTAGAAGCGGCACTGACTGGTCATGGCCAGCGTGAAGCCGTGGACGAAGGCCTCGCCCTTCTGCTTGTCGCGCTGCGAAGCATAGCGTTTCAGACAGTCAGCGATATAGTCGAAATAGGGCTTATAGTTGCCGTCGTATGCCATTCTGCTTTCCAACTTGTCCTTGTTGTATGACTCGTAAGTCAAGTCGTTCTCCTTGTAGGTGGCCAGCAGGTAGGTGTACATCTGGTCGCGCACCACCTCGTTGGGGATGATGAACTTAGTGGCCCCCTTGTATTCCCCATCGATGGTCACCATACCGAAGTAGAAGAGCAGGCTGAGGAAATTGTCTGGGTCGTTGATCTGTTCGGCAGGGAAGTTCTCCACCAATTTGCCCGTCACGAAGCCCTTGGTCACCAAGTCCTGAATGATGGTGGCATCATCGGAGAAGTCCTTGTCGTGACGGATGAGCATCCGTATCTTATCGTAGTCGATGCGGATGTTAGTCTCTACCATCTTGTCGGGAATGTCGTATTCGTAGTCAATATAGTTGCTGAGGAAATAGAGCACCATAACCGAGTTGTACATGGTCGTCTTGCCGTAACTTTTGACGGCAAAGCAATAGTTGTCGTACCAAGGTTTCATCACCTGGATAAGTTCGTCCGCGGTGTGGTTGAAGGGCAATACGCCAGCGTAGTATCCCAACATCTCGCGCACCTCTTCCTCCGTAAATCCCGTCATTTCATTGAAGCGTGGATTTAGCGAGTAGTTGGTACCGATGTTGAAGCCACTGGTTAGGTCGTCCATGGTGACGGGGCTGACACCCGTGACGAAGACACGGCCTAACGCTGAACCTGACGCACTCTTGATGGCATTGAAGAACCGACGGAGGTAGCCCTCGCCGTGAGTCTGTTCCCGATACCGCTTCTCATGGTCTTTGTTGGCCAAGATCATGTTGGTGAAGTTGTCGTACTCGTCGATGAAGAGATAGATCTTCTGTCCCGTATCAGTACACTTCTGACAGAGATATTTTAGCTTTGACACGGCATCTGGCTCGGGCTTCATGCCTTCCTTGGTTCCCGGAGGCAAGAGGGCAGCGTAGCGGTCGCAGAAAGACTCAAACACGATTCTGCAGTGTGTGTCCAGTCCGTCTTTATAGTCGTCCAGTCCACCCACCACTTCCGAGAAGTTGAGGTGGATGATGAGATAGCTGTTGCGCTCTGGTGTCGGGTTCTGTCCGATATAGAGTTTGCCGAAGAGGCTTTCAAACTTATCCTTCTTGTTGATGTCGTAGTAGTTTTCGAGCATAGAGATGGTGAGGCTCTTGCCGAACCGACGAGGACGTATGAAGAAGAAGTACATATTGGAATCTTCTATCTCCTCAATGAACGGGGTCTTGTCCACATAGTAACAGTCCCTTTCGATGAGATCCTCAAAATTCTGCATCCCGTAGGGTATGCG
>CAVAIX010000287.1:0-2066 GCA_963588695.1 Bacteroidaceae bacterium | reverse complement strand
GTTCATACCCTCATAGACCAGTCCGACCTCAGAGCCGTAGTTCTTGCCATAGTCCTTCTTGTAGGAAGCAGAGATGAGCAGACGGTGAGGTGCCACATACGTACCGTATCCCAGTTCTGTATCGTTCATACCATTGATGGAATAGCGGTTGTTGTAGTATGCAGAGTTCACCTGGTCGCCCACGCCGTCGCCATACGACTTAGCCTTGGAATAGGTATAAGAACCAGAGAGGTTCAAACCAAAGTCAAATTTCTTGGCCAAAGATGCTGTGATGGAGTAATAGTAGGCCTTGTTACCAGCATTGGTGATCAGGTAGGGGTTGATGCTCGAGTTGCGCGAGTAGTACTTGCGCTTGTCGCCAGAGTTGGCCAGGTCGGCGGTGTAGCTCTCGCCGTCCCAGTAGCGATCTACGTTGACAACCGTGGCAGGGTTGAAGTCGCGGCTGTAGATGCCCTCTAAGGAGAAGTCCACATCGTAAGGCAACTTAGCATCAACGGCCAACGAGGACTTCCATGTGGCGTTCATCTTCAGGTTCTTGTCGATGATAGTAGGAGCGGAAGGAGCGGCCGCGTCATCGCGAGTAACAGCTAAACCTTGTTTCTGTAGAGCAGCTATTTGGTCGGCACGGTTCACATAGAACTTGTCCATCAGGTAGCTGGCACCCTTATCGGAGGTGGTGTTATAATAATAGGTGTACTGACCGCAACCAGAGTTACCCACGGCAGAAACGAGCCATACGAAGGGCAGACGACCGATAAAATAGCCAGTACCACCACGGAGCACCACCTTTTGGTTACCGAGAATGTCCCAGTTAAAGCCCACACGGGGAGAAACCGTCAACGGAGCGTCAGGCAGCTGGTCGGTGGTGTAGGTCTTGCTGAGCTGGCTGACACCGTCCTTCCACTGCATGGCTGCAAATGCCTTGTTGTAGTTATTCTCCAAAGCAGGATAGATAGGTTGTTCAAAGCGTAGGCCAGCGGTCATGCGGAAACGATCTGAGAAGTTGATCTGGTCCTGGATATAGGCCGAGAACTGGTTGTACTTCATCGTGGCATTGAACTGGTCACTGCCGTCCATCGGGAAGGTAACGCCATATCCAGAAGGAGCTTCACCAGTCATAAAGGCTTCGGGAGACGAATATACATAGTAGCCAGCAGAAGCAGCACCGAAGCCATTCACGGCCTTGTTGCTCTCATACTGCAGACCGACTGTAAAGTTCTGGATGCCCATAGCCCACGAAGCCTCATCGGTGACCACAAAGGTCTTCACCTGGCGGAGATTGCCCTGTGTGAACGGATCGGGACCGAAGCCCATATAGTAAGCACCATCCTTCAGAATGTCCACCGTCGGGAACGTGCCACCTAAGTAGGTGCGCGGCTCATCCTGATAAGAATAGGTGGCGCGGAGCACATTGGCTACGGCACCCCACTTGGAGTTCCACTCAGCGGCAAAAGAAGTGAAGTTCTTCTCCTGGAAATAGCGTGCACTCTCGAAGTACATACCAGCATTGGCTGTACGTCCAGCCTGCGACTTACCGCTGGAAATACCCAGTTCAGGGTTTCCTGGATAAATGACGGAATGCGAGAACGGAGTGGTAGAGCTGGAGGGAGAATTAGAATCCTTGTCGTGGCTCTTGGAGAAACGGAAGTTTACCTTGTTGTTCTCGTTGATGTTCCAATCAATACGAGCCAAGAACTTATAGGAAGGTGTATCGAGCGAATAACCCTGATAGCGACCAGGATTGTAGTTGTAGTTCTTGCTCAGGAAACTGAGCATATCGTCCATGTCGCTAACCAAGGGGCGGTGAACCGTACCTGTGGTAGGGCTCCACTCGTCGGAAGCACTCGTGCGAGCCGTGCCAGAAGGACCGGCAGACACGTTGGCCTGATACTCACCATTGACAAAGAAGAACAGCTTGTCCTTGATGATGGGGCCACCAATGCTGGCACCCCATGTGGTGGCGTGCGACTGGAGGCGTGTCAACTCATAGTCGTCCACCTTGTTGCCCTTCATGTGGGCGTTGGTGGTGTACATATAGGCAGTACCCTTGAACTGGTTGGTACCAC
>CAVAIX010000286.1:0-2070 GCA_963588695.1 Bacteroidaceae bacterium | reverse complement strand
GAACTCCTTTTCTCCATCATCACCACTAAGTAGCCAGTCTACTCTTTGTGCATAGACCTCGGCCTGCATGAGTATCTTGATGGCTTTTTTAAACTCTCGGATTGTCTCTTTGGAATAGCCACATTGATTAGGAATGGTGTGGCGGTGCTTCTTGATGTAGGCTTTCTCGTCTTCTTCAAG
This sequence comes from Bacteroidaceae bacterium, assembly GCA_963588695.1. Classification (GTDB taxonomy): domain Bacteria; phylum Bacteroidota; class Bacteroidia; order Bacteroidales; family Bacteroidaceae; genus Prevotella. The sequence goes on along the minus strand of CAVAIX010000286.1, from coordinate 1,890 downwards.
CCATCTATCTTCAAGGTATTGCTTCACCTCCCATTCGTCATCAAGTGGGTGTCCTTTAATGTATTCTTCTATTGGCTCATATATGCCAGCAATAGTGTGCTGAGCATATCCAAAATGACCACCACTCATCCTTGTTCCTGTTTATAGTTAAACTCATTTATTAGCTGCTTGTTTTTAATGATTTACTCGTTTCTCGTCTTGATTAGAAACGCGATGTTCACCACGGCCAGCACACCCATTGCCGCCAGTGTCCACAGCACCGCCTTCATTGGGTCAATGCCCAGCCACCCGAGCAGGGCGAGCAGTACGATGGCCACCAACATCGGCAGGGTGGCAATAATCGCCAGTGCCGTGCCGATGATGGCCGTCCGTCTCAATCGTCTAAGCGTCCTTTTCTTCATTGTCGTTCGTTTTAGGGGTTAACATACTGTGGCGGCAACCTTTCAGCCACGAGGGCAGGTTGATGTATTGGTCGTGGTCAAGGTTGGCGCAGAGCCACTCCTCGTACTGGTCATAGGTGACTTCGTGTTGCAGGATAATCACCATGTCTTCGGGGTTGAGGTAGTCAATATCATCAAAGCAGCACGTGCCGCCCACTTCGTCAGCTATCCAGTAGTAGTTTCTATCGCCATCAAAGAGTTGTTCGTTGACGGCTTCGGCCAGTGCTTCGCACGCCTTGTGGTACTGGCTGATGATTTTCTTGTGTTCCTTGTTCATTCGTTAAGCGTGTTAATTCGTTCTTTTGCCGCGTCCACGAAGTCTCGGCCAAATTCGCGTGCGAGGTACTCCTCGTTGAGACGGAAAGCCTCTTTGTCCGCTTGGACTGACAGGTCATCCCCGTACAGCTTCCGCGAAAAGTTTTCGACACAGGCCAGCACACGCTCATCCTTGCCGAAGTCCACGAAACCTTTGCCACCCGAAAGGATGTCCGTGAAGGTGTCCCACGCGTGGCATATATCCGCCAGTTTGATATAGTCGAAGGATGGCAGGCGCATAAGGTCGAAACCCGTCTTTTGTTTTGCGTCATCCATCACGTGCTGGATGTTGACCCGTGCCGTGTACCACATGATGTTGACCGTCTCGGTGTGTCCGAGCAAGTCAGCACGCGGTGTCCCTAACTTGTCCAGCACACTCTTACAGGCCAGTCGCAGCATCGTTATGTCATCGGCAAGCAGTTCGCCCATCTTCACCCCATAGTCTTGCAACATCGTCCAGAAGGACGGGGAGCAGTCGCGGTGCAGGTTTTCCAATCTGTCGCGACACATCCTATCGTATCGTTTCCATTCGCGCTTGACCTGTTGCCGTAGCAGTCCAGCGTCCTCGACTTCGTCCGCCACGTCAATGGAGTGCGCGTAGGGCAGCGCGAGGGACGCATAGAAGCGCATAAGGTAACGCTTCTGCACGTCCGATGCCGTGGTGGCTATCCGTTCCATCTGCGCCCGTGACATGGTCTTTGTGCGTTTGAGTTGGAGCTTCATCTATCCAAATCCTCCAAGCTCGCAATGTGTCCCATAACAGGCGACATCCTGATGGTTGCCGAGTCTCCATAAGGACTGCCGCCACGGAAACTGACATTGAGCGTCCCAGTATATTCATTGTCCCACATACTCACCTCAATGTCCTTACCTCGCCCAGCAGCGTTCGCGGCCTTCGTGATTTCCGTCATCCGCTCCATCATCATTTCCTGCGTGAAATCGTCCGAGAAGGTCACCATTGCGCCCTTCAGTCCTTTCAGACTTTCATCCAGTGCCTGCGTCTTTTTGTTGTGTGGTCTGGTGAATACTTCTTCGATGTAATACTCTCTTGTTTCCATTGTTGTTTTGTTTAAGTTGTTTTTATCTTTAGCGCAATGCAGGCCGGGGTGACGGTGTCGAAGCCGTCAAACTGCTC
>CAVAIX010000285.1:0-2072 GCA_963588695.1 Bacteroidaceae bacterium | reverse complement strand
TGCCGAGGGTGGCTTCGGGATTGAGTTTGCCATTGTCACCGATGAGGTATTGCCCCTGGGGCACGGCATAAGGGATGTAGGTCAGACCACCGTCGCCGGAGGATTTGTAGAGTGCGTTGTTGGCATTCACGTGTGCCGTATAGGGACTCTGACCATTAGCGATGTTATAGTTGTAGTGAGCCTTGTAGTAGGTCTCAAGGTATTCGGCAGGACTGTCGATGGTCTCGTACCGCTTGGAACTGCGACTGCTCCAGCCCAGTTTGGCATCGAAGGTGATTTTAGCCTTGCCCTGACTGCCCTTCTTTGTCGTGACGATGATGACACCATTCGCACCGCGCGCACCATAGAGTGCATTGCTGGCAGCATCTTTGAGCACGGTGATGCTGGCCACATCGTTGGGGTTGATGCTGTTCCACAGACCGTCATAGGGTACGCCGTCCAGCACGATGAGTGGGTCGTTGCCTGCGTTGAGCGAACTGATACCGCGGATACGAAACTCGGGATTGGCATCGGGAGAACCAGAGGATGAGTAGGACTGCAAACCAGCCACATTGCCTTGAAGGGCTTCCATCACGCTGTTCACCTGTCGTTTCTCGAGCAACTTGCTGTCTACCACGCCTGCCGAACCCGTAAACGACGACCGTTTCTGCTCGCCATAAGCCACGACGATGATCTCGTCGAGCTGTTGGTCCTGAGCGCGGAGGATGACCTTCATGCCGGGGGCAGCCTTCACAGTCTGCGCCTCCATTCCGAGGTATTTGACGACAATGATGTCGCCGCGTTTCACACTGGGCAAGTTGAACTTGCCGTCCACATCTGTTGCGGTACCAGTCTTCGTTCCCTTTACCGTAATCTGGGCACCAATGACTGGTTCCCCATTCTCATCGAGAACCTGTCCTCCCACTGCATTGGGAGTCTGTGCCAATACCTGCCCCGAGGCCGCAAGCAGCAACGAGGCGAACAATACCTTCATTCTCATATCTCTCTTTTCTGTCTGTATAATCTATTTTTTTATAATCACATCATCCGCTTATCGTCTGCAAAGTTATTACTTTTTCACATATCTACCAAACATTTGTTCACAAATATGCAAATTTTTCTTTCATAATATCACTTCAAACCCGTTTTCGCATACCATTATGCCATACTATCGCGGTTCTAAAAGCAAAAAAACAAGGCGAAAACTTGCCTATAACTAAATAAAAGTGTACATTTGCACTGGAAAAACAATCAACATAACGGCAAATGAACAAATTACTATTGACATCGGTACTGGCTGGGAGCGCCATGACCGTAACAGGGCAGAACCTGAAATATCCGGTAGCCCCTAAAGACAACACCGTGGACGAATACTTCGGCGTGAAGGTGGCTGACCCCTTCCGCCCACTGGAGAATGACACCAGTGCCATTACTGCCGCATGGGTGAACGCCGAGAACGACGTGACTAACGCCTATCTGGCCAAGATTCCCCAGCGCGCCAAATACCTGAAGCGCCTTAAGGAGGTGTCGAACTACGAGAAGGTGTACACGCCTTTCGAGAAGCACGGGAAGTGGTACGTCTATAAGAACAACGGACTGCAGAACCAGGCGGTGCTCTATCAGATGGACGAGTTGGGCGGCGAGGCACGCGTGTTCCTCGACCCCAACAAGCTCAGCGACGACGGTACGGTGGCTCTGAAGGGCATCTCCTTCAGCCATAACGGCCAGTATTTCGCCTACACCATCTCGCGCAGCGGCAGCGACTGGGAGGAGATCTACGTGATGGATGTGAAGACACAGCAGTTACTGGACGACCACATCGTATGGGCGAAGTTCACAGGTGCCACGTGGTGTGGCGATGGTTTCTATTACAGTGCCTACGATGCGCCCGAGAAGGGTAAGGAGACCTCAGCGAAGAACGAGGTGCAGAAGGTGTACTACCACAAGATGGGCACGCCGCAGAGCGAAGACCGACTCTTCTATCAGAACCCAGCCAACCCACTACGCTTCTACAGCGTAGGCGTGAACGAGGAGGAGACGATGATGTTCCTCTACGAGTCGGGCATGGACCAGGGTGTCAACCTCTATGTGCG
>CAVAIX010000284.1:0-2076 GCA_963588695.1 Bacteroidaceae bacterium | reverse complement strand
TCCTTTACAGGCTGTCGATGATCTACGCATAGACACAGGAGTTTACTGGTGAGCCGACTTTTCTTCATTTTTATCAACCTCTGACTACCCCTATCGTTTTTTTCTTTGTCACACTAACAGAAGCGTATCTATGAAACAAGCCAATGACCACATAGACGACCTCATCATTCAGCAGCTCTGCGGAGAACTGGATGAGTCTTCGCTCCAGGAACTGAGAGCGTGGATAGACCATTCGCCAGAGAATGCCAGCTATTTCCAGGAACGGCAGGAGATTTGGTTCTCCTCCGTGGAGGCTCCACAACTGGAGAAGTACAACAAAAGAGAGCTGTACGCCGCGTTCCTGCAGCACACGGGCAATGCCAACGAGAACCGTCAAGGCAGTTTCCTGTACCGCCAGAGGAGGTGGCTCAGCTATGCTGCCATGCTCTTGGTTGTGGCTACGATGACCTTCTTCGCCTATCAGCGCGGAGAGCGCCACGTCAAGAAAGCCTTTGCCAACATCCAGGTGGAAGCACCGAGCGGTTCACGGACGAAGGCTCTCCTGCCAGACGGCACGGTGGTTTGGCTAAATTCTGGTTCACGACTGACCTACTCCCAAGGCTACGGCTTGAACGACCGAAAGGTGACCCTCAACGGAGAAGGCTACTTCGAGGTGCAACACAACAAAGACCTGCCGTTCAGCGTCAACTCCAAAGCCTTGCGGGTCAGCGTCCTGGGCACCAAGTTCAGTTTCCGGGATTATCCCGACGACACAGAGGCTGAGGTGATGTTGGAGGAAGGTAGCGTGAAACTGGACAACTTGGTGAGTGCCCATCAGCCGCAACTCATGACTCTGGGACAGAAGGTGGTGCTCGACAAGAAAACGGGAGTAATGACAACTACAGCGTGTGACGTGAACACCATCAGCCAGTGGTCACAGGGCATGATTGTCTTCAACGATGCCTCGTTGGACGAGATTGCAAAGCGCATTGAGCGCAGCTATAATGTGACGGTGCACATCCAAGACGGAACCATCCAGAAGTACCGTTTCAACGGCGACTTCGTCAGACAAGAGCAAAGCCTCAAGGAAGTGTTGGACGCACTGGCGGCCACTGGCAGACTGCACTACCGACTACGGGGAAGGACAGTAACCATATACTGAGCATAACCATTCACATTAAACCAACAACCTAAACCAATGACTATGAAGAAAATCAGAGCAAACCCAATGGCATGACTGCCCCGAAGAATAAAGACAAGAAAAGCAGAAAGATAGCCGTCATCTTTCTGCCCTTAGTATCCTTTATTCCAGCAAACGCCACAAAACGTTACCAGAGAGGATAGTGCAAAGGTACTGTATTATCCTCAGATTGACAACTAACCCAAAATTTTAATAACATTAATTATTATTTATTATGAAACTAAAGAAAGCTATCCTGTTGTCGTTAGCCCTTTCTGCCAATCTGATGATGTTTGCCCAATCCGTGAACATGAACATCCAGCACGTCGCAGTGAAGAAGGCCATGACAATACTTAAACAACAGAGCGGTTACTCCTTTGTTTATGTGTCTTCGGATCTGGACCTTTCCAAAAAGATAAATGTGAAAGCTACAGACTTGACACAGGCCGTAGAACAAATTCTCGCGGGACAAAACGTGGACTATAAGATTCAGGGCAAGAACATCGTCCTGTCTCAGAAAGCCGCAGCTCCGCAGAATAAGGACAACGCCAACCCACAACAACAGAAACGCCACGTGTCCGGACAAGTACTGGATGCTGCTGGTGAACCCGTCATCGGTGCTACGGTAAAGGAAAAGGGACTGTCCAACGGCTGTGTTACCGACATCAACGGCAACTTCTCCTTTGACATCCTGCCCCACTCCGAACTGGAAATCTCCTACGTCGGCTACACCACCCAGACCGTCAAGCCCGTCTTCTCTGGAGCCATGACCGTCAACATGAAGGAAGACGTGTCCGCCCTGTCTGAAATCGTTGTGGTGGGCTACGGCACGATGAAGAAATCGGATCTGACCGGTTCTGTGGCCAGTGCCAACTTGAAGGACTTTGAAAATGCTCCAAACACGAATATAGCCCAAG
>CAVAIX010000283.1:0-2094 GCA_963588695.1 Bacteroidaceae bacterium | reverse complement strand
TTCTTCCGCTTCTTCAAGGCTTATGTCCTGAAGGGAGGCTTCCGCGACGGCAAGGAGGGATTCATCTGCGCCTGTATGGATGGATTTTATCAAGTTTGTCTTGTCGCCAAGATTATTGAAAGAAAATCCCGAAAGAGTATCATCGAATCAACAAAATAATACCTTTTTAGATAAGTATCACCTCTTCCTCGTTTATCAAATATGTTCTGCACCGAGGAGAGAAATTCGATGAGAAGAAATGGCATCAGGTAGACATTGCCAAAATCAAGGCAAACTTGATGCGCAGCAAGCTGAAGAGGTTTTTCTTCTTGGGCAAGGATTTTATGGCGAGGAAAATCTGGGAAGACTAATATGTGTCGCGGCGCACGACCTTGCCGTCAATGACCTCATAGAAACGATTGAACTTCTCTCGCGTACGCTTCCAGCGGTTGTGACTCCACAGCCAGAACTCTGGGGCGCGGCGGATGGAAGCTTCCAACATTTGAAAATAACGGTCGGTGATGCCGTATTCAGGTAGGGCGTTTGGCTCGCGCGTGATGGGTTTGAACTCGGCCTCATAGTAGCCGCGCTTCACCCGACGTACCTCCATGTAGAATACGGCGTGGTTCATGCTCCGCGCGATGCGCTCCGTTCCCGTCAGCACGGGCGTGTCGTGGTGAAGAAAATCACACCAGTGGTGGATGTTTTGCCAGAAAGGCACTTGGTCGGAGATATATCCGATGACCACGGGTTGCCCCTCCTTGCGGTACTTCACCATCTCGCGCAGCGTACTATTCATGGCGATACACTTGGCACCAAACCGTTGGCGCAAGCGCAGGAACAATCGGTCGAAGTCCTTGTTCTCCAGCGGATGGTAGATTTGTCCACACTGTGCCTTGGGGGTGACCCACAGCGGTAGCGACGTAATCCACTCCCAGTTGCAGTAATGTCCCAAGTAAACGGCACACGACTGTCCGCTCTCCACCACCTCGTTGATGCGTTCCGTGCCCTTGAACACCAAGCGCCGCTTCATCTCCGCCTCACTCATCGTCAGCATCTTGACACTCTCCACCATATAGTCGCAGAGGAAATGATAGAAACCACGTTCGACGGCTTGATGCTCTTCTTCCGTCATCTCAGGAAAGGAGGTCACGATGTTTGTCCACACCGTGCGCCGACGATATCCCATCACGTGATAGAGCAACAGGAAGAGCAGGTCAGAGAGCACGTAATGCACACGCAGCGGCAGCAACGAGTGGACGTACCATACGGCATAGACGAGGTAATACAGGATTTTTCTCATGGTTCGGAGGCTTTGTCGTCAGCGATGCGTGCTTTCCCTTCGTAGGTCAACAGGTCATCGCGGGTATATTGGTATTGTTTGCTGGCCAGTGAAGCACGCTCGTCGAAATGGTTGGACGCGACATCAAAAATGCCACACATTAGTTCATAGACAAGGTCGTTGGTAAAGTAGCGGTTGCGGTTGACCATTAGAGCCTCTACGCGTTCGGGATGTGTTTGCAGATATTCGTCGGAGAAATGAACGAACAGCGGAATGCGCGTAGCACCGAAGCCCGAGAAATTGGGCGAGCGGTGACGGTCGGGCACCGTGGCATGGTCGCTGAAATACACCATAGCCTGCAGGTGGAGGTGCTCCGAAGCATAGTGGTAGAATTGTTCCAAAATGGAGTCCGTGTAGCGGAGCGAATTTTCGTAGTTCAATACATTGTCCTGCACATCGGCCTTGCCCCATACGGTACGGTTGGCTGGATAGCGGTTGAGGAAATTGAAATGGCTACCCTTCAGGTGCATCACCAGAAAATTGTTCTGCGTAGGATCAAGCTCATCGAGGAAGTCTATTAGCGTTTCGTCATACTGCACCTTACCCAAGTCCTGTTTGGTCCATTTAGCCACCTCGGCGGTATTGGCCACGAGGGTGATGGGCGTATCGCTGGCTCCAAGATGCCCCTGATTGCTGTACCAGTGGACATGGTAGCCGAGTCGGTGCGCGATGTCAATGATGGAGCAGGAGTCGTAGAATCGCCGTCCGTTGTATTGGTTATACTCCGTCAAGGCTTTCTCCAGTGCCTGCACGGTGTGCATGGCACAGCTATA
>CAVAIX010000282.1:0-2147 GCA_963588695.1 Bacteroidaceae bacterium | reverse complement strand
GGCACGCTTCCATGCCTATCATGGTGTAGCGGAACAGGAGCGCATCGTAGGCAACGACTATGAGGTCAGCGTCGAGGCCGATTGCGACATGAGCCGAGCCATGCAGACCGACAATCTGGAACACACTGTCAGTTACGCTGACCTCTATCAGCTGATTGCGGAAGAGATGCAGAAACCAAGTCGCTTGCTTGAGCACGTGGCAGGAAGAATCTGTCAGAGACTCTTCGATGCCTTTCCCTCCATCATGTGCATCAACCTCGAAATCATCAAGAGAAACCCGCCGATGGGAGCCGACTGCGAAGGAGCTGGAGTAAGGATAACAATGGAAAACAACAACAGAGAACATGTGTAGAAAGAAAATACTATTACTCCTCATAGTAGGTATGATGGCGACAGCCCTGCAGGCCGTTGCAGGAAACCGCTTCACACTGGTTATTGATGCTGGACACGGTGGACACGATGCTGGAGCCATTGGCACATTCTCCAAGGAGAAGGATATCAACCTCAACGTCGCACTGGCCTTTGGACGCTACGTGGAGCGTAACTGTCCCGACGTCAAGGTCGTCTACACCCGGAAGACGGATGTCTTCATACCACTCCACACACGTGCCGATATCGCCAACCGCCACAAGGCCGACCTCTTCATCTCCATCCACACCAACGCACTGCCCAATGGCAGGATGGCGCGCGGACTGGAGACCTACACGCTCGGAATGCACCGTGCCAAGGACAACCTTGAAGTGGCCAAGCGAGAGAACTCCGTCATTCTCGTGGAGAAAGACTACAAGCAACGCTACCAAGGATTTGACCCCAGATCCAGCGAGAGTTACATCATGTTCGAACTGATTCAAGACAAGAACATGGAGAAGAGCATCGAACTGGCCAAAGCCGTGCAGCGCAGGACGTGCGCATCGGCCAATAGACCGGACAAGGGTGTGAAGCAGGCCGGATTCCTCGTGCTCCGTGAGACGTCCATGCCCAGTTGCCTCATCGAACTGGGTTTCATTTCCACACCAGACGAGGAACGGTTCCTCAACACCAGCGACGGTATAGACAAACTCGGACTCGGCATCTATCGTGCCTTCCTTGACTATCGGAACAAACCCGTCACCACTGCAACACTGCCGACCTATCAGGCTGAGGACAAAGCACAGGTAGAAGAAAGACCTAAGACCGTCGAACAGCCCAAGGCTGAAGAAACGACAAAAGTGGCGGAACAGCCGAAGGCCGAGCCACAACAAACGGAAACCGCTGCACCCACACTCGCACCAGTATCAACGCCGAAGTCAACGGAAGCACCGCTCTTCAAGGTGCAGGTCTTCGCCAGCTCCACACGCTTGCCAGCCGACAGTCCTAAACTGAAAGATCTGGAAAACGTGGACTGTTATCAAGAGAACGGGATGTTCAAATACACCGTGGGGGGTTCCGACGACTACCAGGAAATCAGCCGCCTTCGCAGAACGCTGACCGAACGCTTTCCTCAAGCCTTCATCGTTGCCTTCAAGGATGGGCAACGGACGGACGTACAGAAAGCCATACAAGAATACAGAAAGAACAAGAAATAAAGATACGTTGAGCTATGAAGTTTTTCACGAAAGAAGTCAAAATCGCACTGGCAGCCATCCTCGGCATCCTCGTGCTGTTCTATGGACTGCAGTTCCTCAAAGGACTCAGCATCTTCTCCAACAGCAACACCTATTATATAGTATTCAACGATGTCAGCGGACTGTCCGCCTCGTCGCCCATCTACGCCAATGGCTATAAGGTAGGCGTGGTGGAGCGCATCGACTATAACTACGACGCGCCCGACCGCATTGTAGCCGTAGCCGGACTTGATAAAGCTATGCGCATTCCAGCAGGCTCACGGGCGGAACTGGCCAGCGACCTGTTAGGCAATATCAAGATTAACCTGATTCTGTCTGGCAACCCTACACAGTTCGTTGCTGTTGGTGACTCCATCCATGGAGGCATGGAGCAGGGCATGATGAGCAAGGTAGGACAGATGATGCCCGTCGTGGAACGGATGTTGCCCAAGCTCGACTCCATCATGGCGAGCCTCAACACGCTATTGGCCGACCCAGCCCTGCGCAACACCCTGCACAATGTAGAGGGAATGACCGACCGACTCAATCAGACCAGTGCTGAGC
>CAVAIX010000281.1:0-2161 GCA_963588695.1 Bacteroidaceae bacterium | reverse complement strand
GCACACCAAGCAAGTATCCTAACCACGACATCAAGTGGGAGACCACCATCACCCGTAACCTCGCCATGGACATCTCGCTGTTCAGCGGACGACTGACCATCACGCCAGAAATCTACTGGAACACCACGCGCGACCTGCTCTATGAGTCAACCATCCCTGGTGTGTCTGGCTACACCAAGCAGATGCAGAACATCGGTAAGGTGGCCAACAACGGTTGGGAACTCACCATCAACGGTGATATCCTCCGCGGCAAAGACTACGTGGTGAGCGGCAATTTCACACTCGGCCACAACAAGATGACCATCAAGGAGCTGAATGCAACAGACGGCAACACCCCACTCTACAATTCCTCTTCCCGCTGGAAGTCATCCCTGGACAAAGACTACGTGATGCAAGTGGGCGGCGAGTTAGGTCTGTTCTACGGCTTTGTCTATGACGGTCTCTATAACTTCGATGAGTTCTACTATCCAGCAGGAAGTAGTTTTATCGCCACGCCGAATAACAAGGCCACACTCAACGGCCTGCTCATCGGTGGTACAGCAACCGACGGTTATGAGGGCAACACTGGCAATGGTATCTATGCCTCTACCAACTCTGGCTACTCTACCCTGCCCGGCAAGATTAAGCTGAAGGATCTCAACGGTGATGGACAGATTGACGAGAACGATATGACGGTTATCGGTAACACCAACCCAAGATGGCAAGGCGGTTTCGGTATCTCTGGCCAGTGGAAGGACTTCGACTTCACCGCCAACTTCACCTACATGCTTGACTTCGATGTCTACAACGCTACGGCATATGCGCTCTCTTCTTCATCGAAGAACCAGAACGACTTCTACAATGTCTACTCCAAGTTCACTTCCAACCGCTGGCGCTACACCGCTCCTGCAGGCATGGTAGACGGCGATGGCCACAACATTGCTGGCGAGACCCTCTATAAGAATACCTATATCACAGGTGCGCTGGACATGTACAGAAAACTCAATGCCAACGCCACGTTATGGAATCCTGCCGACGTGATTACCAATGTGATGAACTCGTATTTCGTGGAAGACGGTTCGTTCATCCGCTGCTCCGACGTGACCGTGGGCTACACCCTGCCGAACCTGATCACCAAGAAGATCGGCATCGAGAAAGTCCGTGCCTACGTGTCGGCCTCTAACCTCTTCATACTGACCAACTACTCTGGTTACGATCCTGAGGTTGACGTGCAGTCTGGTTTGACTCCTTCTATGGACTACAACCGCTACCCGCGTTCGCGCACCTTCTCTTTCGGTGTCAACGTAACATTCTAACAGCATAACTAAAGAAAACTGAACAATATGAAATTCAATAAGATATTTATCAGTGGACTAGTTGCTCTGACGCTGACGGCGTGCAACGATTTCCTCGATGTAGATCCTGCGACCGATGCCATCAGCAAGGAACTCGTCTACAATAGCGAGGGCGAGATTAACAAGGCGCTCAACGGTGTCTATGCGTCTCTTCTCTCCAGCGAGTCGTTCGGCAAGAACCTCTACACCACATACCAGCTCAATAGTGATGTCGACTTCGTCACCAAGACCAGTGAGACTGCCGCTGGCAACCTGCCGCAGCGCTTCGACACCCGTGCTGACGCCAGCAACATCAACAAGTTGTGGAACACCCTCTATGCTGGTGTGGAAACCTGCAACGAGTTCATCAACAGTTTGGCTGCATCCGACCTCTATGTGCAGCAGACAAAAACGGTGATAGAGACCGGTGAAAACGGCGGCGAGAACACCACTAAGGAAGTGCCCGATGTGACCGATCTTACCCAGAAGATGGGTGAAGCCAAGGTGGTTCGTGCCATGTTCTACCACGAGTTGCTCGCCTACTGGGGCGACATTCCGTTCACCCTCAAGGGTACAGACCAGACCAATGACCTCTTCCCACCTGTAACCAACCGTCAAGAGGTGAGCGACGCGCTCATCGCTGACCTTAAGGAGGCAGCAGAGTACATGAAGTCTGACAAGGACGCAACCCTCGACGCACCCGAGCGTATCTCTCAGGAGGCTGCCTATGCCATGATTGCCCGTTTGGCGCTTCAAGCTGGCGGCTACTCGCTCAACCATGATGCCGGAGACACCAAGAACTACAAGATGACCCGTCCCGACAACTACAAGGACTATTATCAGATTGC
>CAVAIX010000280.1:0-2190 GCA_963588695.1 Bacteroidaceae bacterium | reverse complement strand
GTTCAGCACGGACGAGATGCCGCCGATTGAGTTCGTCAGGGAGATTGCCTTCGTCATTTCCTGGAATCTCTGGCAAATGGACGGAACAACGCTTCAGTTGATATACTCCCCGAAGAGGCCGTACGACCCCCAGTCTATGTTCGACGTAGGAAATGACACCTTTTGCAAAATAATGGATTGGGAGGAGAATAAGCCCATCTATTTTGCCTCACTTGTAACGACCAAACAGCAATGATTAAAATAGCGACATACGAATTTCCAGTCATCTATGTCTACAGCATCGACGATGCCAAGCACAAAGACATAATGAAGGTGGGTATGACCTCGATTGAAGCAGAGAGTGCCGACCTGCTTGATGCAAATTGCGATGAACTTCGAAACAAAGCCATTGCACGCATCAACCAGCAAACGGGTACTGCTTCCATCGACTATGAGTTGCTCTATGCGGAACTTGCGTTTTTTGAAGAAAACGGAAAAAATTACCATTTCGCAGATTTCGACGTAAGAGCCGTTCTGGAAAACAGTGGTTATGCCAATGCCCAGCTGACCAACAACAATGGTGCCATTGCCAACGAGTGGGTCAAGGTCAACGATGTAGAGATTGTAAAGAAGGCCATAACTGCAGTAAAAGAGCGCCGTTCGTCCTTAGACCCTGGCGACTTCAAGAAGCCAGAGGCAACCCCCGCCGTGGTCATCAAGTTTCGTGAAGAGCAGACCCGTGCCATCAACGACACTCTGGCGCAATTTGCCATTGGCAACAAAATGCTTTGGAACGCAAAAATGCGTTTCGGCAAGACGCTTTGCGCATTGGAGGTTATCAAGCGCCAGCAATATCGGCGCACTCTCATCATAACCCACCGCCCGTCGGTGCGCGGCGGATGGTTTGAGGACTTCAATCTGCTTGGCTTTGGCGATGACTATTTCTTCGGCCACAAGAAGGTAACCATCAACAAGCCATCGTCCGACGGCTCGGAAGAACAGAAGAAAATCCATGATTTGATTGACACCAAGGTCAAGAAATTCAACATTCTGGAAAAGAATGCCGCCAAAGGCGAAATGCGCTACATCTACTTTGCCTCCATTCAGGATCTTCGCGGGTCGTGGGACAGGGATACTGGCCAGTATAAAAAGAATCAGGAAATTTTTGAAGCCGACTGGGATTTACTCATTGTCGACGAAGCACATGAGGGTACGAAGACTGAGTTGGGTATGAGCGTCATTGCTGAGCTCCAGAAGCACGAGCGGATGCGCACCCTCTATTTGTCGGGAACGCCCTACAATATTATCGGCAACTTCAAGCCTGAAGAAGTCTACTCCTGGACCTACGAAATGGAGCAGGAGGCCAAGAACACCTGGAGCGACAAGCATCCCGATGAGCCTAATCCCTACGAAGGGCTTCCGCGACTGGAGTTGCACACTTACAACATCGACAATGTGTTTGACTATGAGCGCGACGAAGAGAGCGACTTCTTTAACTTTGCCGAATTCTTCCGCGTGGCAAAAGAGTCGGGCGCATTCGTGCACGAGAGGGAGGTCATCGACTTCCTGGATTTGATGTGTAAAGACAGCACAGACTCAAACTACCCGTATTCCACCGAGGAATACCGATTTTCGCTGAGCCACACTCTTTGGGTGCTTCCTGGCGTGCAGGAGGCAGCGGCTTTAAGCAAACTGCTGAAGCAGCACCCCACGCTGAAGCAATACTATGTAATCAATGTTGCTGGCGAGGGCGACGACGACCAGGACAACAGCGATTCTGTGAAAAACGTAAAGGACAACATCGCTTCTCACCCCAAAACCATCACTCTCACCTGTGGCCGACTAACTACGGGTGTAAGCATCCCGGAATGGAGTGCTGTGTTTATGCTTTGCGGCGGTTCCAAAATCAGCGCTGCGTTCTATCTCCAGACCATTTTCCGAGCACAGACTCCTACCCGTCGGGGTGTTTTCCCAAAAAAGAAGGTGTGCTACGCTTTCGACTTCGCTCCCGACAGAACGATTGAGGTGATCAACGAATATATCGACCAGCAGCGTAACGCAAGCCGCCGGCAGCCGCCTGTGCCCCGCGAAGAGGCCGTAAAATCTACGCTGAACTTCTTGGCTGTGATTGCCCATGAAGGCAGTCAGGAAAGGCCTTACGACACCATCTCGTTTATGAAGGACGTGGGAAAGGCCTACAAAGAGCACATC
>CAVAIX010000279.1:0-2195 GCA_963588695.1 Bacteroidaceae bacterium | reverse complement strand
GCCGTCAACGGCCATATCCTTTATGTGGACGGTGGCATTTTAGCCTACATCGGTAAACAGCCCTGAAACTGATGCCACACCTATTATAAAAGAGAGGGACTCCATTTGGAATCCCTCTTTTCTTTATCAGCAGAAAGTCGCTGATTACTTGTTGATAGCCTCGGAGAACTCGGAACCGGCCTTGAACTTGGCAACCTTCTTGGCAGCGATAGTAATCTTCTGTCCAGAACGGGGGTTGATGCCCTCACGAGCGGGTTTCTCTGCAACGGCAAAAGTACCGAAACCTACGAGCTGAACCTTGTCACCAGCGGCAAGAGCGGCCTTCACTGCGGATACAGTAGCCTCAAGAGCCTTCTTAGAATCTGCCTTTGTCAAGCCTGCCTCGGCTGCAATCTTCTCAATCAATTCTGTCTTGTTCATAATACTGTTTTTTGATAAATTATTAATAAGTTTACGTTGGTTCTTCTGTAATTCTTCGGCAAATATAGGGGAAAGTATTCAAAAAACAAACAAAAAAAACAAAAAAGTGAGTTTTTTACTAAAAAAAAACGTCTATAAGCCCGTTTTCCTGCTGAAACAGCGGGATTTTTAGTAATTTTGCGGTCGAAAAGGAACAACAAAGACAATAATAATTTTAACCCATTTGATACGACACTATGAACAGCATACCACGCATCACAAAGAACCTGCTCCTCATCAATGTATTGGCATTCATCGCCACGTGGATTTTCGAAAAGCAGGGACTTGATTTGGCCAGCACCTTTGGTCTACATTTCTTCATGGCCAAAGATTTCGGCCTCTATCAACTCGTCACCTACCTGTTCATGCACGCCTCGTTCACCCACCTATTCTTCAATATGTTCGCAGTGTGGATGTTCGGCACCGTCATGGAGCGCGTGTGGGGACCGAAACGTTTTCTATGCTACTATCTTGTGTGCGGCATCGGGGCAGGTCTCATACAAGAGGGTGTGCAGTATATCAGCTACATCAGTGAGAACCTCGCGGCCTACGATTTCGTTATGACAGCAAGCGGCCGGTTGTCCACCGAGGCTTATCTCAACCTCTGGACTACGGTAGGTGCATCGGGGGCTGTCTACGCCATCCTGCTGGCCTTCGGCATGACCTTCCCCGATGAGCGGATGTTCATCATCCCATTCCCCTTCCCCATCAAGGCAAAATGGATTATCGGTGGATACATCGTCATCGAAGTGCTCTCTGCACTGGGCAGTCCTGGTGACGGTGTGGCTCATATGGCTCACTTGGGCGGCATGCTCTTCGGCTTCCTACTCATCCGCCATTGGCGAAAACATCCCAACAGCAACCGGTTCTCCGATGACGGACGAGGTTTCTTCCGACAGATGAAGGCACGCTACGATAATCGGCGACGCACGACTTTCCATTATCATGCCCCCGTAGACCCCACCCCCTCCGAAGAGGAACGGCAGCGCGACAGCCAGCGACAGGCTGAGATTGACGCCATTCTCGACAAGATTAGACTGAGCGGCTACGACAGCCTAACACAGGAAGAGAAGAAAAAACTGTTTGATCAAAGCAACAGAAATTGATACGGCAACTCCGACTATTCACCGTCCATCTGATGGCTGGTGCCAACATGGCACTGGTTCTCGTCATGGTAGCCGTAGGATATTCCGACAGGCTCAACCCTGCCGACCATCCCATCCTCTCCTGTGTGGGTATGACTTTTCCTGTCTTGGTGCTCATCAACCTATGTTTCCTGTTCTTTTGGCTCACCTTCAAATGGCGGATGGTATGGATTCCCGTACTCGGATACATAGCGGCATACGCTCCTATTCGCATCTATATGCCGCTCAACATGAACCTTTCCGAGCCAGAAGAAGGGTCTGTCAAACTCATTTCCTACAATGTATGCACTTATCTGGGTAATGGTCAATACGATGACGGCTTTGCAGCCATCTGCCAGTATCTCCACGACGAACGCCCAGATATCGTCTGCATGCAGGAAGACGTAGATGTCGGCAAGGGATACTCCTTCCGGACGTTCGAGAAGACCTTTGCCTACAACGACACGGCCCATTTCGCACCCGGTGCAGGCAGCAACGGCATAGGCATCCACACCCGTTTCCCTATTCTGCGGAAGGAGCGCATACACTACCGTTCCGAAGCCAACGGCAGCGTAGCCTGGTTTCTACAGGTAGGAAACGACACGTTGCTGG
>CAVAIX010000278.1:0-2215 GCA_963588695.1 Bacteroidaceae bacterium | reverse complement strand
TTGATTCTACCAAATGTTTGGTGAAAAACATTTGGGGATTCTTCTGGTTTTCGGTAAAAAACATTTGGGGATTCTTCTGGTTTTTGGTGAAAAACATTTAGGGATTCTTCTGGTTTTTGGCCAAAAACATTTGGGGATTTTGGATAAAAAGCGTAATTTTGCATCCGTAAAGCAAGTGTAATATGGGGACTGAAATGGTTTTTAGGCGCAAGCTGTATAACAAGATGCTGGACTGGAAACGGACAAGTGACGGTTCCACGGCTCTTCTCGTCAAGGGTGCGCGACGGGTTGGGAAGTCCACGATTGTCGAAGCGTTTGCACGACGCGAATACAAAAGTTATATACTGGTGGACTTTGCGGATGCTCCAAAAGCATTGTGGGAGGCTGTTGACAACATTTCCGACCGCAACCATTTCTTCATGCAGCTTCAATTCATCTATGGCGTGAGACTGTATGAACGTAAGTCGGTGATTATTTTTGACGAGGTACAGAAATGCCCAAAGGTGCGGGAGGCTATCAAGTATCTGGTCAAAGACCATCGGTATGACTATATAGAGACGGGTTCACTGCTTTCTATAAGGAAGAATACCGTTGGCATTGTGATACCGAGCGAGGAGACACGCCTGACGTTGTATCCGATGGACTACGAGGAATTTCTGTGGGCTATGGGCGACGAGGTGACCGCTGACCTTTTGAGGGAATGTTTTTCCAAAAACCGCTCGTTGGGAGATGCTACAATGCGGAAACTGCTGCGCGATTTCCGGTTGTATATGCTTGTCGGGGGAATGCCGCAGGCGGTCAACGCTTATTTGGAGACCAACAACCTCACTATGGTGGACAAGAGGAAGAGGGAAATATTGGAGGTCTACATCGATGATTTCTTAAAGATAGACCCGTCTGGCAGAATCTCTAAGATGTTCAGTGCGATTCCCGCGCAGCTCAGTAAAAACGTGTCACGCTTCCAGCAAACCAGTGTCCTGGGAAAGAACGAGTCGGCAGACACCATCTCGCAATTCCTTCGGGACATGGAGGACAGCCTTACGGTGAACTTTGCTCATCATTCCGACAATCCGAGTGTCGGGTTGCCAGCCCATACCGACTATAGCCAGTATAAGATGTTCATGGGTGATACTGGACTGTTCATCACTCTGGCGTTTTGGGACAAGGACGTGACAGAAAACATCATCTATCAAAAACTGCTCAGCGACAAGCTCTCCGCTGACTTGGGATATGTCTATGAGAACATCGTGGCACAGATGCTCGTGGCTTCTGGGAACAAGCTATTCTATCATACCTGGCGTTCCAAAACCTCCAACCACAGCTATGAGGTGGATTTCCTTTTGTCTCGTGGAAACAAGTTGTGGCCACTGGAAGTGAAATCATCCGGTTATCAGGCACACAAGTCACTGGATGAGTTCTGCAGAAAATATTCCGCCCACATCGGCAATAGATACTTGGTATACACGAAGGATCTTCGGAAGGACGAAGAGACTACCCTACTCCCAGTATTTATGACAATGTTCTTGTAGTCCGGCTCACCATTTTATCCCACCTGCCCCTCCAATCCGTTCACGACAAATTTATTTGAGTTTTTCCGAACTGACGAAGCCCAGGGCAAGGCTCAGAAGTGCTGATGGAGTAAAGGAAAAGTTGCTGAAATCATATAATTCCATGACGATTTCAGCACTTTTTATTCAAAAAAGTTGCTGAAATCAGTTTGTTTTGCTATATTTGCAGCAATCTCTGCGAAATGAAATTCTGTCGGGGAAAATATGCGATGACAAAAACCGAACGCGAAAAAATAGAGCATCGGGTGGACAGTTTCATCAACTATACTGGCACCAGGAGTTCCATCCGTGTTACATTGATTACGTGCGACGGGGTACAGAAGAATGCCAATAGCCATATCGTGCAGAACCAAATCACCCTTGAGGATATGTTTGCATAATTTACACACCCGGACTCCATCGATTGATCCACATCATCTTGGGTGAAGAACCTTATTACAATGGCCAGAACGAGAGAAGGGGTGCGGATGGATTCCGTACCCCTTTCTCTCTATTGGGTTTTTGTCGGGCGACTTACTTGACGACTTTCAGGACGACTCTGCGGGCTGATGCGTCTTTGATGCGCTCACTGGCTCCTATGGCCTTTGTGTCTTTGATCTGCTCGGTGCTGATGCCGTTCTGCTTCAGCACGTCGAGTACGTGGGACA
>CAVAIX010000277.1:0-2216 GCA_963588695.1 Bacteroidaceae bacterium | reverse complement strand
GGCCATTGCCGAGGTGGCCAAGGAGACACTGCCCGAGGGTTACAGCTATGAGTCCGGAGTACTCATAGCTGTAACCCTCGGGCAGTGTCTCCTTGGCCACCTCGGCAATGGCCTTCATGCCGTCACCAGTGGAATAACCACTGTTAGGTGTCACGGACACATCCATTGAGGTGAACAGGTTGAAACGGGTGATATTCGACGGGCCATACACCTTGCGCAGGTTGACAAACTCGCTGACAGGACTCATCGTGCCGTCAGAGCACCGCACGTAAATCTTGCTCAGGTCGTCGGGGCGCATACGGCTCTCAGGACCAGCCTGTATCATCACACGATAGAGCTTACCGAAGGAGTTGAAGTTGGAGGCATAGAGTCCACCAAGATAACCCTGCATCACGGAAAGCACTGAAGAGGGCGAGATACCAGCCTGCTTCGTCTTAGCCACGTCCACATCCACCATATACTGCGGATAGTTGGGGTTATACTGTGTTTGTGCAGTCTGAATTTCTGGACGCGCATTCAACTCTTTCAAGAAGGTCTTCACATTGCTGTAGAACTTGTTCAGGTCGCCACCCGTCTTGTCCTGCATGGTCATGGTAATACCGCTCTGGGCGGAGAAACCCGTGATCATCGGGGGACCGAAGGCCAAGATCTGAGCATCCTTGATGGTGGCCGTCTGCTTGTAGATCATACCCAAAACGGAGGTGGACTCCATCGGGTTGACAAACAAAGCCTCAATGCCGCCGCCCGTCAGGGCACTCTTGACGCGGTGGAAGAAACCACCCGGACGTTCCTCGAAGGGTTTCAACTTGATGATGATCGTACCCTGGTTGGAACCAGCACCACCGATGAAGCTGTAACCCATGATGGCTTCACGGCGCTGGATGGCGGGGTTGTCGGCCAACATCTTGTCGACCTGCTTCACAATCTCGGCTGTGCGCTCCTGTGACGTACCAGGAGCGGTGGAGACGCAGGCAAACAGCGTACCAGTATCCTCGTCAGGCACCAGACCCGTCTTGGTCGTGCTCATCAGAACCACCAAGACCACGATGCCAGTGACTACAATGCCGCCAGCCACCATGCCGTGGGAGATGACCCACTGCACACCGCTCTTATATTTATTGGTGACTTTCTCGAACTGATAGTTGAATCCTGCATGGAAGCGGTCGACGAGCGACATCTTCTTCTCGTGACCCTCCTCGTGCGGTTTCAGGAAGATGGCGCAAAGGGCAGGCGACAGCGTCAATGCGTTGACGGCGGAGATCAAAATGGACACAGCCATCGTCACACCAAACTCGCGGTAGAAATAGCCGGACGTGCCACCGATGAACGACACAGGGATGAACACGGCAGACATCACGAGCGTGATGGAGATGATGGCACCCGAGATTTCGTTCATGGCATCGATGGAGGCTGTCAGCGCACTCTTGTAGCCTTGGTCGAGTTTGGCGTGGACGGCCTCAACCACCACGATGGCATCATCCACCACAATGGCGATGGCCAGCAGCAAGGCCGACAGCGTCAGCAGGTTGATGGAGAAGCCGAACACCCAGAGGAAGAAGAACGCACCAATCAGAGCCACTGGCACAGCGATCATAGGAATCAGCGTGGAGCGGAAGTCCTGCAGGAAGATATACACCACGAAGAACACGAGCACCAAGGTGATGATCAGCGTGAAAACCACCTCTTCGATGGAAGCAAACAGGAACTCGGTGATGTCCTGCTCGATGGTGTACTCCAGACCTGGCGGGAAGTTCTTGCTCAGTTCCTTCAGTTCCTTCTTCACGTCGCTCGCAATCTGCGTAGCGTTGGAGCCAGCAATCTGCTGCACCATACCCATCACGGCAGGCTGTCCGTTGTTGAGCAGGTTGACGCTGTACGTCAGACCGCCCAATTCCACCTTGGCCACTTCGCCAAGGCGCAGGGTCTGGCCAGAGGTGTTACTCTTTATTAAAATATCCTCATACTCCGTAGGAGTCTTCAGACGACCCTTGTAGCGCAGGGTGTATTCATACTGCATATCCGTACTCTCACCAAAGCTACCCGGGGCAGCCTCGATATTCTGCTCGGCCAGGGCGTTGGAGATGTCGGAGGGGACAAGGCCGAACTCCTTCATCTTCTCCGGCTTCAGCCAGATACGCATGGAGTAACTGCGGGTAGAAGGACTCTGCACGTCGCCCACACCATTGATACGCTTCAACTGTGGAACGACGTTGATG
>CAVAIX010000276.1:0-2263 GCA_963588695.1 Bacteroidaceae bacterium | reverse complement strand
GTGCTACGCGCGCAGTGTAGAAGTCGCCCTCGAAGAACACCATTTCTGCTGGAGGCGTAGCAGTGCGGATGAAGAAATCGAGTTGCTGTTGTTGCCTATCTTGTATATGCTCGATGCGAGTCATCCGTCTGTCCATATTCTCTTGAAGTGCCACCAAGTGGCGGTTAACGGAGTAACCCTGCAATAAGTAGTCGCGCAAGACCGTGTTGGCCCACCGTCTGAACAGTACACCTCTGTTTGATTTCACACGATACCCCACAGATAGGACAACCTCAAGATTATAGTATTCCACCCGTCTTGTGACCTTTCTCCCACCCTCCTGCTGAACTGTCGCAAAATTTGCGACGGTTGGTTGCGGTAGTCTCTCGGTTGTCGGAAGTCCTGCGCTGGTGGTCGTCGGAGCCAATTCCTCACGAAGCGCATTGTTGATATGCTTTCCGATGGTTTTGACATCACGGTCAAACAGTTGAGCCATCTGCTGACGGTTCAGCCACACCGTATCCTGCCCGAGTTTCACTTCCAACCGGATGCTCTCGTCAGGCTGGTAGAGAACCATCTGAATTTCCTCTTCCCGTAACGGGGTATTGTCTTTGTCTTTCATGCTATTCAAGTGGGGCATTGTTTTTCTTTCAGCAGTTGCACGATGAGGGCGGCGGCGGTGGCTGGTGCACTACGATGGCCGAGGGCGCGCTGCACGTCGCGGTAGCCCTGGAGCATCGTCTCGCGGCCAGAGCCACCAGGGAGGACGGCCTCCAGGCTGGTGCGGATGTTGGCAACGGAGAACGACTCCGCCACCCGTTCCGGTACGACCTCACGGCCCGCGATGAGGTTGACCAGCGAGACGAAGGGCACGTGGAGGAAGCGGCGGCGCAGGAAGCCCACGAGGCGCGGCAGTGGCGTGCGGTAGCACACCACCTGCGGCACGTGGAAGAGGGCCGTCTCGAGGGTGGCCGTGCCACTGGTGACGAGCGCTGCCGTGGCCGAGGCCAACAGGGCGTAGGTTTGGTTGTGTACGAGGCGCACCGAAGTGTCGGGAAGGAAGCGACGGTAGAAAGACGGTTCGATGCCCGGTGCACCAGCCACCACGATATCGTAGTCAGCAGACAGCGGTCTCACGGCCTCCAACATCGTTGGCAGATTGTCCTTGATCTCCTGTCGGCGAGAGCCAGCGAGGAGGGCAATGACAGGTCGTCCCTTTTCTAACGCGCTCGGCAGAGAAAAATTTTTCTCTAGGCAGCGCGTTGAAATTTCCTGGTTAGCGGTTTGAAACTCCTCGACCTCCTGTGCCGTCGGGTTGCCGACGTAGTGAATAGGGTAATGGTGTTTCCCTTCGAAGAAGTCCACCTCGAAGGGCAGGATGGAGAACAGCTCGTCCACGTCGCGCCGGATGTTCTTGATGCGGTACTCCTTCCACGCCCACAACTTCGGGGCGATGTAGTAGTAGACGGGCACGCTGGTATGCTGGCGCACGAAGCGAGCGATGCGCAGGTTGAAGCCTGGATAGTCCACGAGGACGACGGCATCAGGCTGCCATTGGAGGATGTCCGCCTTACACTGTCGCAGGGCGCGCAGGATGGCAGGCAGGTGGAGCAGGACGGGGACGAAGCCCATGAAGGCCAACTCGCGGTAGTGGCGCACCAGTGTGCCACCCTGCCGCTGCATCAGTTCACCGCCGATGAAGCGAAACTGCGCCTCGGGGTCCTCCGTGCGGAGGGCCTGCATGAGGTGGGCGGCATGGAGGTCGCCACTGGCTTCGCCGGCTATGAGGTAGTACTTCATCGGGTTGTGTGATAACGGTGTTTTGCGTGCAAAAGTACTAAAAAAGGTTGAAAAATAGGCTTTTCTCGCCATTTTTTCGTAACTTTGCCCGCTCTACGACATATAAGGAGACGAAGAAATGGGAAAAATCATAGCACTGGCAAACCAGAAGGGCGGTGTGGGAAAGACCACTACCACCATCAACCTTGCCGCCTCGCTGGCGACGTTGGAGAAGAGCGTCCTTGTGGTGGACGCTGACCCGCAGGCCAACGCCTCCAGCGGCCTTGGCGTGGACATCAAGCAGGTGGAGTGTTCGCTCTACGAGTGCATCATCAACAACGCGGACGTGCGCGACGCCATCTACACCACCGACATCGATGGACTGGACATCGTGCCGAGCCACATCGATCTGGTGGGTGCGGAGATCGAGATGCTGAACCTTGAGAAGCGCGAGCACGTGTTGGCGCGACTGCTGAACACCGTGCGCGAGGACTACGACTTCATC
>CAVAIX010000275.1:0-2267 GCA_963588695.1 Bacteroidaceae bacterium | reverse complement strand
GGGCTGGACATCCTTGAATCCTGGGACTGGTTCGTCAGCCGGATTGTCGGCCAGGGTGATTGTATCGCCGACCTTGGCATCGCCCAGTTCCTTGATGGAACCGCAAAGAAAGCCCACCTCGCCTGCATGCAGGAGAGGAATGTCCTTAGCCTCGGGAGAGAAAACACCAAGGCGGAGCACTTCGTACTCCTTGCCCGTATTCATCAGCCTGACGCGGTCATTAAGACGTATTGTGCCGTCAATAATGCGGAAGAGCACTACAACGCCCTGATAGCTGTCGTACCAGGAATCAAAAATGAGTGCCTTGAGCGGGGCATGTATGTCGCCGTCAGGAGCAGGCAGCCTTTCAACGATGGCCTCAAGTATTTCGGGAACTCCCATCCCTGTCTTGGCTGAGCATTCCATGGCATCCGTACAGTCAAGGCCGATAATGTCCTCTATTTCTTCCTTGACCTCGTCCTGATGGGCGGAGGGAAGGTCAATTTTGTTGAGGACAGGGATAATTTCTACATTCTGGTCCATGGCAAGGTAGACGTTGCCCAGTGTCTGTGCTTCGACACCCTGGGTGGCATCGACTACCAGAAGAGCCCCTTCGCAGGCTGCCAGGGAGCGCGATACTTCGTAGTTGAAGTCAACGTGGCCGGGAGTATCAAGGAGATTAAATTCATACTCCGTCCCGTCCTTGGCCTTATAGGGAATACGCACGGTCTGTGCCTTGATGGTGATGCCGCGCTCGCGCTCTATCTCCATTTTATCAAGGTACTGTTCTCTTGCCTCACGGGCACTGACAACATTGGTAATGCCAAGGATGCGGTCAGCCAGTGTTGATTTGCCGTGGTCAATGTGAGCAATGATGCAGAAGTTGCGTATATTCTTAAGGTCTGTCATGGGGGCTCTCTGAGATATCCTTGTTCTGATCAGAAGATGATTGAAAAACAGTATTCTAGCTTGTGGAGCCGCTTTCTTCAACTATCCATTTGTTTTCAAAATTTGCCGGCAGGCCGGCCTAGCCTTGGAGAATGCCACAAAAAAAAGGAAGGCCGGAACTTGCGTTCCAGCCTCCCTGTTGTTTTCTAATCCTGATTAAGAGAAATTATCTCTTGGCCAGGGAAAGACGGAGCACTGCGCGCTGCAAGGCAGCTTCTGCCCTGACAACGTTTGTGGTCTCCTTTTTTTCTGCTAGGCGCTGTTCAGCGCGTTTCTTTGCCGCTTCAGCTCGGGCGACGTCAATGTCCGTATCCAGTTCGGCTGATTCAGCCAGCACTGTCAGAACATTGTTGTTCACGTCTGCGAAGCCATTATTGATGAACACGGAGTGTTCTTCGTTGGATTCAGTCCTGTAGCGTAAAGCGCCGATTTTCAGGCCAGACAGAAGCGAGATGTGGTTCTGGAGAACGCCGAACTCACCGGCAACGCCAGGGCACATAACCACAACGGCTTTTGTGCTGACGACCGTCTTGTCAGGCGTAACAACTTCAAGCGTAAGTTCGCTCATTCCGTACTCCTTCTGTGCCGTTGTTCGGTCTACTCACTCGCACGACGCTTTT
The DNA here is from genome assembly GCA_963588695.1 of Bacteroidaceae bacterium. Lineage (GTDB taxonomy): Bacteria > Bacteroidota > Bacteroidia > Bacteroidales > Bacteroidaceae > Prevotella. Next base: position 720 of record CAVAIX010000275.1, on the reverse strand, counting down.
CAGCCTTGGCCACGGCCTCGCTGATGTTGCCGAGCATGTAGAAATCGCTTTCAGCCAGGTCGTCGTATTCGCCATCAAGAATGCCCTTGAAGCCCTTGATGGTGTCTTCGACCTTGACGTAGGCGCCAGGAGTGCCTGTGAACACTTCTGCGACGTGGAACGGCTGAGACAGGAAGCGCTGGATACGACGTGCACGGGCAACGGTGAGCTTGTCCTCGTCGGACAGTTCGTCCATACCCAGAATGGCAATGATATCCTGCAGTTCCTTGTACTTCTGCAAAACCTGCTGCACGCGGCGGGCCACCTGGTAGTGTTCCTGACCCACGACTTCGGGGGACAGAATACGGGAGGTGGAGTCGAGCGGATCCACAGCGGGGTAAATACCGAGTTCTGCAATCTGACGGGACAGAACGAGGGTACCGTCAAGGTGCGAGAATGTGGTAGCAGGGGCGGGGTCGGTCAAGTCGTCGGCGGGCACGTAAACGGCCTGGACGGAGGTGATGGAACCCTTGTTTGTAGAAGTGATGCGTTCCTGAAGGGCGCCGAGGTCGGTACCCAGGGTGGGCTGGTAACCCACGGCCGAGGGCATACGGCCAAGCAGAGCGGACACTTCGGAACCGGCCTGTGTGAAGCGGAAGATGTTATCGATGAAGAGGAGCACGTCCTGGTTCTCTTCATCACGGAAGTATTCCGCACAAGCCAGAGCGGTCAGAGCAACAC
>CAVAIX010000274.1:0-2276 GCA_963588695.1 Bacteroidaceae bacterium | reverse complement strand
ATTAATATCACCCTTAGCCAAGATACTGAGTATGGTATTCATTCGTGCATCTTTGGCCATAATCTCGGGCTGGTTACCAATGATGGTTAGATTGACAGACTTAGCCACGCGAACCTTCTCAATATGAGTGTAGTTGGAAAAAGCCTTTTCAATATTCTTCATATTGGAACCGCCACCAGTGAGAACAATGCCGCCCAGCAGTTTGTCGCAATATTCATCAGGTATCTGACACCATACATTGGCAATGATTTCCTCTACACGTCCCTCAACGATCTCAATGAACTTGCTGCTATCTACCTGACGGTCGCTGTCAATGGGGTATTTCTTCTCACTGTCAATCTCGCTGGTTTCTGTAAAAGCCGAGGCATATTCTAATTTCATCTTCTCAGCATCTCCCTCTTCTATCAACAGCGAGGCAATATCTTTGGTAATGTTGTTGCCGCCCAAGGGGATAACGGCAAGGTGGCGGAGCACATTCTTCCAATACACACTAACGGTGGTAGTATCGGCACCAAGGTCAACGAGGGCACATCCCGAGCGCTTCTCGGTCTCGGTGAGTACACCATCAGCCAGTGCCAACGGAGCGAGGAACAGGTCTGCGACATTAATCTTGGCCGTTTTGAAACACAGATTCAAGTTATTGTTCAAGGTCTTACGCTGGAGAATGTTCAGAAAGTTACCCTCGATATGGCTACAGGGAATACCCACTGGATCCAACTGGTTTTGCGTGTCAACCTTGTATTCTTGAACGGCCACGTCAATGGTTTCCAAATCAGGATACTCTTCATTACGATTAGCATCCAGCAGATCATTGACCATTGACTCTGTCACTACTGTGTCAGCAGGCAGGTCTTTGACAATGACATTGTGCACAGAGCGGATAGACTGACCACCCACACCAACATAAACACACTTGATACAGGTTTTCAGTTGCTTTTCCAGTTTACTAACAATATTGACAATGCATTGTGCTGTCTTATCGATGTTGTTTACATAACCTTTCCTGATAAAAGAAGACGAATCTTCTTTTACCACGGCCAGCAACTGTATGCTGCCGTCCAGGTTCTTCTTTCCTGCAACACCTGTCATCTTGGATGAGCCGAGTTCAATGGCGACAATAAAATCTTTAGGCATCTCTCTATCTGTATTTACGGTTTTCTTGTTTCTCTTTTCTTGCAAATAATCTGGTTACTGAACTCCATATTAATATACGAATATTTGTTCCATCCAGCCACATTCAGTCCGTAGCGGTAGAACTTCTCCAAGCGAGTAAGCTTTTTGGAAATGTCGGTAGGACTTCCCAAATAGACAATATGGTCGCCCACACGCGGCACCAGTTCCATGCTGCCGTCACGCAACACATTGACCTGTTCAATCTGGTTGTTCCAGAAGCGGTTTTGTACTAAATCCTCACCGATAGAAGCCAGCACCTGTTTGGCATAGTTACGACTGATGTGACCTGTGGCCACAATGAGATCGCTGGTGTAGCGCGTATTGGGCATTACATTGCCTCTCCCATCAAGATAGTAGTCATCACCGTTCATGGCTTTGATGTGCAGTACAGGCAACCGCTGAGTCAGCAGGACAATAACCTTGCCGCCTTGCGTCTTGTAGCATTGTGCTTCCTTGACAAAGGGATTGCGAAGCAGAGTCTCCTCAATGTCGCGCACATTCACCTGAGACAAGGGTTGTCCCAAAGGATATAAATCGTTGGCTTTCAGTTGCGACTCGACCTCCGCGTCTCCCAGGAAACCATTCACCAAACCGTCAGCGATGCGGATATCCACACGCGTGCACACTGCATCTTGACCATCGGGTTTATTGAAAACCATGACGGCCAAAAGCAGATAGACAGCCAGTGCTATGTCTATCACGACGATGGCGAATTTCTTCCAGTCAACACTCATTGCTTTTCCTTTAGAATTTGGGTAATTTGCGGTACTTGATTATCCAGGTCACCAGCGCCGAGTACGATTAACACATCAAACGAATGGTCCGCAACATATTGGAGGACATCGGCCTTTGCTATCATGTGTTTCTCAACACCCGGACGCAGGTTGTCGAAGATAAGCTTCGAGGTCACACCCTCTATGGGTTGTTCGCGAGCCGGGTAAATTTCGGTAAGGATAACCTCGTCTAACAAACTCAGTGCATCTGCAAAATCTTTATAGAAATCCCTTGTACGGGTGTAGAGATGTGGCTGAAAAATAGCGGTAATCTTGCGGTTTTGATACAATTCGCGGATACTCCTCGCACTCTGATAAATCTCCTTGGGA
>CAVAIX010000273.1:0-2276 GCA_963588695.1 Bacteroidaceae bacterium | reverse complement strand
GATTGCTACACGGCCACGGGAGAGGAACAATATCTGATCAGTCCAGGGGCTGTCGACATGGGTGGCCTAATCATCACGCCACGAGAGGAAGACTTCCGCAAGCTCACTGCCGAAAAGGCAACGGCCATCTTGCAAGAGGTGACACTCTCGGCAGACGCAGTGGCCGAAACCGTCCGCAAGGTTAAAGAGGCTGGAACGACACCGACGACCCATAAGGAACACGCCGTAGAGCCAGAAGTCACCGTGGGCATTGTCAGTGGACAGAAGATAGCTTTTGCCCTCAACGCGCCCTATATGGCCAAAGGCGAACGAATAGAAGGCGAACAGGTGGTGGAGTTCTCGGAGGGCGGCATCCTGTGGCGAGGTATGCAATACCGTGAGTTGACCTTCACACCGCAAAGTCCCACGGCTTCGTTCTCGCTCCACGACGTGACCATCGGCGTCAATTTCCATTGGGAGCGCAAAGAGACACAGGTGTTTCTCGGCACCTTGCGCTTGGTGGTGGAGTCAGATAAGATTACGGCCATCAATCAGTTGCCCGTGGAACGCTATCTGGCCAGCGTCATCTCCAGTGAGATGAAGGCCACGGCAGGCTTAGAACTGCTGAAGGCGCACGCTGTCATCTCCCGTTCGTGGCTCTTAGCGCAGATGCAGCGTCGCAAGGAGGCAGGACAGCGCAAGGATGGCTTCTTCTCGTTTGTCAAGAAGGACAATGAACTCATCCGCTGGTACGATCGAGAAGACCACACCATCTTCGATGTCTGTGCCGATGACCACTGTCAACGCTATCAAGGCATCACGAAACAAACCAGTTCGGCCGTTGAGCAGGCATTGCAGGCCACACGCGGTCGCATCCTCTGTTACGATGAAGAGATCTGCGACGCGCGCTTCTCGAAGTGTTGCGGCGGTGTGACGGAGGAGTTTCAGTATTGTTGGGAAGACACGCCGAAGCCTTATCTCGTATCGGTGGAAGACCCCTTCTGCAATACTTCCGACAAGGGCGTGCTGTCGCAGGTGCTCAACGACTATGACTTGGAAACCAACGATTTCTATCGCTGGACGGTGGAATACACCACAGAGGAACTCTCTCGGTTGGTGGCCGAGAAACTGAAGGAGGACTTTGGCACCGTGACCGACCTCATCCCTTTGGAGCGCGGCAAGAGTGGGCGCATCTGGAAGCTCCAGATTGTGGGCACGAAACTGACGTTTACCATCGGCAAGGAACTGGAGATACGGCGCGCTCTCAGTGAGAGTCACCTCTACAGCTCAGCCTTCGATGTGGAGAAGACGCCAACGGGCTTCCGCCTTCATGGTCGCGGATGGGGACACGGAGTGGGACTCTGTCAGATTGGAGCTGCCGTGATGGGACAACAAGGATATAAATACGATGAAATACTGCTTCACTACTACCGTGGAGCTGAAATCAAAAAGATATACTGATGCTATACACATTACACAACAAGCGAATCTCACCATGGGCTTGGGTGCCCTCACTCTATTTTGCCGAGGGCGTGCCCTACGTGGCTGTGATGACTATCTCGCTCATCCTCTACAAGCGACTCGGACTCTCCAATGCAGACATCACGCTCTACACCTCGTGGCTTTATCTGCCTTGGGTTATCAAACCCCTGTGGAGTCCCTTCGTGGACATTCTGCGCTCTAAACGCTGGTGGATTGTCGCCATGCAACTGCTCATCGGGGCAGCCTTGGCAGGAGTAGCTTTTACTATTCCTGGCCCATGGTGGTTGCAGGGTTCGCTGTGCTTCTTCTGGCTGATGGCCTTCGGCAGTGCTACCCATGATATTGCCGCCGACGGCTTCTATATGCTCGGTCTCGAACAGCACGAACAGGCGTTCTTCGTCGGCATCCGTTCCACGTTCTATCGCATCGCCATCATCGTGGCCTCGGGACTGTTGGTGGGACTGGCTGGTGTGCTTCAAGTGCTCACGCGCAGCATCCCCTTTGCCTGGAGCTTGGTGTTCTATTTCATGGCCGGAATGTTCATCGCTCTGTGGCTCTATCACAGTTGGGTGTTGCCGCATCCTGACGAGGATTGCGACAAGATGCAGCGTTCCGCGCGCGAGATTGCTCGCGAGTTTGTGGAGACGGTGGTGACGTTCTTTCAGAAGCCGCAGATGTGGGTGGCCATCTGCTTCATGCTCTTCTATCGGATGCCCGAGGGCTTGCTGGCCAAGGTGTCTGCACTGTTTCTCGTCGATTCTGCTCGCAATGGCGGTCTCGGCCTTTCTGATGTGGAATATGGACTGGTGCAAGGG
>CAVAIX010000272.1:0-2279 GCA_963588695.1 Bacteroidaceae bacterium | reverse complement strand
GTGTATGTGTCATTGTTGACGCTGCACACAATCGGGAACAGCACGGGCGAGTGTCTCGGCCAGAAGTCTGGGTCAGCCTGCCAAAGGTATTCCCTTCCGCTGTTGTCCTTGATGCTTTGGAGCTCGGCTCCCATCGGTGCCACCTTGATGGCAATTCGTTCGTTTTTAAGTTCTACCATAGTATTTTTAGTTTGTTTTTAGAATTGTTCCAGTAGACGGATGCGCTCCTCGGTGCTGGGGTGCGTAGCAAAGAGACCATTGATTTTGTCCATCATGCTCTGCGCGTGGCGGCGCGGATGGATGATGAAGAGTTGCGCCACGTCTTCGCGATCCACGCGTCCGAGGCCAGGATTGTTGGAAATCTTGCGCAGAGCCGAAGCCAGTGCCAACGGGTTCTGGCAGAGCTCAGCGCCTCCAGCATCGGCCATAAACTCGCGTTTGCGCGAAATGGCAAAGCGCGTCAGCAGCACGAACACATAGGCAATGGCCGAACAGAGCAGTCCGACGAGCAGCACGACAATGATGGCAATGCCACTATTCTTATTGTCGCTGTTGCCACCCACTCGACGGTTGCCGCCGCCAAACCAAAAGATGTTCTGTATGATGTGCATCACCATACCCATCACGGCCGACACGATGCCCACGAAGACAATGCTCGTGATGAGCAACCGCGTGTCGCGGTTGCGGATGTGCGTCAACTCGTGACCAATCACACCAGCCAGTTCCTCGTCGTCGAGCACCTGGAGCAGTCCCGTGGTGACAGTGACGGTGTAGCTCTTTCGGTCTATGCCACTGGCAAACGCGTTGAGCTGCGGGTCGTCCACCACACACACCTTGGGCATCTCCATACCTCCTGCGATACAGAGGTTCTCCACTATATTGTACACGCGTGGATTCGTTCGACGTTCCAGCGGTCGCGCCCCCGTGGCGTGCTTCACCATCGATGAGTTGAAACAGTAGGCCACGAGAAACCACACGGCCACACCGCCTGCCACCCAAGGGGCGGCAGACAGGAAGTATTCGTTGACCACCGCCGCATCAAAGACGTTGACCACGTTGCCGTATTCGTCGTAGTAGTACGTGCCGAAATAGCTAATGAGCGCCAGAAATACCCACACCATTCCCAGTAGGATGGCCGGGAACAGCAGGAGCAGCAACACGGTATAGAGATTGTTGCGCTGGATTTGTGTCTGGATACCGACGTATTTCATCGCGTTGGTTTAGAATTTGATTTCAGGGGCGGTCTCCAACTGGGCGCGCTGCTCTTGAGCCACTTCGAACATCGGCTCGGTGTGGAAGCCGAACATACCAGCCACGATGTTGCCGGGGAAGGTCTGCACGGCGTTGTTGAGTTCGCGGGTGGCCGTGTTGAAGTAGCGGCGCGAGGCTGCGAGCTTGTTCTCAATGTCTGAAATCTCGTTCTGCAACTGCAGGAAGTTTTGGTTGGCCTTCAAGTCGGGATAAGCCTCCAGTGACACCTTCAGTCCTGACAAAGCGGCAGAGAGCTGGTTGTCGGCCTGTATCTTGTCGTTGATGGTCTGTGCACCCATGGCAGCCGAGCGAGCCTCGGTGACGCGCTGCAGGAGTTCCTTCTCGTGCGTGGCATATCCCTTGACGGTCGATACGAGTTGTGGGATGAGGTCGAAGCGCTGCTTGAGCTGCACGTCGATGTTTGCAAAGGCATTGGTGCGGTTGTTGCGCAGCTTCACGAGGTTGTTGTACAGGGCGATAAGAATCAGTGCGATTCCCACTATCACCAAAATGACGATCAGTGTTGTACTCATAGTTGTTGTTCTGTTTTAATGAATAATCTGTCCAATTGGACTTCAAATATACTGCCAAAGTTTCATACTGACGAAAAAATTAAGATTTGTTTGTATCTTTATTGATACTGTAACTATTCAGCGCAGAGGTTAGACCTCCCACCTTATATATAAAAGCGCTCTGAATAATCACCGAATTTTTCGACTTCTCTTTATAAGAGATGTCGAAATTATGCTGCAAAGTTACATAATCGACTGGAAATAAGCAAATAAAAACCATTCTTTTTTGAGGAAATGTTGCTTTTTTGATGCAAAATGGTCAACAAATAGGTGCTCAGATGGGTATTAATCCCTTCTTATCTTCTTTGTCTAAAAATAAATGTACGTTGAATGTCAGAGAGTTAACTCTATCACTCTCTAAAGATTGACATCTCTTATAAAGAGAAGTTGATGAAGAGGGGGTTATATATCCTCACAAAAACAGCCCGTAAAAAGGGTAAAAGTGACCGTTTTTTT
>CAVAIX010000271.1:0-2283 GCA_963588695.1 Bacteroidaceae bacterium | reverse complement strand
CAGCGACATCGTCCACGAGTCAGTGAAGACAACAACACTCCATAAGCTCGTCGTCATCTATCGTGGCACAGAGATGGTGGAGTGTCGGGAAGTAGCGGACAGTTACTTCGTATAGTGATAGCGCATGACCCTATTATAGTCAGACTTAGCCTGGTCGGAAAGCGTTATTCTGTACATCTGGCAAGAAACTCATCTACCGATTCATCGTCACGCATTGTTGTGGAACGACCATTGAGAATATCAGCCTCCCCCTGGCGTATCGCTTTCATCATGGCTGGCGACCTCATCAAGTGCTCCGTCTCTAGCTTATGCTATTTTTCTTTCACACCTCTGCGATAAGTGACTGAGATGGCTCTCATAACGCAATCACTTAGCCTTCGAAACGCTGAAGGTTAGCACCCGTAACGCTGAACGTTTGCACAAGTGTCATCTGTCACCGTCATCCCAAATCTTATGGCCAAAAAGGCAAAACTATGGGTTGAGATGGAGAAAAAAGCAGTACCTTTGCACCCAAACTTAAAACAAATCGCAAAAACAAACATGAAACGAATCAGTCTCCAATGAAGAACAACTGGCAAAAAAGAAACAACGAAAATAATCACTAAGATGAACAAAAGATTCAAAGAATTTTATGGCAAGCGAGGCGTGTGTGCCGTCGCCTTGCTCTTGATGGGCTGCGTTGCCGCTTTCGCGAAACTGACGACCGCCCCAGTCATTTCCTCCAACATGATTCTCCAGCGCGGGAAAGCCGTCCACATCTGGGGCACGGCAGACGCTGGGGAGCGTGTGACAGTCAGCTTCGGCCAGCAAAAGGTGAAGGCGAAGGCCGATGCCACAGGCAAGTGGTTGGCTACCCTGTCGCCGATGCCAGCCAATGCCCAACCACAAGAGCTTACGATCAAGGGCAGGAAAGAGACCCTAACGTACCATAACGTCGTGGTGGGCGAGGTGTGGATAGCCTCGGGACAGTCGAATATGCAGTATTCCATGCGCCGCCGCAAGAGTTACGTAGCTCCTGCCAAGGGAGAGGACTGGAGTCTTGCGGAGATGCAGAAACCGCAGAACCCTGCCATCCGCGTGTTTGTGGCTCAACGCAACCAGCAGCAGACCCCTTGGGCGGAGGCGAGTGGCGAGAGCCTGCCACAGGTCTCTACCGTGGGCTACTATTTCATCAAGAACCTGCAGGACAGTCTGAAGATTCCCGTGGGTGTCATCACAGTGGCCGTAGGCGGCACCCGTATTGAGAAGTGGACACCGCGCGAAGCCTATGAGCAGAGTGAGGTCTTTGGCTCGGAAATCAAAGAGACAGGGAAGGTGAGCGGTTGGGACGTTGGCGAATGTTACGAGAGCCTGCTGCAACCCCTCATGCCGTACAGCGTCCGTGGCTGCCTTTGGTATCAAGGAGAAAGCAACTGTGGCATCGGCGATGCCCGGTACGCACAGAAGTTTCAGGTGATGACCGACTGGTGGAAGGCGCAGTTCATGGACAAGAGCCTTCCGTTCTACTACGTCCTCTTGGCTCCTCACGTCTATTCCGACCGACTCCATAAGGGTGGAACGCCGCAGACCGCCGAGGCGTTACCCCTGTTCCGGGAACAGCAGAAACTGTGTCGGGAGATGGTGGCGGGCACGGAATACATCTCCATCTTCGATTTGGTGGATAATATCCGCGACATCCATCCGTCCTACAAATGGTTCGTAGGTCAGCGACTGGCGCGCATAGCACTCCATAAGGACTACGGCTACGACCGCATCCTGTATCGCGGTCCCGAGTTGAAGGGTGTGACCCGCAACGGTCAGTGCCTGGAACTCCAGTTCGACAACGTGGGAGAAGGACTCAAGACCTTCGACGACCGCCGTGTCCGTTGGATAGAGGTGGCAGGCAAAGACGGCATCTTCTATCCGGCTGTTGCCGACATACGAGACAAGGATCGCGTGGAGGTCTATAGCGAGCACATCAGCGAGCCACAGTATGTTCGGATGGGGTGGCACGAAGTGGCTAAGCCCAACCTCGTGAACAGCGAAGGCCTGACCGTCATTCCCTTCCCATGTACGCAGACGCAGTAATCCCAAATTCCTTTTTGAACACGATGCGGAAATTCTTCAGTGAGTTGAACCCCGTCATTGTGGCGGCTTCGGTGACATTGTAATCGCCGCTTTTGAGCAGATTGGCACAGTGGTACAGTCGGCGTTTCAGGATGTATTCCTTGGCCGTCATACCCGTGATAGCCTTCACCTTGCGGTAGAAGGTGGAGTAGCTCATGGCCATCTTATCCGACATAA
>CAVAIX010000270.1:0-2294 GCA_963588695.1 Bacteroidaceae bacterium | reverse complement strand
TCGCAGTCCTTCAAGGGACTGTAGAAGTTGCGCATCACGTTGCGGAGCACAGGCAGCTGAGTCTCCTCGTGCGCCACGTCAAGTAGCGGTGCATCGTACTCGTCGATGAGCACCACCACCTGCCGACCAGTTTGCCGATAGGCGGTCGTTATTAGATTTTTTAAGCGGATATTAGAATCTATACTATCGCTGTGCAGACCGAACAGCTTCTCTTGCTCTTCCAGTATTGACAGCAGATACCGCTCCAGCTGCTCCTTCTCCATATGTTTACCACTGGCCATACTGAAGTGCAACACAGGATACTGCGTCCAGTCCTTCTCTAACTGCTCAATAGCCAATCCCTCGAAGAGTTCCTTTCGGCCTTCGAAATAGCTCTTGAAAGTGGACACCAACAGCGACTTGCCGAACCGTCTCGGACGGCTCAGGAAGAAATACTTCCCGTCCACATGGGTCATGCGATATACGTATTCCGACTTGTCGATGTAGAGGTTATCCTTCCGTCTGATTTCCTCAAACGTCTGGATGCCGATGGGGTAGAGTTTCCGTGCCATATCTGTTCTTTTATGAATCTTCTGCACAAAGGTACGATTAAGTGAGCGAAATGCAAAAGAAAAACCCGTTTTTCTTTTCATTTCCGAACGAAAGTATCTTCGACGCGTAGCGTCAAAGTAGTGCAAACCGAGAGAAATCACCAATAACATGCGCCCTCCACTGTCTGGCAGTGTGCTGTGCGATATTCGTCGGGGCGCACCCACGCTGGACGGGCGAAGAGACGCTGATAGTAGCCCTGGGGGAGGCCGAAGTCACGCCCCATGTCTAGCGACTCCCACCGGGCACCTTTGATGCCAAACAACAACTGGAGGGCACCGCCGATATGGACGGCCTGACGCCCGAGTCGCTTGGCGTGTGCCGCGAGGGGGAAGCCGTAGGCACCACAGCCGATGAGGGCGATGTCGAAGTCGGTCTTTTCCATCTCCTGTTTCATCCATTCCAATGCCTCAAACCAATCGGTGAAGCCATGGCTGTCGCCACCAAGGCTCTGCACAGCCTTGACGGTGCGCAGCGAGCAGTCGGGCAGCACGCGCTTGTCGTCGAACAGCTTCGTGCGCCGCGCATACTGTCGCTCGATGAGTTCGGCAAAGGGATGAACCACGACAACCTTACGTCCCTGCAACACCCGCGACCATGGGTTAGCGGCCAAGAAGGGTTCGAAGAAAGGCAGGGGCACCAAGAGTGGATCACGCAGGTAAGGACGGAGGATCTGCAGTCCACCTAATACCGAAGAAAAAGTGCCACAGACATCCAACAGTGGTGCGTCCTGCAGCATCAGTTCGCAGAAGCGCGAGAGATACTCCTCCGTGGGTGGGAAGAAACCACTCCAGTCGCGCATCTGCGCCATGAGGTTTCTGTTCCACCACCAATCGGCAACCTCACCGCGCAGGTACGCCTTCAGCGGTGGCCGACCGTTACGAATGCTTAGATAGTTGACCAGGCAGGACTGTTCCGTAGCCCCGAAGCGCCCTATCATGCAAGGCTTTCCGGAGGCCAGCCGTTCGTAAATGGCATCGGAGACCTGCTGGGGAGTCCATGACCCTATCCAATCCACGGGGTGTGTGGGCTTGAAGACCTTCTGATAGACCTTGCGCAAACTGCGCCAATATACTGTTTCAAGATACTGCATCAGTTTTACCAGTCAAGATATTTCGGATTGATTTTACTTAAGTCGCAGGGTTGGCAGACGACAGGATAGCCCCGCAGTCGCCAGCGACACTTTGTCGCGTCGATATAGCACAGAGCCAAAACAGGACAATGACGCATCAAGAAGCTTTCGCAGGGATGGAGCAGTACGCGTCGAGCCTCAGGCGAGAGTCCCCGGAACAAGCGTTCCAGTCCAGCGCGATTCTTCTTCCGCAACAAGCCTTTCACGTAATGCAGGAAAAAATAGCGGAGATAGACACGAGCCGACTTATTGCCCCCGGGGCAAGCATCTAAGCTATCTCGAACACTCTGATTGTAGTACAGCAGTACGGAAGCCTCGCGCGCTGCATCGGAAAGGCTCTGGGTGGTCTGTCCTGGTATGCCTCCTCGGTATTTGCTCAGAGGTTGACCGCAATAGAAGACCGGAGCCCTCAATGCCATGGCCTGTTCCAACAACCAGTCTTCGTGGAATGTCATGCCTGCGATGTATCGGTGTGTGCTATCGAAAACACTTTTCTTTAGTAACGTGCCGCTGGTCTGTCCGAAAATGGCCACATTATGGAACAGATTGATCTCCCCTGCATAGCCTTCATAGC
>CAVAIX010000269.1:0-2379 GCA_963588695.1 Bacteroidaceae bacterium | reverse complement strand
GTCAAGGTCAGTGTTGTCAAGAAGATAGCAAAAGAGATTGGTTTAGATCTTGACGCTCTTCTAAAGTCAGGGCAACTAAAGTCTAATGATTTAGGAAGGAATGAATTATGAGATTAGTACATTACAATAGCCGTGAAGAGATGATTGCTGCTTACCACAAGGCTAAGCAGCGTAAAAGAGAATGGATGGAAGAACAAGAGAGGGACTTTCAACGTATCAAAGGAGAATGATAGATAGAAAAACCTCAGTTTTGAATACAGGTTGGGAACAGAACCCTGGTTACTAAGAAACACCATAAGGGTATAATGGCACAGGGGTGAAAGCCCGTGGATAGTCCCCACTACACTGCCTAACCAAATATGGTTACATCATTCCCTGCACACTCTTTGATTACTCACGGGGTCTTAGCTTGACCCTACACGAACATAGGTACACAGAGGCGATGAACATAGGTTCGTGAGGCTGTGAACATAGGTTCGTGAAACAGTGAACCTTATTCCCTGTTTGAGGGTGTCTTCCCGTGCGGACGGAGTGAAGATTATTCCGCTGGGCTGCCTAAAAAACTGATAAAAAAATGCAAGAAGGGAGCAGTCAACGCTGCTCCCTTTTCTTTCGCCCCTTCACTTGACCGCCTTAGTAAATTTCGAAAGAAAGAAATAAGCCCCAGCTTTTTTTACATGTTTCTTGGATTATTTGGTGGTTTCGTTAATTTGGTGTACTTTTGCGGTACAAAATATGATACTAGTATCGGAAAATGTACCCTAAATATGATAAAGTTTTTTTGTACCAAAGTGGTGTACTTGTGCTTTTTTTTTGTAAATTTGCAGGAGAAACGATAAAGAACACGATTATGGCAGAAAACGTGCGTTGCTACCCCGTGGGCATACAGACCTTCGAGAATGTCCGGGAGAGAAACTACCTCTACGTGGACAAGACCCAGTATATTGTGGACTTCCGCAAGAAACAGATGAAGTATGTCTTTCTGAGCCGCCCAAGGCGGTTCGGCAAGTCGCTGTTCGTATCTACCCTGCAGGCCTATTTCGAAGGGAAGAAGGAACTCTTCGAGGGGTTGGCCATTGCCAGCTACGAGAAGGAGTGGGTGAAGCACCCCGTGCTACATTTCAGCATGGCTGGGGGCAAGCACATGGAGAAGGAGCAGCTGGAGCGGTATCTGCGCTATATATTGGAAAACAACGAGAAGCGGTTTGATGTCGTATGCGATTCGCCCGACCCTAATGTGCGACTGTCCAACTTAATAACGGCAGTTTATGAGAAGACGGGCAAGAAACTGGTAGTCCTCATCGACGAGTACGACGCACCGCTGCTGGACGTGGCACATGAGGAGACGCAACTGCCCGTGCTCCGCGACGTGATGCGCAACTTCTACAGTCCACTGAAGGACTGCGACCCCTACCTGGAGTTCACCTTCCTCACGGGCATCACGAAGTTCTCGCAGCTCAGCATCTTCAGCGAGCTGAACAACATCAGCAACATCTCCATGGACGAGGCGTATGCTGGCATCTGCGGCATCACCGAAGACGAGTTGCTGACGAAGATGTCGGTGGACATCGACCTGTTGGCCGACAAACTGAAGCTCAGCCGCGAGGAGACCATAGCGAAGCTGAAAGCACACTACGACGGCTACCATTTCACGTGGCCCTCGCCCGATGTCTACAACCCGTTCAGCCTGCTCAACTGCTTTCTCAAGCAGAAGATAGATGCCTACTGGTTCGGTTCGGGCACACCCACCTACCTCCTCAACATGATGCAGAAGTTCGACTTCCTGCCTACGAACTTAGGTGATGACGCATGGGTGAACAAGAAACAGTTCGATGCGGCTACAGAGACGATGACCACCATCATACCGCTATTCTACCAAAGTGGCTATATGACTATCAAGGACTATGACCCGGAGAGTGACCTCTATCTGTTAGCCTTACCAAATAACGAGGTACGCGTAGGACTATACGACGCACTCTTGCCCCACTACTTAGGATGTAGTGTGGTCTGCGGTAGCACCGCGATAGCGCGCATGGCGGTGCAGATCCGGCGTGGCAACATCGACGATGGTCTGCAACTCATGGCCGATTTCCTTGAGACCGTACCCTATTGCGACAATACCAACTACGAGGGTCATTGGCAGCAGACGCTCTACATCATGTTTGCCCTGCTCTCGGGCTATAATATCCAAGTGGAGCAGCACACGGCGAAGGGACGTATCGACATCACCCTCGTGACGCAGACCACCGTCTACGTGATGGAACTGAAACTCAACGGCAGTGTGGCGGAAGCTCTCGCCCAGATTGAGTCCCGCCGCTACGCCGACGCGTTCAAGCTACAGGACAAGTCCGTGGTGAAGGTCGGCATGAACTTCGCCCT
>CAVAIX010000268.1:0-2380 GCA_963588695.1 Bacteroidaceae bacterium | reverse complement strand
ATTATAGGCTGTGGTCTGCGGCTCGGTCAGTGGAGAGATGCGTTCGGGACGATAGTCCCCACCATGGTTCAACCGTCCCACCTCCACCTCATAGGTTTCGAGCAGTCCACGATGCTCTAACTGACCGATGACAACAGCCGAGGCATTACTGCTGTTCATCAGCTCCTCACGCGTCACCTCAGCCACGGGAGTGCCTAATGAAACTTCATCCCAGTGGGACAGGAAGAGGTAAGTGTTAAAGGCATCCAACTGTTTCTTGGCACGTGTCAAGACGTTGAGTGCCACATGGATGGCGGCCTCGTTGCGGTAGGTGGAGGTCAGGCGGATATAGGTTTCTGTTTTGGGCTTGTAGCCTTCTTCAGCCTTCAGACCAGCGGGCATGGCGGCCTTATACACATCGCCGATCGCTGACATATAATAATCGGCAATCCATTGCCACAGCCTCAACTGGCTCCCGTTGACAACGGGAGCCGAATCCAGGGTCTGCAACAACGTTTTAATCTCATAGTCCCCCGGTTTATCACCGTGCAGACGGCAGACTATGCCCACATATTTCTTGGTACGACCAAATGGTACCAGCACACGCATCCCCTCACCCACACACATACCATCCGGCACAGCGTAGGTGAAGGTGGCGTACAGCGGTACGGGCAGTATTACGTCGGCATAGTCCACTTAGAAGAAATAAGCCACCGACACCTGCCAGGCATTGGCCTTGGCCTTAATAGTTTTGCTGTTCAGGTCAAAATCGCCAGTCTTTCCCAACGCGAAGTTATAGTTTACGGTGCCTTGCAGGTGCTTTACCAACGTGACACCGACACCGACATTACCGCTGAGGGCACTGGACTTGAAACGCCAGTTGCCCACCTGTTCGCTCAGCGACTCGTTCTTGTCCCCGATATTGAAGCCAAACTGCGGACCAGCATAGGCAAAGACATTGGCCAGACTGCCCAGTCCCACGGAATAGCGTACATTGACGGGAATCTGAATGGACTGCTGCTTCAGCGAAGTGCCTGTTGATTTCTCTTTGGCCTCACGCTGGTCGTAGAGCAGCGAGCCATCCAGGCCAAGACCAACGATGGGCAGGGTAATCTTCGTGGTGACACCAGCAAAGAAACCAGTCTTGTTTTCAGCAGACAGCAGTTTACTGTCGTTGATGGAGAAATTCGTGAGGTTAAGACCGGCCTTCACACCGAAGTTAATCTGTGCTTGAGCAGGAGCAGACCATGCCATTCCTACCAAGGCAATCAGCGTAAACAACTTTTTCATAGCTTTAATCGATTTATGAATTACGCGGCAAAGTTAAGCAATATATCCGAAAACAGGAAACAATTCCAAAATATTCGGTTAATCTTTCCATTTTATCGGTCTATCCAGTCCTTCAACTGTACCGATTTCTCCTTGCTCACCACGATATCCAACTGGGGATAGCCCTTGAGCCTGACGGAGAGTTTGTAGCCATAGGAGAAATGGATGCGCTCGATGCTGTCAATGCCGATGATATATTGACGGCTGGCACGGAAGAACCTTGCTGGGTCGAGCTGCGCCTCGATGTCGCCCATCGTATAGTTGAGTGCCACGCTGCGACCATTGTGGAGGTAGGCACGGGTGATGCCATTCTCAGTGGCAATATGGTTGATGTCCTGCACGTTGAGCACTGTATAACCATCGTTGTTCTGCACGAGGAAATGCTCACGATAGTCTTGTCGTTTCAAACCCAAAGAAGCCAATAGGGCGGTGTAATCTGGTTTGACTTTACCATCTTCTGCCACTAATTTCTTGGCTTTGTCAAGAGCCTCGGAGAGTTCCTGCGGCACGATGGGCTTTTGCAGGTAGGCGATGCCGTTGCTGCGGAAAGCCTCCAGGGCATACTCGTTGTAGGCGGTGGTGAAGATGACGGGCACCTGGGGCTGCACTTGCAGGAACGCCTCGAACACGTCGCCATCGTCCAGGCGGATGTCGGCGAAGATGATGTCGTAGGCTTTGTTTTCGCTGCCCAAGACCTCCACCGTCTCCGACACACTTGTCACCGGACCATCGACCTCCAAGGTCTCGTCTATGTTTTGGAGCAACCGCCTCAGTCGCATGAAACTGCGCTCCTCGTCTTCTATAATCAAGATTTTCATGGGCAAGCATTTCTTTTATTTCATGAACACAAAATACACGGCGGCGATGAGGCAGAGGAAGGCTGCGAAATGATTCCAGTGCAGTCCCTGTCCCTGAAAGAGGATGTTGGCGATGATGGCGAAGACGATGAGCGACACGCACTCCTGTATCACCTTGAGCTGCACGAGCGAGAAGGGACCGCCGTTGCCAACGAACCCGATGCGGTTGGCAGGCACTTGGCAACAATATTCGAAGAAGGCTATCGCCCAACTGA
>CAVAIX010000267.1:0-2447 GCA_963588695.1 Bacteroidaceae bacterium | reverse complement strand
TCCTGATACAGCCAAAGAAAAGCCCCTCCACGGCACGGTAGTAGCTGCAGGACAGGGAACAAAGGACGAAGAGATGATTCTGAAGGCTGGCGACGAAGTGCTCTACGGCAAGTACAGCGGCACAGAACTCGAATATGAGGGCGAGAAGTACCTGATGATGCGCCAAAGCGATGTACTCGCCATCATCGGCAAATAATTACGGAACAGTGAACCATAATACAAAACACATATAAAAAATAAAGGAGAAAAACACTATGGCAAAAGATATCAAATTCAATATCGAAGCACGCGACCTGTTGAAGAACGGCGTCGACCAGTTGGCTAATGCAGTGAAGGTAACCCTCGGCCCGAAGGGTCGCAACGTGGTGATTGAAAAGAAATTCGGTGCTCCACAGATTACCAAGGACGGTGTAACCGTGGCCAAGGAGATTGAGCTGGAGGACAAGTTTGAGAACACTGGCGCACAGTTAGTGAAGAGTGTGGCCTCGAAGACCGGCGACGATGCTGGAGACGGAACGACCACTGCCACCATTCTGACACAGGCCATCGTGACCGAAGGACTGAAGAACGTCACCGCTGGTGCCAATCCCATGGATTTGAAGCGCGGCATTGACAAGGCTGTTAAGGCCGTCGTAGACCACATCAAGGAGAGTGCTGAGCAGGTGGGCGATAACTACGATAAGATTGAACAGGTGGCCACGGTGAGTGCCAACAACGACGAGGAAATCGGTAAGTTGCTGGCCGACGCTATGCGCAAGGTGTCAAAGGACGGTGTCATCACCATCGAGGAGTCGAAGAGCCGCGACACGCACATCGGCGTGGTTGAGGGTATGCAGTTTGACCGCGGCTATCTCTCTGGCTATTTCGTAACAGACTCCGAGAAGATGGAGTGCGTGATGGAGAACCCCTACATCCTCATCTACGACAAGAAGATCAGCAACATCAAGGACTTCCTGCCCATCCTGCAGCCTGCCGCTGAGAGCGGACGCCCGCTGCTTGTCATCGCCGAGGACGTGGACTCAGAGGCTCTGACCACACTGGTAGTCAACCGTCTGCGCGGTGGCCTGAAGATTTGCGCTGTCAAGGCTCCTGGCTTCGGCGACCGCCGCAAGGCTATGCTGGAAGACATTGCCATTCTGACAGGCGGTGTCGTCATCAGCGAGGAAAAGGGCTTGAAGCTGGAGCAGGCCACACTGGATATGCTGGGCACCTGCGACAAGGTTACCGTGTCGAAAGACAACACCACCATCGTCAACGGTGCTGGCAACAAGGAGAACATTCAGGATCGCATCGCACAGATTAAGAAGGAAATCGAACTCACGACCAGCAGCTACGACAAGGAGAAGCTGCAGGAGCGTCTGGCCAAACTGTCTGGCGGTGTTGCCGTACTCTATGTCGGTGCCAATAGCGAGGTGGAGATGAAAGAGAAGAAAGACCGCGTGGACGATGCACTCTGCGCCACACGCGCTGCCATTGAGGAAGGCATCGTAGCTGGCGGTGGCACAACCTACATCCGCGCACTTGACGTACTGAAGAAAGTGAAGGGTGACAACGCTGATGAGCAGACAGGTATCAACATCGTGGAGCGCGCCATTGAAGAGCCGCTCCGTCAGATAGTTCACAACGCTGGCGGCGAGGGAGCCGTAGTCGTACAGAAGGTGCGCGAAGGCAAGGGCGACTTCGGATACAATGCTCGTACCGAGCAGTATGAAGACCTGCGTGCCGCTGGAATCGTAGACCCAGCCAAGGTGGCTCGCGTGGCTTTGGAGAACGCTGCTTCCATTGCAGGCATGTTCCTAACCACCGAGTGTCTCATCGTCGACAAACCCGAAGAGCACGCTGCCATGCCGATGGGTGGCAATCCAGGCATGGGCGGCATGATGTAATATTCTGTAACACAGAGTTGTCAAAAACCGGGGGATTGGAACTTTTTTCCAGTCTCCCGGTTTGATTTACATCAATTTTGTATCATTTTATAGTGAAATTATTTGCATCGTATGCATAAAACGACTATCTTTGCAGCGTTGAAAGTTAAAAATCAACACAAAATGGTATAGAATCACTTGCAAAAGAGATATTTTTTTGATTTGTTTTAGTAGATTAGTTTTTAAGTAGTTTGTTTTGAAAATCGGTTGTCGTGATGACATCCGGTTTTTTTGTTGCCTTTATTTTGCAATGTCTTCGATTTCCACTACCTTTGCGCTATGAAACAAAACATTAAAATCAATCATCTCATTCTCATGCTCGTGGTGTGTGGAGGCATCTACGCACTGACCGATTCGTTTCTGATGACACTGGGCATCGTCATACTGCTGCTTGTTGTAGACGTTTTGTTGGCACAGTATGAACGCAAGAAAAAGAGTGAGGACATATAATCCGCTGCACGATGGAGAAACTTCTTGGTTTATATAACGACTGGCGAGGCGAGGCTCCCGCCCATATACAAC
>CAVAIX010000266.1:0-2461 GCA_963588695.1 Bacteroidaceae bacterium | reverse complement strand
GCGTTATAGACTGTGGCATGGGAACCTACGGTGTGGCGTGCCAGCGTGTAGTAGAGGTCGCGCATGGAGATGTCGGTATTCTCGTCGATGGTCTCTTGGAAGGCGCGTGTGAAGCCGTTCGACAGCCAGATGCCCATCTCGGGGTCTTTCATATCGGCTTTTGACGACTCGTTGGCGTTGGCTGCAGTGATGAGCAGCACACCAGGGATGCCCTCGCAGGCCTCACCGATGCTGCCGCTAAAACAGGCATCAACAGCGAAGAGCATCTTGCGGAAACGCCCCTCGTCGCTCATGGTCTGCACGATGTCCCGCACATGGTCGCCCCTGATTGCCACGTCGCTCCCCCACGCTAACAGGTTCTTGTTGCCATGTCCGCACCAGAATACCATCACGTTGTCGTTCTGTGTGGGCGTGATGACCTCGGGCAGCCGCTCACTGCGGCGGCCGAGCATCATTTCCTTCAAGTCGAAGATCGTCACGTCGCCCAGCTGGTAATCGACCTTCACATTCTCATAGACGTTCTCGCCATTGGGGCGCACGCGGACAACTCCCGGGTAAATGTTGTGCGAGTCATAGGCAATGTTGTCGGCAATGATGAGCAGGATGTGGTCATCGTCGTAGCCATGCCGCTTCAGCAACTGGTACATGGCCAGTGCATCGGCCTGGTGGCGGTAGTTCGTCCACGTGTCGCTCGTGCCTATGACCACCGCCCAGCAGTCGTTCAGCGGTGGATAGGTGTAGTCGGTTTGTGTCAGACTGAACGTCTGCATCGTCTGCCGTTGCCAGTCCCACGCCTGGATGGTTGATGTGGTGCGGCCCGACCCGTCTGTCGAGAGGTACTCGATGGTGTATGACTGTCCGCCTGTCAGAATCCAGTGCTCGTAGGTGGTGTTCAGCACCGACGCATGAGTGCGCTCGTCGAACGTCCAGTCGCCCGTCACGCCGTTGAGGTCGGGTGTTGCTCCCTGCTGCAACAGCTGGAACGCACTCGTCATATCGTCGGGCAGCCATGATCCGTTCCATGTGTCGCGTCCGTCTACCACGCGGAGTACGGCCTGCCAAAGCAGTTCGTCGTCGGTCTTGGCCGTCAGTGCGCAGGCCAGGAGCGTGATGGCATCATAGTAGTGCGCCTCGCCGTTGATGGGCATCTCGCCGAACCGTGCCACATAGGCACTGACGAAGCCCGACTGTGGGTCGGCGGTGGGCGACACACCCTCGTAGGTCATGTTTTTCAGCTGCGAGGCCATTGTCGCTGAGTTCATCATGTCGGAGCAGAGCAGCAGGGGGAAATCCAGTGTGGAGGCCGTTCCCTTCAGTCTGCCAATCTCGTCATCTAATATCAGACCGTCGGTAATCTCTGTGCCAGGCGCGAATATCAGTGCGCGTTCGCTGCCGTGCCCCAGTTCGTGCTGCGCCTTGACAGCGGCGCGCAGCTCCGTCTCGTCGCTGTAAATGGTCACCGTCCCCACCTCCATGTTCAGCTCTGCTGCTTGATAGGCGAACCAGTCGCTGAAGCTCCGTCCGTAGTCGTCGTCGGAAGTAATCAAACTCACGTTGCTCATCCCCGACAACCGAGCCTGCGTCAGCAGTATCTCACACTGCGCTACGTCGCTCTCCACGAGATTCCACACGTAACCCTGTCCGGCGTTGATGCGCTGAAACTCCGTCGAGGTAGCGATGGGTAGGATGATGGTCTTCTCATACGAGCGGCAGGCCGCAGCGGCGATGCTGGCTTTACTGGAGGTCGAGGGACCGACGATGGCGGCATAGGTCTCGTCCTGCGTGATGCGGTCGAGGTAGTCGCTGAGGTCGGAGGCATCCTCATCCTTCCATTCCACGTTCAGCAGCACCTGCCGTGGCAGACTTTTCTGCGCCTGCTTGATGTTTTCCAGTGCCCAGTTGACGCTCCGCTCGCACCGTGCCCGCTGCGATTCGGGAATGATGACTGCCACCTTGTAGGTCGTCACCTCTGCCTGTTCCGTCGTTGCGTTGTCGTCTGTGGAGCAGCCCGCCAGTAACGCCGTCAATAGCAGCAACGCTATACTATTTCGCTTCATATTCTGCCTCCTTTCCAATGGCTTCCGCCCTGTATTGTTCGTAGGCGTTTTGCCAATACGCCTGGTCCATGTAATAGTCCTCGAAGATGTCGGTAGTCTCATAGAACAGCGGACTGACAACAATGTCCATTGCGTGCGACTCCAGTCCGAAGGTCTGGTGCTCAGGTAGCTCGCGCCCGTCGTACCAGTCGCTGAGGTAGCGTTCCACCACCTCATCTATCCTGATGACCACCGAGAACGGCACGCGGTCGCTATAGGCGGAGCAGTCTGCATCCATACCCGCCACGAGCATCGTCACGAAGCTGTGCTCGCGCGAATACTTGTACAGTCCGTTGTTGGAGCCGCCCGCCAGTGGAAATACAAAACAGTCCCTCATCGTAGCAGCCAACCGATAGGCACTGTCA
>CAVAIX010000265.1:0-2470 GCA_963588695.1 Bacteroidaceae bacterium | reverse complement strand
AGTTTCTTGGAGCATTCCACTTATTTCGTCATACAGTATACTGGCAAGGTGGCGCAGGTCGAGTACGTCAAGGGAAAAGTGCTGGATGAGCACCAGCGCCCATTGCCTTTCGCCAATGTGGTGCTTTTACCTACTGATGGCTCATCGTCTGTTTTGGGCTGTGTCACAGCTGAGGATGGCAGTTTCACGATTCCCCTTACCGACAAGAATGCCAAGCTGAAGATTTCCTTTGTAGGCTACCAAACACAGACCGTGGCTTGCAAGCCAAATATGCGCATTACGATGCAGCCGCATACCCAACAGTTGAAGGCGGTGACTGTGAAGAGCAGCCGTCCCGACGTGGAGTACAAGGACGGAGCTTTCGTCACCCGTGTAGCTGGTACGATATTGAGTGAAATGGGTTCGGCGGCAGATATGATTGGGCAGTTGCCGTTTGTCTCTGGAGATGATGGTAAATGGGAAATCATTGGCCGTGGCGCACCAGAGATTTATCTCAATGGCAGGAAGATAAGGAATACCGATGAGTTGAAACGTCTGAATGCCAAGGACATTCTGAAAGCAGAGATTGTGACGGTGCCCTGTGTGCAATATAGTGCAACAACTAATGCTGTCATCAGACTGAAAGCTGTTCGCAAGCGGGGAGAGGGCTGGAGTGGAAGCGTGTACTCTGAGTACACCCAAGGACATTATTCACCGCACCATTTTCAAGACGTTCAATTGAATTATCGTACGGGCGGTTTAGATCTCTTTGGCGAGGTTGGAGTCGGCAATGACAGGACACGCGCCACGGCTCATTCCCAAACACAGCTGAACACCAATAGCCTATGGAATTTCACAGACAAGCGGACTATAGTGACAAATAGTGGGGACATCCAGTTGATGACAGGATTCAACTACGAGATTGACGACCATCAGTCGTTGGGCGTGCGCTATGAGGCAAACAATCTTATAGGCAACAACTATAGACACAGTTGGGGAAATACCGAAGTGACGAGTGACGGCAACGTGGTGGAGGACATCGCCATAGAGTCTTTCTCGAAGCGTAGCCCCCATTGGTCACATAGCGTCAATGCCTATTATACCGCCGACTTTGGAAATTGGAATGTGGAGTTTAACGGCGACTATTACAACAGCGTATCGAAGAACACCCAGATGGCCATCAATGATGGCAGTATGGATGCCCAATCGGAGAGCCAGGTGAAGAGTGACCTCTATGCAGCCAAACTGGTAGTGAGCACCCCCTTGTGGAAAGGTCGCCTGGCCTTTGGTACGGAGGAGACGTTTACCAATCGCCGAAATGACTTTACGCAGAGCGGCTACTCCTCCGATGCCTTCAACCATATCAAACAAACCATTTGCGCTGGCTTTGCTGAGTATAATGTCCAGTTCGGGCGAATGGGCTATGGTGCTGGTGTGCGGTATGAATATCAGAAGACCTCCTACTACGAGAAGGACATACTGCAGTCGGAACAAAGCCCAACCTACTGGGACTGGATTCCCTTTTTGTCGGTGGCCTACAGCCATCAGGGGCTGAACTTGGCTTTCAGCTATCGGCTGAACAAGTATAGTCCCAGCTATTCCATGCTGCAAAGCAGCGTTGACTATGTCAGCAAATACGAATACAACACGGGCGACCCACTCTTAAAGCCCCAGCAACAGCATAGCTTCAACCTGAGCGGAACATACAAATGGCTGTCGTTGATGGCCTATTACAACCGTGTGCTCGACATGTACACGACCTGGTATAAGCCTTACGACGAGGTGAATCATCCCAGCATCTTGTTACAAACGATGGCAACGATTCCTCATGCCTCTTACTACGGAGCCAATCTTCGGGTGGCTCCATCTTTTGGGATGTACCAACCTAACCTGACAGCCAGCGTCAGCTTCTATCATGAGAATGTAGAGCATCTCAACATCCCGTCCCACGGCAACCAGCCCCTATTCTCGTTCAGTATGAACAACAACTTCAAATTCCCTCACCGCTGGTTCTTGAACCTTTCGGGAAATGTGAACACCCAGGCGTACCAGGGACATGGCCACAAGCGGTGCATGGGCAGTATGCAGTTTCGGGTATCCAAGAACTACTTGAAGAACGATGCCCTCAAACTTACTTTCGTGATACGAGACCTGCTGCATACTGGCTATTATTACTTTGATGCCAACGGCACGCAGTCGCGCCAGGCATATAGTAATTATTCCGACAATCAAAAAATCGGCATCAATGTGATATACACCTTCAATGCCACAAAGAACAAATACAAAGGTAGTGGTGCTGGACAAAGCGAGAAACAACGACTTTAAGCAACTGTTCATGGAGATGTATCCTCGATTGGTGCGTTATGCCGAATCCCTTTTGGGGTGTGGCTGTGATGTTCGCGACCCTGTGGCTGATGTTTTTGAGAAGGCTTGGAGTCAATACGACACCTTAGACAGGGAACGACGAAAAAGTTGGCTCTATGCCTCGGTT
>CAVAIX010000264.1:0-2474 GCA_963588695.1 Bacteroidaceae bacterium | reverse complement strand
TGATTTCCTCAAACGTCTGCATGCCGATGGGGTAGAGTTTCTGTGCCATACCTGTCCTGTTCTGAATCTGCTGCAAAGATAGTGCAAACCGAGAGAAATACAAAAAGAAAAATGCTTTTTCTTTTTTATTTCAGAGGCGCAGCCTATCTTCGACCGAAGGTCAGAGTACGATTAAGCGAGCGAAATGCAAAAGAAAAACTCGTTTTTTTTTCGATGGGACGGGTCGTTTTAACACTTTGACCAAAGTCCGATATTCCTTATACGTATAGGTCATCCAGCGTCACCACAGACTGGATATCTGAAGCGTAGCTGTTTTCAGCCACTCCAACAGTGGTAATCATCGTGAGATGAACAGCCTTATTGGTATGGGTCTCTTGGACGAAACGCTCGCGCTTGTTCTGAAGGGCTTCGTCTACCGCATTGGTGATGCTGAAGGTGGCCTTGGAATACTTGATTTCGCACAGGTTGATGACATTGTCATTCCGGTCTATCAACAAGTCAACCTGTGCGCCAGGCGTAGCTTTTGTAGCCACCAAACTCCATGAGTAGACCGTGGTGATGATGCCTTGAATCCCCAGTTTCTGTTTGATTTGTTCGGTATGCTGCAGGCATACACGATCAAACGCCAAGCCGCACCAGGTGTTGTATGTTGGTGTGCCAGCCACCTTGCTCCAAAATTGCGGGTCATTAATGACATTGTCCTTGATGAACTTAAAATAGAACAAAGTATAGTTGTCCATCAACTGATAGACCGCGTTCTTGGTCTTCATACCGATACTGCTGTATTTGCGGATGAAACCGCAGTACTCCAGATTTTCCAGATACTCTGTGAGCTTGCCATTGTCGGTTATCTTTGCCGCTTTTATAATCTCGCTGCGATTCATGCCCACCTTCTTTGTCGCCAGGGTCTTGACAATGGTGATATATGGTTTGGGTTGTTTGAAAAGTGAGTCATAGAGATCGTCAAATTCATGGCGTAGATTCCCGTCTTCTGCGAAAAACAATCGGTCGATATTTTGATTGAGGCTTTGGCCACCATCCAGCTGCGACCAGTAGAATGGGACACCGCCCATTATCATGTATCCCTCCAAAATCTGGCGGCGGTTGAATTGAAGGTTGCTTACTTCCACATACTGCTCACATTCCCGTAGGGTAAACGGCTTTAAGTGAATTCTCACCGTGACACGATTGTGCAGGCCTCCGTGGTTCTTGATGACCTTGTTGATGATCCAAGAGGTAGCACTGCCGCAAATAATTAAGACCACATCCTTTCGTGCGGACGCCCAACCATTCCAGAAATGCTCCAATGCCGGTATGAAGTTAGAACGAGGGGAGTCCATCCATGGCATTTCGTCTATGAAAACAACTTTTTTCGGGTCTACAGATGCCTCCAAGAGAGACGCTAATTGGGCGAACGCATCATACCAGTCTGTCAGTCGCTTGACTTTCGAATGGCTTGCCTGCTCCAAAGACTTTCTGAACTCGGAAAGTTCTGTCTGTTTGGAACCATTGGCAATGCCTGTGTGGTAGAACGAGAACTTATACCCGAAGACTTCCCTTACGAGAAACGTCTTGCCCACACGGCGACGGCCATAAATGGCGACAAACTGGGATTCATCTGAGCGAACCGCCTGATTGAGAATCCTTTGCTCTTCTTTCCTTCCTACTAACATAGCCTTAAATTTGTGGCAAAGATACGAGAAAAATGCGAGATAACGTGCGGAATGTGTCTAAAAAACACACATTCCGCACGGTTAAACACACTTTTTCTGAGTTTTATAGTCCTAAATGTTGCATCAATGAGCGGTTGGCATCTGCCAAATCGCGGTCGAACAGGTTCTTTATATATAATAAGGTGGTGGACGACTTGGTGTGTCCCAGTGCTTTGCCTATCAAGCCGATGTCAACATGATGCTGGAAGGCTATGCTTGCCCAGGAGTGACGCACCACGTATGAGGAGAGTGGTCTGGAAGCACCTGTCATA
Organism: Bacteroidaceae bacterium; assembly: GCA_963588695.1. Lineage (GTDB taxonomy): Bacteria > Bacteroidota > Bacteroidia > Bacteroidales > Bacteroidaceae > Prevotella. The sequence goes on along the minus strand of CAVAIX010000264.1, from coordinate 490 downwards.
TCAGAAAGTCGCTGCAGGGCGTAATTGTATCGGCGCAGACTACAGCGATATTGCCTGTGGAGTGCCTCACCGCCTTGTGCCGAGAGAATTGGGAACACGTATTCGGAACTGGCGACAGCATAGCGTGCTACTATCTGGAGCATCGGTGGAAGGACGGCGACCGTGACGGACTGGCCCGTCTTGTGGCGAGAGTAATGGATGACACCATCTTTTATTTGGCTTTTCTTGAGGTGGGCAATGTCGACGAACGGCATCCCCATGGCATAGAAGCTGAACATAAAGAGGTCACGCGCCAAGGAGAACGGCGAGTCTTTTGGTAGGGCTAAAGCGTGAAGCCGAAGAATCTCTTCCTCGGTGATGCTGCGCTTGGCAGTTTTAGTTCGACCTGTGAACACCTTTACGAACGGAGAGGGGATACCGTTCGATGGCAGCAGCGAACCCTGTTTGCCGTCCGCCAACAAGGACTCCATACTCCGATGGTACATGACCC
>CAVAIX010000263.1:0-2476 GCA_963588695.1 Bacteroidaceae bacterium | reverse complement strand
GTGTAGCACAGCCACCGTACAGTGACTGATAGCCCAGTCCTGGCAACCAGAGAATATTGTTGCAACCATTCTCTCGAATTTTATCAACAATAGGCTGTAAGAAACGTTTCAGGGCCTCGAATTGTGAATCGGTGGACGAACCTGTCAATCCGTCCGTTCCGACGATGTTTACGGGTTCGTTAGCCAGCTCGAACATGATGCCCGGATTGTTTTTGATCTTCGGGTGGTTAGAAACGATATCCCAGATATCAATCAGATATTGATTGTATTTATCACCCTCCGCAATGGTCTCTGGACTCACTCCAGGAGGACGCATCACCACATAGCAGCCGCGTTCGATGGCGTATTCCGCCATGGGAATGAACACCAAATTGAGATATTTTACAAAACGTTCCCGGTCGTAGTAGGCGTAGGCATGGGCTTCGTCGGGCGTGTCGGGACTACTCCAATAGGAGTCCATGTGCTGGCGGACGAAGTTTACCTTCCATCCAGCGGCCAGCACCCCATCTAGACATTTTTTGTTGTAGTACAGACAGCCGTCCACGTCGTAGTTGCTCCATGCGTTTTTGTTGAAGTACGGACTGAACGTCTGGGCAAAGCCATGGAGATTGACAATCTCTCCTGCCTCGTTCTTCAAGTAGCGTCCGTCCACATGCAGGGCACCCAGTTCCACCGGGGTGAAGTCGGCCGTGCCGTCCACATCCGGGGCGTCCAAGAACCAGTTCCGGCTGTTGTCCGTACAGGCGGTTAGCAAGAGCACCGCCACCGACAATACGGTTGAAAATATGATCTTGTGTCTCATCATCTCGGAGTTTTATTTTGTTTCAGGTATAAAAGTTTCCAATACCACGCCACGGTTGCGCACCACGAGCGTGTCGACCGTATGACAGGTCAGCTGCGGCAGGTCTACCGTATAGTCAAGGAAGATAGCGTTGCGGTCTTTGTTGCCCCAGCTGTTCTTGTCACCCTTCTCTACGAACTTGCCCGTTCCACTGATCTGATAACTCTTGGGTTCTGCGGATGACACCGTGCAGTTACCCGCCTCGTCGAAGGTCAGAACTACTGTATAGGGGATGTTCGTACCGGCCTCGTCTTTGGCGTTGAGTGTCATCTTTACCGCGCGGTAGGCACTGGTGGTCAGCTGCACCACCTCGTCGTTCTCGACATACGTCCCGTGGCGCACCTCCGTCTTGCTCAGACTTTCGTGTCCGCTCTTGCCTACGAAGGTGTCCACACCACGGCGCAGATAGGTGGCGTGCCACGGATTGATATACTTGACGCAGTAGAGCACATAGTCCCTCGGCTGTACGTCCCAGTCGCTCTCCACGAAGCGGTTCGGGTTAGCTAAAGCGGACTGGCCGCGCAGGATGGAGTCCGCCCCCGATACGTGTGTCATGCGCAGTGGGATGACATAGCAGTTTTCGATGGCGTGGGAGTCGTTGAAGAAATCCTGTGTAAACTCCACGGTCACACCGCCCCGATTCTTCCCTTGCGGTATCTCAATCTGATCGGACGACAGCTTGTAGTAGGTGGGCGGCATCGGGTAGACCCGCTGGTTCGTACCCTTGAAATATAGGTCGTCCGTCATAGTGTTGTCCACCGTGAAGCGTATCACGATGTTGCCCAGATTGGAGTATCCGCCTCCCGTGACAGCCTTGATCTCGCACTGGTGTGCATTATCTTTCGTGTTGTCCGATTCTGGGTCTTCGCCGAGCACGAGCGTGCGCACTGGCGACTGATAGGCAAAGTAGACCGTGCGGTAGTCGTAATCGGGAAACTCCTGACTGCCGTTCTCGCAGGCGGCCAGCGCTGCTGTCCACGCCGCGAGTATGAGATAGGTGTATTTTTTCATAGTCTTTTAGTGTTTACCAACCCTTGTTCTGTTTCAGATTGTCCCATTTCAAGATCTCGCTGTAAGGAATCGGGCCGTAGTACATATAGTCCTTGTAGCTACGCACCTCGACATCGGGATAGGTCTGCACCTTGTCTACCATATTGGTACCGACGGCCGTTTCGGTTAACTTGCTCAGCGACACCTTCCAGCGACGCAGATCCCAGAAGCGGAATCCCTCGAAGCACAGTTCCAGCCGGCGTTCGTTGCGGATTAGCTCACGCATCAGGTCTTGGCTTTTGGCGCACTCCTCCAGATAGGGGTCGTCGTTGTCCGTGCCCACCTTGGCGCGCTGGCGGATGGCCTTGATGACATCATAGGCGGAATAGTTGTGCGTGCCTGTGCCAGTGGGTCCCCAAGCCTCGTTGGCGGCCTCGGCATAGTTCAAGAATATCTCGGTATAGCGGATATGCGGAATGTAGTGCTTCTGTGAATTGGCATACAACGGATTCAGGTTGACATCCGTGCGGAGTAGCTTGCGCAGGTAATAGCCCGTGCGGGTGGATGTCTCGGTCTGGTTGACACCATCGTTGGTGCTGCTCCCCAAGGTGTTGATGACACTGTTAGAGGCTCCCATCCTATCAC
>CAVAIX010000262.1:0-2478 GCA_963588695.1 Bacteroidaceae bacterium | reverse complement strand
GATAGTTGACCGAGACAATGAGATTGAGCATTTCAAGCCAGTGCCCTATTGGCTACTGACTACGAAATATCGAGATACAGTATTCAGTTGTACGAAGGGCAGGTTTAATAGTGAGAGCGAGGGTCGTAACTTTTTAGAAGCCGCCAAGCGCAACAGACTGACCATAAAAGATGTCCAACAGAAGCGAGGCAGCGAACAGCCTCCCCAGTTGTATGACCTCACGGCATTACAGGTGGACTGTAACCGCAAATACGGTTTCTCTGCTGATACCACGTTGAAGAACATTCAGAGCCTTTACGAGAAAAAACTGACTACCTATCCCCGTGTAGATACGAAGTTCCTCACAGATGACATCTATACACAGTGTCCGGGTATTCTCCAGCGGCTTTCTGAAACCTTTGACGTTGCTCGTCCGTTAGTGGGCAAACAGCTACCAAAGAGCAAACGTGTCTTTGATAACAGCAAGGTAACAGACCACCACGCCATCATTCCCACTGGAGATACAGGTAATCTCAGTGGAATCAACGACTACGAAAGAAAGGTCTATGACCTAATTCTCCGCCGTTTCTGTGCTGTGTTTTATCCAAACTGTGAATATGCGCAGACAACCGTATTGGCCACCTCTGGAGGTGTAGACTTCAAGGCTACTGGCCGTACTATCCTTTCCGAGGGCTGGCGTGCCGTCTATGCCAAGGTACAGAAGGATGATGACGAGGAAGAGAAAGAGAAAGAACCGGGTGAAAATGGTGTTCTTCCCACCTTTACTGTTGGTGAGAGTGGTCAGCACGTACCCACGTTGGTACAGAAGATGACCACTCCGCCGAAGCGTTATACCGAAGCCTCCCTGTTGCAGGCCATGGAAACCGCAGGCAAGTTTGTAGAGGATGAAACCTTGCGTGAGGCGATGAAGGAGAACGGCATTGGTCGCCCGTCGAGCCGTGCTGGTATTATTGAGACCCTTCTGAAACGCGGATATATCCGCCGTGAAAAGAAAGCCCTTATTTCCAATCCGGCAGGCCGTGACCTTATAGAGGTCATTCAGGCAAAAATGCTAAAAAGTCCAGAGTTGACAGGTACATGGGAAAAGAAGCTGCGCGACATCGAGAAAGGCGTGTTTACACTGGATGCCTTTATGGATGAGTTGCAGACACAACTTGTCAGCATCATCAAGGAGGTGCAGGCAGATAGCAACACCAAAACGATTACCTCACAATCTGCCCCGAGTACCAGTTCGTATGGTACTCGAAAGAGTTATACACCTTCCAGCCGTCCCTCGGCAGGAAGAAAATCATCTCCCAACACCCGTACTGTCAAGAAGGGTGCGTTGAAGGTCGGTGATAAGTGTCCGATTTGCGGCAAGGGAATTGTAAGAAAGGGGCCTTATGGACTCTTCTGCAGTGATTATAAGACCAGCGGATGTAGATATAGAGGATAGAATATAATAGTAGTAATCAATAACTATTAAATTATGGAAAGAAACGAAGAGAAACTCACATCTCCTGATGCGAACGAAAAGGAAGAACTTGACATTTCACCTTCCGAGTTCTATTCGACCGTCTGTCAAGTGCGAAATGGTACTGGTGTAACCGACCAAATGGAAGCAGATACAGAATCCATCGAAGAGCAACAGAATCTTCCCGGTGAAAAGACCCTTTCCGGGCAAGTGGCAGACACCATTGCAAACCGTATAAGTGGCATTAAGGTGGACGGCACAGCATTATCCGACGAAGACCTGCTTGGCGAGACCCAAACGGATGCCATTAAGGAATATGCCGCCAAGGAAGGCTTTTCCCAGTCGGCCACCGATTTTGCCGTTGCGTCATCCTACTTCCGTTCCGATGCGTTCCGCCAGCGTTTAGTTCGCTCGATGGGGTATGAAAACGAGGATGCGCTACCAGCCGAAAAGCAGCAAAAATTTTCTCAGATTTTGGATCGTGCCCGTAATGTGTCAACCCAAACGGATGTCTATTATATCAAAGATACCCTTAACAGCATGTATGTGCCCATGAATGATGTGACCAAGGGCGACAGTAATAATCTGGCCTACATTGGAAATGACGCGTCAAAATTTGGTATGCGTTTGGCTGCCCATGAAGCTGCACACGGCTTATACATTGCTGTGACAGATGAAATGTTGTCGCAACATATGCCAGTGTATGAAGAAATCAACAAAAACGCATCGTCATCCCAAAAGATGAAAGATACCTATGGGAATACCCTCCAAGAACAGGCAAAAAAAAGGCTGTTGGCTCTTGGAGAAGAACCTACCGAGAAAGAGTTAAAATCGGCAGCGAAGAAGGAGCAAAAAGCTGCTAAAAAACACGATAACCTTCGTTCAGAGCGTGCCGCCGATGTTCACGGTGTGCGGATGCAAATGTTACGTGATGGCTTGTGGAATCCATTCAGCGGTGATGACGTTACTCCCTCCCAAGTTAAGGAATATAAAGAAAAACATCCAGATAGTCGTATCTTCCAATA
>CAVAIX010000261.1:0-2486 GCA_963588695.1 Bacteroidaceae bacterium | reverse complement strand
AACAAAATGAATGTAGGGACAGGCTGCTTCACGATGTGGCAGCGCGTACTCTTCCTCATGCTGGTCACCGTATGTTCGTCGGTGGCCATGGCACAGGAAAAAGTGTCCGGTAATGTGAGTGATGTGTTGGGACAACCTGTTATCGGTGCCAGTGTGGTTGTGAAAGGGACAACAACAGGCACGGTGACAGACCTTGACGGAAATTTTGCAATCCCCCTGGTGAAGAAGAATGTGACGCTGTCCATCTCCTATATAGGATATGTGACACAGGAGGTCGCCCTCAACGGGCGCACCAGCGTCACGGTGGTTTTGCAGGAAGACGCACAGATGATGGACGAGGTGGTCGTGGTCGGCTACGGTGTCCAAAAGAAGAGCGACGTGACTGGCGCAACCTTGCGTATTGGTGACAAGGAACTCAAATCGCGTCCTGTGACAAACGCATTGGAGGCCATGCAGGGCAAGGCTGCTGGTGTGGATATTACCTCCAGCGAGCGTCCTGGAACTCTCGGGTCTATCAATATCCGTGGTGTACGTTCTCTGACAGCATCCAATTCCCCACTCTACGTGGTGGATAATATCCCTTTGATGAGTGGTAGTATAGACTATCTGAATCCGAGCGACATCGAGACTATTGACATTCTGAAGGACGCATCAGCCACGGCCATCTACGGTTCGCGTGGTGCCAATGGTGTTGTGATTATCACCACCAAGCAGGGCAAACAGGGCAAACTGAGCCTGAACTATTCTGGTTCTGTTACAGCGGAGACGTTGCAGGATGAGATTGAGATGATGAATGCGGCAGAGTACATCGACTTCCGTCGCTGGTCTTACTATTACTCCAACCCGTCGTTGTATCCCCGTGCCGATCAGCCTACCAAGGAGAACGACTATAAGATATTCAATGGCAACGTTGACCCCTATGCATGGGCCAATATTGAGAAAGGTTGGGCCAGTGGAACGTGGGACGGCTCCCAGGTGGAGACGACAGACTGGATAGGTATGGTCAAGCAGACGGGAATAACCCACCAGCACACGCTGAGCGGAAGTGGTGGCACGGAGAAGATGAACGGCTATTTCTCTTTTGGTTACCTCAATAACAAAGGCACTATACGTGGCCAAGGCTATACCCGATATACCGCCAAGGCATCCTTTGACGCTACACCCTTGAAATGGTTCTCGTTGGGAGGAAATTTAACCGCCATGTACGGTGTTCAGGAATACGGTATGTCAGGTACAGGTGCCAACCTCAATGCTACACATAGCGACTACTATTATTCTGCACGAAGCCAGTTCCCTTATGCTGTTCCCTATGATGACGAGGGAAACAGAATCGAACAGCCTGGCGGCGACTCTGGTGTGCTGAACATTGCAGGAGAATGGAACTATTCGCAGGATCAACGCACAACGCTTCGTACGTTTGGCAGCTTCCATGCACAGATTGATTTTGGAAAACTGTTCGAGCCACTTGACGGTCTCCGTTACCGAGTTAATTTCGGTCCAGATTTCTCAAATTATCGTCAAGGCGTATATTTGGATGCGCAGTCTGTCACGCGACTTGGTTCCAGCTATGCGTTGCTCAAGCGTTCACAGAATCTGTCCTACACGCTGGATAACCTTATCTATTACAACAAGAGCATTCGCCAGCACACGTTCGGCTTGACCCTGTTGCAAAGCATGACGAAGTACAAGACGGAGGGAATGAGCATGTCGGCCACCAATATTCCTTTCAGCAGTCAGAAATGGAATGCATTAACCAACAGTAATATTTCTGCACTGAGTTCCTGGAGTTCCAGCTTGACAGAAAAACAGTTGATTTCATATATGGCTCGTTTTAACTATAATTTCTCTGACAAGTATCTGCTGACAGCCAGTGGACGGTGGGACGGTGCATCGCAGTTGGCTGAAGGACATAAGTGGTCATTCTTCCCCAGTGCGGCTGTCGGCTGGCGCATAGACCAGGAAGACTTTATGGCCGGCATCTCCGATGTGGTCACACAGCTGAAGCTGCGTTTTGGTGTAGGTGTCACGGGAAATGCGGCTGTGGATGCTTATGTTACCAAGGGTGCCGTAGGCTCTTATTACTATCCGTCTGGGAGTACCCTGATAGCTGGAACAGCACCGTCAACAACGATGGCCAACCAAAATCTGGGATGGGAGCGGACGCTGCAGTACAATTTAGGTGTAGACTTCTCTCTGTTGAAAGGACGCATCTCGGGTGTCGTAGACCTTTACCAGTCGAAAACCACGGATTTGCTGATGTTGATGACTATTCCGACGGTAACGGGATACACCAATACTTACGCCAATATCGGTGAGACCAAGGGAAAGGGTGTTGACGTTACCTTGAATACGGTAAACATCAACGGAAAGGACTTTAAATGGACTTCTGATTTAACCGCCTCCTATAATGCGGACGAGATAGTATCGTTGGCTAATGGTAAGGAAGACGACATCAACAATAAATGGTTCATCGGAGAGTCGATAGG
>CAVAIX010000260.1:0-2496 GCA_963588695.1 Bacteroidaceae bacterium | reverse complement strand
CCATCTACGTGATGGAGTTGAAGCTCAATGGCAGTGTGGAGGAAGCCCTCGCACAGATAGAAGCCAAACATTACGCCGATGCCTTCAAGTTACAGGACAAACCCGTGGTGAAGGTGGGGCTAAACTTCAGTCTGCAGGACGGCGTGAACCGTTTGGAGTGGAAATCTCGGGAAAAAAGCGTATCTTCGGCGACAGAAACAACAAATTAGACGAATATGGCAAACTATATCCGATTTGACTGGGCGATGAAGCGGCTGCTTCGCAACAAGGCCAACTATGCCGTGTTGGAAGGACTGATGTATTCTTTGCTGAACGAGAAATTCAAGATTAAGCGGTTCTTGGAGAGTGAGACCAACCAATACACGGAGAACGACAAGTTCAATCGTGTAGATATCCTTGCCGAGAACGAAAAGGGCGAATTAGCCATATTCGAGATACAGAACACTCGCGAGCTGACCTATTTCCACCGCATACTTTATGGAGTGTCAAAAGTAATCACCGATTACATCAATTTAGGTGACGACTACGATAAGGTTCGAAAAGTCTACTCCATCAATATCGTGTATTTTACACTGGGACAGGCCAAAGACTACGTCTATCATGGAAAGACCGTGTTTCAGGGGCTGCATGAACCGCACGACATTCTCAAACTGTCCAACCGTCAGAGCGAAGCGTTCTTCGGCGACAAGATTGAAAAGGGAAAAGACACCACCCGTGAGGCGGGCGACATATTCCCCGAATATTACCTGCTCTGTGTGGACAATTTCGATAAATTGGCAGTAACCAACCTTGACGAGTGGATTAGCTTCTTGAAAACAGGAGAAATCAACGACAGGTCTAAGGCTCCAGGTCTGTCCGTAGCTCGCAGGTGTCTGGCAATGGATAAAATGTCCGTTGCTGAGCGCAACGACTACGTCCGCCACATGGAAAACCTGCGCTATCAACGCAGTGTCATAAGAACAGGCTACGATGATGGGCTACAGGAAGGTCGGGCTGAAGGTCGGGCTGAAGGTCGGGCTGAAGGTGAACAAGAGGCCAAGGTCAAGATGGCGAGAAACCTCTTATCTCTGGGCGTGTCCGTTGACACCGTTGCACAGGCTTCTGGATTGACGATAGAGAAAATCACCAAACTCTCATAAATTCTTCCCCTTTTTCCTTTGCGGTATCAAAAATAATTCCTATATTTGCAGCATAAAACATTCTGTTATGCCAGAGATATTCAGATTCTTCGGGTTCTCGTTCTTCTTCTACAGCAAAGAGCATGAACCGATACATATCCACGTTGAGGGAGCGTCGGGTTTTGCAAAGTTCGACTATGACGGCAACGTTTTTGTTTTGAACAAAACGCAAGGATTAAAGGCGAACGAACTGAAGAAGATAAAGACTGTTATCGACGAGAACACAGACATCATCATGGCACGATGGGATGAGTACTTTAACAGATAAAAGTAGGGAAGGCAATGGAAATAAAGAAAATTTGGTTTGACAACGACCATATATACGGTGTCGATACAGCAGGAAACACACATATGCAGTCCTTGCTATGGTATCCCAGGCTGAGGGACGCCTCTGATGAAGAGCGAAGCGAATACCAGTTCGGCTTCGATGGCATACATTGGCGCAACCTTGACGAAGACATTAGTTTCGAGAGTTTCGACTATGACGATGCCGAGCCGACGCAGCTGCAGCGGTTCTTTCTTACCCACAAAGAGATCAATGTCGCTGAGTTCGCCAAGCAGATAGGCATCAATGCCACCTTGCTCCGCAACTACATCAACGGCTTCAAGATACCATCTAAAGAACGCGAGCAGCAGATACTGCGGCATGTGCATGCCATGGGAAAGCAGTATGCCGCAGTAAACTTTTGATAGAGGAAATCTCCAAACTCTCATAAAACCACCGCCTTTTCCTTTTGATTTATAAGCGGAAAATGGGGGAAAAAGCATTTTTGCAATAAAATGCAGCCCGAAAAGTGCATTTTTTTTAGAATTGTTTGGAGATTTCTTAAAGAATGCTTAATTTTGCAGGCGATTATATAAAATTAAGAAAAGTGCCCGTACACGGCTTCCTATATATATAATAAGGTGTAAGGAGCCATCCCCTCACCACCTCGGGGCACGAGGTGGAGACGGAGGGAGCGGCGAGAGTCCCGCGAGGGAGGTAGATGCCCAGGGGCGCGGATAACATTAGAGAAAGCATTAGGTTTTAGAAACGAGATAACTATTTTTTAATATTAATTGAGAGTGTTTTTATGAAAGAAAGACTAATGATGTTTATGGCCTGCCTCTTCCTGAGTTTAGGAGTGGCGTTGGCACAAACCAAGGTTTCCGGTACAGTGACCTCTGCTGAAGATGGTGCACCCGTGATTGGTGCGTCTGTCAAGGTGGCTGGCACGAACACCGGCACAGTTACCGATGTCAACGGTAACTTCTCAGTGAATGCTCCGGCCGGAGCCAAACTGGAGATTTCATACGTCGGTATGATTTCCAAGAGCGT
>CAVAIX010000259.1:0-2549 GCA_963588695.1 Bacteroidaceae bacterium | reverse complement strand
GGCCTTTGGCGATTACATCAAGGGACAGGTGCTGGCCGACAGCATCCAGGTGGGTGACAACCAGGGCGCAGAGACCGAGTTTGATGACTTCAAGTTGAACATTCTCGTAGAGAAAAATTAAGATAGTATAGGAGTTAGAAGTTAGGAGCACGGATTCATCCAGTCTACTGCTTCTAACTTTTATTCCTTAACCTCTAGTCAAATCAATTCAAATCATTACAATTCAAAAGTCTATGGCTAACGAAAAAGCACGTTATAGCGATGAGGACCTCGCAGAGTTCCGCGCTATCATTGAAGAGAAACTGAAAGTGGCAAAGCAGACCTACCGCGAGTGCATGAACCAGCTGAACCACTCCGACAGCAATGATGTGATCGACACCTCGCCCACCTACAAGGCACTCGAGGAAGGCAGCGAGGCGCAGAGCAAGGAAGAGATTATCCAGATGGCCCAGCGACAGCAGAAGTTCATCAAGGGCTTGGAGGCAGCCTTGGTCCGCATAGAGAACAAAACCTACGGCATCGACCGCGAGACGGGCGAGCTGATACCCAAGGGGCGCTTGCGCGCCGTGCCCCACGCCACGCTGAGCGTGGCTTCCAAGGAGGCTAGAAAACATTGATAAATGAAGAAAACAAACAAATTACATATCGGCTGGCTCGTCACGGCAATGGTGGTGCTACTGCTTGTCATCGACCAATGGATCAAGCTGTACGTCAAGACCCACTTTTGCCTTGGCGAGTCAGTGCGTGTTACTGACTGGTTTTACATCGACTTCATCGAGAACAACGGTATGGCCTGGGGCATGTCGTTCATCGGCAAGCTCTGGCTCAGCCTCTTCCGCTCCTCCGCCATCGTGGTGCTCATCTGGTATTTGCACCACATCATCAAGGAGGGCACGGCGAGGTTGCGTTACATCTTCCTGGTGGGCCTGGTGCTGACGGGTGCCATCGGCAACATGATCGACTCTATGTTTTATGGTCTCATGTTTACCGGTTCTTCGCCCTATTACGTGTCCTACATGGTGCCCTTCGGCGAGGGCTATGCTCCCTTCCTCATGGGCAAGGTGGTGGATATGTTCCGCTTCCCCTTCTTCGACTACACGTGGCCGGAGTGGGTGCCTTTCTGGGGCGGGAAGCATGGCACGTTCTTCGACCCCGTGTTCAATTTCGCCGATTGCTGCGTGTGCACGGGCATCTTCTCGCTAATGATGTTCTGCCGCGAGGACCTGGAGCAGTTGGGCGGCAAAGAAAAGAAGACTAAGACAAACAGTGAGGAGGAAAGCGAGTGATGAGGAATTTATGCGTTAGCCTAGTGGTAGTGGTGTGCCTGCTGGCGGGCCTGGTGGGCTGCAAGCCTGCGTTGCCCGACAATGTGCTCTCCAAGGACGAGATGGCAGAGATACTCTACGACTACCATCTGGCCCTGGCCATGGCGCGCTCCGAGGAGGGGGGCGACCAGGGACAGAGCATCGCTTACCGGGAAGCGGTGCTCAAGAAGCATGGTGTTTCGTCAGCCGACTTCGACAGTTCGATGGTTTACTACGTGAGGCATACTGAACTGCTGGAGGACGTATACAAGGGTTTGGGCGACAGACTGAGTAATGAGATTACCAATATGGGTGGCAACGGTGCCAGCGGAGAGTTTGCCAACCTCTCTGCCACGGGCGACACAGCCAATGTGTGGAACCTCCGCCCCTCGATGGTACTCTCCACCGTCAAGCCTTTCAATTATGCCAGTTTTGACATCAAGGTGGATTCCGGGTTCCACAAGGGCGACCGCCTGATGCTCGACTTCGACGCACAGTTTATCTATCAGGATGGTATGCGCGACGGAATCGCGCTGCTCGCAGTGCGGTTTAAGAACGACAGCATCGCGCAGAGCGTGGTGCATGTGCAGAACTCGCAACATTACTCTGCGGAAATCACCGACCAAGACAGCCTTGGCATCAAGAGCGTGAAGGGTTACTTCCTGCTCGCCGATGGCAGCTCTGGCTCTGATTCGCCATCGCGTTCCACGCTCAAGCTGATGTTCCTGGAGCGCATCAAACTGATAAGGATGCATCCCAAGAAGGTGGTGGCCGCGGAGGCCAATCTCTCTTCGGAGAATCTTTCCGCCTCGCCCGACAGCATGAGGAAAGACAGTGCCGTCGCCGCTAAGGACTCGTCGGCCACGCCGTCGGCTGCTTCGGCTGCTGCTTCGTCGGCAGGGAAGAAATCCAGCGCGCCGACTGGTGAACTGCCGCCCATGAAGACCATCAACGGAAAGGCCCTGAAGCCGATGAAAATAGAACGATAGGCAGAAGAGACGATGGAAGAGACGAGACGATGCGGCGCCCACGAGGTGCTGCTGCCCGATGGCACCGTGCTCACGCAGGCCGTGGTGGAACTGCAGGAGGGCAGGGTGGTGAACTACTACGAGTTTCGCTCGGAGCTGCCCATGACGGAATGGCTGGGCGGCGAGATCAGTGTGGAGCGCGACGAGGAGGGCATCCTTCGCGCCCATTGGCAGGGAAGGAGGCTTTGAAGTTAGAAGTCTGAAGTTAGAAGTCTGA
>CAVAIX010000258.1:0-2554 GCA_963588695.1 Bacteroidaceae bacterium | reverse complement strand
CGCGTGGCGTTGAGCTTCTGGCTGATGCCCGCCCCGACAATCTGCATGGCCCTGGCCGAGGTCATGAACATGCCACACTCCGCCCCCGTGGGCACACGGAAGTAGAGCGCCACAAGTTCCCACTCAAGGCGCGGCGTCTCAAACTGGCGGTTGTGTTTGTTCAACTCCAGTATCTCCTCCTTGGAGAACCAGAAGCGGAAGCCACTCTGGTATAGCGCCAGAGCCTGACTGTAGATGCCCAGGTAGTTGAACGGGTGGTCGCGCGGCGACACGATGCTCTCCACCTCGAAGGGCAGCCAGCGGCGGTTGCCCGTGGGGTCGGAGAGAAACTGCGGGTTGTTGCCCGTGCCGCAGAACGAGGCAATGTGCTTGCGGTGCTCATGGAAGTGGGCGTAGGCCGCCCGCTCGTCGATGCTCGGCATGGTCACCGCCGCCTTCAGTTGGTTGAGTTCGGCGGGGCGCATGGAGTCAAGTTCCTCGCAGCACACGAGGGCATACTGCGCGAGCGTAAGCAAGTCGTCCTTCGACATGCGGTTGGCGTTGGTCTTGGTGTAGAAATACTGCTTCAGCTCGGGCGGCAGCAGGTAGTTGAACCACGTGGTCTTGAACGACCCCTGTTCGCCTATGAGCACGAGTATCACGTTGTTCACCACGTCGTCGCTGATCCACGACGCCACCATGCCCACGAGCCACTTTTTCAAGTAGCGGTACCACAAGTCCTGGTCTTGCTCGGTGCCCTTCACGCTCACAGTGTCAGCAAGTTCACGGATATAGTCATGGTCTTTTTTGAACACGGATCTCTCCAGTGCGCTTAGATAATCCTTGAAGGGATTGAACACCGGCACATAGTCCGACTCGATGATGCTGAACAAGTCTTGCTTGTTGACCCTCGTCACCTGCGACATCTCCGCCCACAGGGAGTTCACCTTGCGGTCGTTGATGGGTTGCCAATTACACGGGATGTCATTGAACACGAATTTCTCGAATTTCACGAATTTATCTTCACCGGTATCTTTGGTGTCACCTTTATTCGTGTAATTCGTGCAATTCGTGTTCAAAACAGAACCCGCAGATGTGTTATCGCCTTTATTGGCTTTCCCTTCGGCCGCCGAACGTTGTTTCGTGTAATTCGTGTTCAATACAGAACTCCCAGAAGTGCTATCTCCTTCATTCGTGTAATTCGTGAAATTCGTGTTCGATAAAGAAAAATCCGTGTGTTCCGTGAGTTCCGTGTTCGAGAAAGAACCACCAGATGGGCTATCACCGTCATTAGTGTTCTGTAGGAACTCCACTCGTGAAGTAATCTCATTGAACCTTAGCGACACATGACCATCGAGAAACGCCTTTATCTCATCCACCGACGCAAACAGGTTTTCGCCCCTGCCGCCACCTCCGCCGCCACTGCCTCTGCCGTCGTCACCACGCGGCTTGGCGTTGGCGAAGCACGAGCCAACCACCTGCGCCGTGTCGGGGTAGTCGCCGCCAAACCTGGCGACGGCCCACTTCACCGCCACCGCCTTGGCGAAGCGCCGCTCCGCCAGTCGGTAGCCCACACGCATGACGTAGTCGTTGTGGCTGCCACTGCGGAACGTGATGCCAGCCTTGGCAAGCTGCGGCGCGATGAACGTGTCGAAGTAATTCTGTATGCGCGCCATCTGCCTGCCCTCCTTGGTCTGTATGGTATGCGCCACGGTGGCGACGGATATGTCCTCAGCAGTGAACGCCACGGCCTCGCTCTCAGGACGGAGAAACACGCCAGGGTCGTGGGCGAGACCGCTCAGACGCGTCATGTTCTTGCACTGCATGTCGGCCTTCAAGCCCAGCAGTTTTTCATAATATGCGTTGCCTGCATAGAACGCCTGCTGGTAGTATGCAACACAGTCTCTGTTTTCTCCCACAGATTCCACAGATTTCACAGATTCCCCGTGCGGCCTGTTTTCGTAGCGGAATATTACGCGCAGTCCGTTGCCGCTGATGGTGGTGTAGCACATCACGGTGTGAGGGTCGGCAATGATCTTCGCCTTCAGCGACTCCAAGTCATCACTGTAGCAATTAAATTCTTCATTCTTCACTCTTCGTTCTTCATTCAAAATGTGGTCGAAGTCCACCAGTGATAGTCCCGTCAGGGCAGTGGCGTTCTCCTTGCCCTTGCCGCCATTGAAGCGGCAGGCCACGGCGAAGAGCGGAGCTTCGTTCTTAAACGCCTTGCTGCCCGTCTGGCGGTACGACAGAGTGAAGGCTTTGAGTTTCTCGTCGTGGCGGATTAGTTCCGCCACGCTTTCGAGCGAGCCGGTCGAAGGCTCTTTGCTCGTCATGTTTTCAAATAGACTTATGTTCATTTGGTAGTGTTATATAGATTTGATAGATATGTCATTAGGCACTTGTGAAGTGCGAAGGGCTTAGGAGGTACGGTGCCTCGCCGTACCACAACGTGGCAGTGTAGTAGGTGCTGCGTCTCGCTGCACCCCGTTATTCATTGTCGCTTTTATGTTGGTTACTAAATAGGGTGTCCAGTTAGATGTTCCGAAAAACAGATGCTGAAATCTCCCATTAG
>CAVAIX010000257.1:0-2590 GCA_963588695.1 Bacteroidaceae bacterium | reverse complement strand
CCTTATAGTTTAGGTGTTTGTTGTAGAGATAGAGCACAGAGACGAAGGAGTCGGCAGCGGCTGGCGCACCAGAGGTCTCGGCGGCGGACTGCAGGTGCTGAGCAACGATGCTGCCCATATAGGCACTGCCCATCGTGCCCTTGATGCCGTTCACGGCATTGGCGGCCACTAACAGTGGCGGACGCTCCCCACGCCGCGTGTCTCGTTCGAAATGCTGTGGAATCTCCACGATGACATCGGCCTTGGAGCGTTCCACATCGGCCATAGCCTCCGCGTAGCTGCCCCGTTGACCACCAAAGATAAAATAGTCGCTCGCGGCGATGCGCTGCACCAGTCGGGTGGAGAGGCTGGAGCAATCATTGTCCACCACATCCACCACGATGTTCTTCACCTCCATGTTCATCACCCACGGCATGACGCACATAATCATGATGGGAAACACGATGATGAGGCGCGGGATGAAGGCGTTGCGCCGTATCTGGAGAAATTCCTTGCGAAGCAGATAATGGAGTATCATAGTCATTCCAGTCTTTTGTTGAACTTAAGCAATGCAGCGGCCAGCAGGACGGCGGTCATAGTCGAGAGCACGGCCACTTCCGTTGCCACCCGGTCAATGTCCACGCCCATGATGAGTAGCTTGCGCATGGCGGAGATGTAGTATCGCGGAGGAACGACAGCCGAGACATACTGTAACACTTGGGGCATACTCTCCACGGGATAGATCATGCCACTGAGCAGGATGCAAGGCATCAGGAGCATCATGGCCGACATGAGGAGTGCCACGAGTTGGGTCTTCGCCACGGTGCTGATGAGTAGGCCGAGCGAGAGGGCCAGGAGGATGTAGAGGCCCGACACGGCATAGATCCAGAAGAGGCTGCCTGCCAACGGCACCATCAAGACGTATTTCGCGAGAAGCAGGATGGAGGTGAGGATGACGAAGGCCAACACGAGGTAGGGCACAGCCTTGGCCACGATGATCAGCAGCGGACGGACGGGACTCACCAGCAAGACCTCCATCGTGCCGCGCTCTTTCTCCCTCACGATGCTGATGCTCGTCATCATGGCACAGATGAGCATCAGGATGATGCCCATAATGCCAGGTACGAAGTTGTAACTGCTGCGCATCTGCGGATTGAAGAGGAAACGGGCGGATATGGGCGACGACGCGACGGCTGGCGACAGAATCTGCGTGACGTAGTTGGCGTACATCTGCGCCATACTGGGGTCTGCCCCGTCTGTGATGATTTGTACGCCCGAGTGTCTCGACGCGAAATCCTGCCCGAAGACAATGGCGATGTCGGCCTTTTGATGGCGTATCAAGCGTTCGGCCTCAGCCGTCGTGTTCACCTTGTACTGGACATTGAAATATTCATTGGCACCCAGTCGCTCCACGGCCTGCTGTGTTGCGTGGTCAACGGAAGAGAGCACAACAGCGGTGCGCACATCCTTCACGTCTGTGGAAATGGCGAAGCCGAAGAGGAGCATCTGGACGACGGGAATGCCAAAGAGAATGAGCATCGTGCGACGGTCGCGCAGGATGTGTCGCGATTCCTTGATGACGAAAGATAGAAACTGCTTCATTGTCTGGTGGATTGTCGTGCTAAACAGGTGAATACTCCGTCCATGTCGGGCTGGTGCAGACTGCGCTTCAGTGCGTCAGGTGTCCCCATGGCGCGGATTTTACCGTCCACCATGATGGAGATGCGGTCGCAATACTCCGCCTCATCCATATAGTGGGTGGTCACGAAGACAGTGATGCCTCGGTCGGCAGCATCATAGATGAGTTGCCAGAACTGGTGGCGCGTGGCTGGATCAACACCGCCTGTCGGCTCGTCGAGGAAGACAATCTCCGGCTCGTGGAAGATGCTGACGGAGAAGGCCAGCTTCTGTTTCCAACCCAAGGGCAGGCTCGCCACGATATCGTCGCCGTGGCTGGCGAATTGCAAGCGTTCGAGCAGCTCCGCCGTTTTGCGCTTGATGTCGCGCTCCTTCATGCCGTAGATGCCAGCGAAGAGACGTATATTCTCCCGCACAGTGAGGTCTTCGTAGAGCGAGAATTTCTGACTCATATAGCCAATGTGCCGTTTGATCTGCTCGTATTCGGTACGGATGTCGCAGCCCGCCACTCGTCCACTGCCACTCGTGGGCTGATCCAGTCCCGTAAGGATGTGCATCGCTGTGGTCTTCCCTGCCCCATTGGCTCCCAAGAACCCGTAGATTTCGCCGCGTTTCACGGAGAAAGAGATGTCGTCCACAGCGCGGAACGCCCCGAAGGCCTTCACCAAATGGGAGACCTCAATGACGGGTGCTCCGTCAACTGCGTTGCGCTGGTGCTCCACCCCTGTCGCTCCAAACACGTCCTTGAACGTTTCGAGTATTTCGTCGGGCTTTCCTACGCCTCGAACCCTGCCGCCTTGCAGGAAGGCAACGCGGTGGCAACGGCGCACCTCGTCGAGATAGGGGGTGGAGACGATGATGGTGATGTCTCGCCCCTGCAGTGTCTCTAACATATCCCAGAACTCCTTGCGACTCACGGGGTCAACACCAGTGGTCGGTTCGTCGAGCAGCAGGAGGCGCGGACGGTGCACCA
>CAVAIX010000256.1:0-2590 GCA_963588695.1 Bacteroidaceae bacterium | reverse complement strand
GCATCACACTGTTCCTGCGTCCAAAAGAACTAACATTCACCAATATTAAAATAAATATGGAAAAATTTAGAATTCTCCTTGTTCCCGCAAATGACGAAGAAGAGCATTACTACGAGATGGATGTCAACTGTAAGGATGTCCTCGCAGCAAAAGACCAAGCCTCTGTTTATCTGGCCATGGCAGGTCAGAAATACCGCTCTGCCATAGTCATATCCCAGTGGAAGTCTTGTTCTTGGCGACAGGCCACCGACCGCATTTGTAACAATTTCAACTTGTAGGTATGAAGTACCAGGTATTGAGGAAGGTATCCTCGAATCCCCCAGTGTGGATAGACCGCTTGTTACTGTCTCTGTCTCCCGACGTATATCGTCCAGCAGGGACACTTGCTGCCAGCAGAGAGAAACTCCTCGGTGTTTTATTGGCCATCCACCGCTCGCGCCTCGAGGCTACTTGTCCCGGTGTTCGCGTGTCATCAGACGAGGACTCTATTACCCTGTCCCGTCGTGCTGGTCATCAGATTTACTTGAAATTCTATATTCAAGCTTGTCTGTGAGAACATCAACCTTTCCTCGCCATTTACCAAACTAAATACGAAACCCAATGCAAAAGACCACCACCCCCGTATTCACACGCCGTTCAGCGGTACTCCGCGAGGTTGAGACAGAACGAATGTACCCCGTATCTCGGGACACTCCTTGGTCTTCTGCAGTATGTCCTATGCTGTCCGCCTCTGTCTTCTGCATGGGCAAGATATATACAGGTATAGGATTCCGCAACCTTTCAGGCGGATTGGAGTTTCTGTCTTCTAATCTCCATCGGGAAAGTGATGTGCAGATTTCCGACGAGATAGCGGCGTATTCCGCCCGTCTCCAGTCCGTTTTGATAGCCGCCGCCCCCTACACCGCGTCCTTTCCATCCTGTATCGCCAGCGAGCTGGCCTGTAAGGTAGAATCCCGAAAGGCTGACAGTGCGGTCATCTCCACGGTTACCGTCGGCAAGCCAGACATACTCTCGTTTCCTGCCGCCTCCGCCACCAGTCACAGTAAGTGCTGCTGCCTGTTCTATTCAGTAGTTGACTACCTGTCCTATAAAAAATTAGATTCGTCTATTTCCCCCGACTCTTGTGACTGTTATGTGCTGAACGACCCTCGGAACTATTTTCGTTTACTCCTGCAGTGCGACATATACGACACCATTTATTGTCTCTTCCCTGCCACCCAATTTGGTGGTACGTTGGTCAAGAGTATCTGCACGCGCCATGGTCACCGTGTCACCGACCTCACGTCCCTTTACGCCCATAATACGACACTTCTTGCCTATACGCTGTCCACGCTACGTTGTACAGTTCCAGATATACTTAAATCTTAAAAACGAATATATGATGTTGATCACCCTATTTTATTTTCTCGCCGGCTTTCTGCTTCTTGTAATCCTTGCTGGCCTTGCAATCATCACCGTTAACATAGCCGTTTTCATGGCGAAAGTGATGTGGTGTAACCCCTCAAAAAAGGAAGGAGGAAAATTATGATTTTTGACGTCATCGACCCCCCGTCAGATTTTGGTAGTGTGTTGCGCTTCCGCCCCGGAACAAAAGACCTTCCCACGGTAAGTAAGAAATGGAAGAGTGATACGTTCGACTCCCGTTTGTCGAAGGTAAACGAGTATGTGTACCAGCTCAAAGGGCACTATCCGCCTTCAAATTTGATTCCCATCCGTGAGGGGATTCTTCCCATCATGGGGGGCACTACCATGACTATGCTTCGCCGTCTTGCCGATGACATCCGCGACCGATTCGGCATAGACTGTTTTCAGATAGCAATAGACAGCACCTCCCTGCGTGCCAGTATGCTCTTTGATTTCTTCAACCGTGACACGGAAAAAAACATCGTCATCAATGCCAGTCAGCACAAGATGCTTTGTGCCATGGTGGTGCGGCAATTGGGTTTACCCCGTACCTTTGAGAATACCAGTTACACGGGCTACATGCTCAAGGAACGCTATCAGACAGACCCAGTCGTCTTCAAAAAACTCCTTTTCAAATTGAATTGCTTGCGCCTTGGGTATGACAACCACCTGCTTGTTTGTGACGTGTTGGAGTATGTGACGCAGATGTGCCAAGGCAAAGTGAAATAAAAATCATCAGCATAACAAAAACCATAACAATCCATACAATGCAACAGAATGACAATTACCTTTTTTGTGAGGGCATCGGCTGCCCGTTAAAGAACGACTGCCGCTGCTATGTGTCTGGTCTCGGAGTAGATCGTAATGCAGTAGGCTATTCGTGGGCTGCCGCGTGTGACACCGAAGACTATGACGGTTATTTGCCCGTATCCCCAGCAATCCATTCCATTCAACGCT
Source organism: Bacteroidaceae bacterium (assembly GCA_963588695.1). Taxonomy (GTDB): domain Bacteria; phylum Bacteroidota; class Bacteroidia; order Bacteroidales; family Bacteroidaceae; genus Prevotella. The sequence continues at coordinate 229 of CAVAIX010000256.1, read as the reverse complement.
GAGACATTAAAGTAATTAATTAAATACAAGCGATTATGACAAAAATGACAAAGGTTGTAGAACCAAAAGTAGAGATTAAGCCTGTTTCATGGACTGGCGATGGCAAGAGTGTATTGAAGTACCAGGGTTTTGTGACAGTCACAAGACCTAACGGTGAGAAAAAGGTCATGGTAGGCGAGCCGATGGGAACCATCACTGCTGCCAGAGAGAGTTTGATACACGAGATAAC
>CAVAIX010000255.1:0-2599 GCA_963588695.1 Bacteroidaceae bacterium | reverse complement strand
ATTATATACAGATGCACACCCTCACCCTTCAGGCGGTCGTCGCTTCGGTGGCCTGCGGCTTCGTGATAGACGGACTACTCATCGTGAACAACTATCGAGACCGCGACAACGACCGACGCGATGGAAAGGTAACACTCGTGGTGCGCATCGGTGCCACGTGGAGCGAACGCCTCTACCTCCTGTTAGGCACAGCCAGTTGCCTCATGGGTATTGTATTCTGGGCGAACAATCGTCCACTGGCCTTTTTCCTACCCTTGGTCTATCTGGTGCTCCACGTGGCCACATGGCTCAAGATGCGGAGCATCAACAATGGATGCCGCCTCAACGTGTGTCTGGGTGAGACAGCACGTAACATGTTGGTCTACGGACTTACGGTGTCGGCAGGGTTGCTCCTTCCTTAAAACAGAAGAAATAAAGGGCGGCCAGCAGTGCCAGCAACACCAGGGTGACAATGGTTTTCAGCAGGCAGCCTGCAATGCGCTTGACGACCACAAAACCAATGACGACCATGAGCAACAATATGATGTATGTTTGCATTTCTTGTAGCGGTACAGGTTATTTGAACAAAGCACGGAAGGATGCTGGGATGGGCGTTTCAAACTCCATGCGCTCCCGCGTAACGGGATGCACCATGCACAGCACGTAGGCGTGGAGACAGAGCCGGTGGAGCGGATCGTCGCCGTTGCCGTATTTCACGTCGCCACAGACTGGATGCCCCATATCTGCGGTGTGTACGCGAATTTGATTCTTACGCCCCGTTTCCAGTTTGAACTCAACCAGCGAGTGATCGGTAGTGCGCTGGAGCACCTGAAAATGAGTGACGGCATATTTCCCACCATTGTCCACGGGCGACGAATAGGTAACGTAAGCCTTGTTGTCCTTCAGCCAGTTGGCCACGGTGCCCAGATCGTCCTCCATCTCGCCGCTCACCACGGCCACATAGCGACGGTCATAGACAATGTCGTGCCAGTGGTGCTCCAGTATCTGTTCCGTTTCCATATCCTTGGCATACACCATCAGACCGCTGGTATCGCGATCCAGACGGTGAACCACATGAGCCGTACATTTCTGTTTACTCTTCTTGAAATAGTCGTCGAGCACGGCCTTCACGTGGAGCGAAGCGTGTCCAGCCGCCATAGAGAGGATTCCTGCGTTCTTCTCGATGATGATGAGCCATCGATCTTCATACACGATTTTGAGCCATCGACTCTTGAACTGTGCCTGGTTGCGCTTGGTGCGACTGACAGCCACTTTCATGCCTGGACGCAGCGGATAGTCAAACTGACTGACGGTCTTGCCATCCACACGGATGCCTCGTCCCTGCAGTGTCTGCTTGATCTTATTCTTAGTCTGCGGCACTGTCTCCAATAGGAATTCCAATAGCGGCTGTTCCTTCTCTACGACATAATGGGCATAATCGCCCTGCTGATTATAAGGATTGTATTTCATTAAAAGAAAAACTCATTTTCTTTCTTATTTTCGGCCGAAGCGGTAGGTGATGCCGACCGTCACGCCAGCCATCATGTCCGCATTCACGTTGCCGCCACCTTTGCCACCCTGATACAGTTCCGTATTCACCTTGTCGTGACTTCCGCCTTCGCCGTCGAAGCCCTCACCCAACAGCATTCCTCGTAGCGTGACATTCAGGTTGATGCGAGGGGACAGTCGGAAACTGTTGATGAGTCCTGCGTTGAGCGTCATGCTGTTGCCGTGCGCGTTGCTGTGGTCGTAGGTGTGTGCCCAGCCGACACCCACGAAGGGAACTAGATGGTACAGCCGCTGCGCATCCCGTCCTAACAGCGTAAAGATGTCAAACAACACATCCGCATGCACATTATAGAAATGCGCCCGTTGTTCATACAGCTGGAAGCCATTGTCATTGGGACCGTAGTAGATGTCCGTCGCATAGTGCGCCGTGATGAGGTGTGTGCTCCATAGCCCCTTGATTTTATAGCCTGTGTACGACAGTGCCACGCCTATCCCCGGCGTAACCCATTTTCCCAGCGAGAAGTCCACGGCAGGCGTGAGTCTGTCGCCGAATGCCATGTGTTTATCACTGTCTCCGCCATAGAGTTGCGTACCAATGCCCAAGGTCACGAAAGTATTGTCTATCAAGCGTTCCTGGGCAGATACGCTCAGACCCACACAGGTGCACAGCACACCTGTCATAAAAAGTTTTCCTATCATACGTTTCTTCATTCCACAAACCATTTCAAGCTTTCTTCCTGCAAAGATAGTGCAAACCGAGAGAAATACAAAGAAAAACTTGTTTTTTCTTTGTATTCCGAGGTGCAGCCTATCTTCGGCCGAAGGCCAGAGATACGATTAAGCGAGAAGAATACAAAATAAATATTGATTTATTTAAGTTCCGCAAGTTCCTAACTTGCGGAACTTAAATACTTCTTACCATTATGCTATTTCTTGTTTGACATTCCGGAAGGCACTTTATTCAAGACGAAGATAACGGCAACAGAAATCACAGTCGTCACACCCATTCCCAAGGCAACGTTTTCGTGCCCAAACATTGCTAGTAAGAAAGACAGAATACCGAACAAAGCAACCAAAGCAGCTCCGAGGACTTGTCCTCTTGAATCGAGCT
>CAVAIX010000254.1:0-2631 GCA_963588695.1 Bacteroidaceae bacterium | reverse complement strand
GCTACACACCGGGTGGAAGGCGAGAACCTGGGGTATGCCGTTCACTGCTATTGTGGCTGGTACGGCAGCGATGCTGAACAGGACAGCGGCGAGGGTATCAGCACCGCTACCGGCGGTGGTTACAAGACCTTCCAGCAGGGTTGGGACAAGCAAGTGAAGCCTGTGGCAGATTTCGCACCCATCATGGTGACTGAAATGGACTGGGCACCTACTAAGTACAATAGTTCCTGGGGGAAAGGCATTACCGGCACCGTTGGGGCTGAGGGCTTCGGTGCGAACTTCAAATATATTACGAACAACAGCGGTAATGTCTCTTGGTTGCTTTATACGGATCAGGAGTATCTCATACAGTTCAAGGATGAGCCAGGAAGCGAGGGGAACTACACATTCTTGAATGACCCAGAGGCATGTCCTTGGCCAGTGTACCACTGGTTTGAGACCTATGCGGCAGGCGACAACTTGGATCGCGGCATTTTGACCAGTCTGACGGTGAAGGATGTTACTGACGGCGAACTCTCCATCACGCCTAGTGCGGAGAAATATCTGCTGGTGCAGGCTACGTTCAGCGACGGCTCGACGGACTGGGTAACATCGAAGTGTACGTTTGTTAGTTCCAATCCTGCAGTCGTCCAGATAGAGAACGGATGTCTTTCGGCTTTGTGTGACGGTGTTGCAGACATCGTGATTACCTATACCTACAAAGACGTGGAAAAACAAGTAATGGTTCATGTCGTCTCATCCAGTTTCCCATTGGAGGATGTCAATCCCAGCATTTGGACTGATGGATCGTATAGCAAGGTATCCCATACGCTTATTACTGGACAGTACGGCTTTGGCGGCTGGCAATACAGCAACGGACTGGATCTCTCTGCCTCCAACTATTTGGTTGTGGAATTGTGTCAGGGCACCGATGTCAGCGGAAGTGGTTCTTTCCGCCTGTTTGACACCGACAACTACTGGAGTCAGCCAGCGAGCTATCCCGTGAACGACTATCGACTGGTGATTGACCTGAAGAACATGAAGACGGAAGAGGGAGTGACTGTCAATCCGTCACACCTTTATATCGTGGGATTTTGGACGGAAGGAGGAGCGGATCATGCGATGGTTATCCACCGTGTTTATGCAGCACAGGAACGGCCAACAGACACCTATACACCACCGCTTCCACCGGAAGAACCTGACACGCCTACCCCAGATCCCGATCCTACCCCAGACGAGCCTGCCAGTGACAACTATATCTTCCCACTGGGAGATTTCAATCCCTCCATCTGGGAGACAGGCGCCTTTGACGCTACAACTCATAAGTTGCTGACGGGTTCATGCGGCTTTGGCGGTTGGTCACTGGAAAACACAGGAAAGTCTTGGGATCTGAGCAAATACCATTATTTGGTTGTGGAACTTGGCGAAGGCTCTGAATATACTAAGAATGGCTGGAGCTTCCGTCTGTTCGACAGCGGCTATTGGGGTGGACAGGTGGAAATCTCCATGGCGGACAATGTGAAAGACAACCAGTTGAAAATTGATCTGACACAGACTTGGCTGACTGCCAGCGACGGTCGCGCACTGGACCTAACGAAAGTCAACATCATTGGTTTCTGGTCATTCGGTGACCCTGATCCGCTCTACATAGAGAAAGTATATGCGACCAACAAATAAACTGACAACGTTATAACAGCAACGACGATATGAAAAAGATGCTATACGCTGCATGGGCAGCACTGCTACTGAGCCTTCCTCTAGGAGCTTGCTCGGAGAACACCATGGGCGACGACCCAGAAGAACCGTTTACCGACCCCGTTCCATTAGACTCACTGAAAGGGAACACGGTGACCTTCAGCAATCCGTTGATTTACTCCGATGTGCCGGATCCGTCCGTGGTACGTGTGGGCAATGATTACTATATGGTATCCACCTCCATGCATCTGGTACCAGGAGCACCCATTCTGCACAGTACCGATCTGGTGGGTTGGGAGATTATCGGTTATGTCATTGACACGTTGGAAGGTACCGCTGCTGCTAATTTCGGGTATGACCCAGCGATAGATTGCAATGATATCTATGCGCAAGGCTCATGGGCATCCTCTCTGGCCTACCATGACGGGAAGTTCTATTGCTTGTGGAACACGATGGGATTCGGCATCAACGCGCGTTCCTATATCTCTTCGGCAACTAACCCTGCTGGTCCGTGGACCATTGAGCAGCAGTTTAACACGCTCTATTACGACGCGTCCCTGTTCTTTGACGACGACGGAAAGGCGTACATCTTTGCCGCACATGGCGAGACCATCACCCTACTGAATGACGACCTGTCTGCCAGTTCCACGGTGTATCATTTCGATACGGGAAGCTACGAGGGCGAAGGCTATCAAGTGCGCAAAGTGAATGGATACTATTACCTCTTCATGATGTACTGGCCCAGCGGCGACGTACGTTCAGTGGTCTGCCTGAGGTCTGACAAGATAGAGGGACCTTACGCTGCACGTATGGTGTTGAACAGCACCATAGCAGGAAGTGGTGATGGCGTGTCGCAGGGATGCGTTATTGATACGCCCAATGGCGACTGGTACGGCTTGTTCTTCACGGACTTAGGCGCGATAGGCCGTTGTCCCGTACTTACCCCATGCCGATGGG
>CAVAIX010000253.1:0-2652 GCA_963588695.1 Bacteroidaceae bacterium | reverse complement strand
GCCTTGAAGTGCTGGTAGAGACCCTCCTGCGAGGGCTTGTTGTAGTAGGGACACACGCTGAGCACGCCGTCAATGCCGCTGAAGTCGCCAGTGCGCAACTCGTCGACCACTGCAGCCGTGTTATTACCGCCGCACCCCATGAGGATGGGCACCTTTCCTCCCACCACGTTGACAACAAGTTCCTTGATGTTCTGCTTCTCCTCTGCCGTCAGCGTAGGCGTTTCGCCCGTGGTGGCAAGGATACAGAAGAAGTCTGCCCCGTTGTCCAACTGATATTCCACCAGTCTGTGGAGTGCTTTGTAGTCTACTTCGCCGTTCTCAGTGAATGGCGTAATGAGGGCTATGCCCAGGCCTTTGAATATGTGGTGTATCATAACTCTGCAACGTTCTGAGTGCAAAAGTAGCAAATTCTCGAATAACAAACGAAGATTTTGTTACTTTTCTGTTCTTAATACGACTAATTTATACGCCATTCTACTATCATTATCGCAACTCCCTCCGTCAGTCCGCAAGAGGCCCGATTTATTTTCCTAGGAAAATCGATTATTTTTCCTAGGAAAATTTTTATCCCCTCTTTTACGCTTATAAAAAAGTTTCTCTGCCCAAGATTTTTCACTTCTTGGGCAGAGAAAAAAAATTCTTTAGGCAGAGAGAAAAATTTTCCCAGTCAGGGAAATCTATCAAAAACTATACGTCAGCGTGCAGAGCAGCTGGTGGCGTTTGTCACTCACGCTGACAGCGTTGCACTGGTTCACCTCGGTCTGCAACTGGTTGTTGCCATCGTAGTAGCCTGCAGAGTAGTAGTTCATGAAGGGATAGAAGTCACCGTTGCGCTGCGTGTACTGGTAGGCCAGGTCGAGGCGGAACTGGTCGAAGGTGAAGCCCACGCCAGCCGTGTAGCGGTTGGTAGCCCCCCAGTTGGTATAGTCGGTGGTGGAGGCATAGTAGACACCTGGAGAATCGATGGTCTGGTCGCGCACGGCACTCTTGCTGAACATGGGGGTGAGGTGATTATAGCCTAAGCGGAAGGCTACGTTCTGGATGGGGCGGAACTCAGCACCGAGCTTCAGTGTGCTGACACCCTTGAGGTTCTTCTGCGTCAGACGGTTCATCACGTGCTCGCTGCTGCTGTCGTCGCGGTAGTAGTCGTAATAGTAGTCGTAGTACGTACCGTCGATGGTGCGCATATCGCACGAGCCGTAGTCAGCATACTCATAGACTGCACCGAGTGCCACCTGACTGCCGATGGTGTGGCCAAGGCTCAAGCCGAACTTCCATGGTGTGTTGAAGCGGAAGTCACCGCCCGCCGTCGAGCGGTCAACATTGCTGCCGATGGTTGTGTAGTTGTCGGTGGTGAGTTTGTAGAACGTTGGCGTGGCGATGGAGAGGCCGACGCGGAAGGGCGACTCCTCTATGGGGCGGAAGATGGCTCCAGCCTTGATATTGAAACCCGTTCCCGTGATGCTGCGCTGGTCACTGATGAGCACTGAGTTAATGTTGTCTTGATTGGCCTGCAGCGTCTCGTAGTATTCGCTGTAGTCCTTATAGTGCACGTCGCTGATGCCTACGGTGAGACCGAGGTAGAGACGGTTATTGATGTTGCCACTGAGGTTGATATCGTAGCTGCCAATGTAGCCCGAGACGGCGCGGTTGAAATCATACTTCTCACCACCATAGCCCACGACGTATTCCTCTCCCGTAGCCGGGTCTTTCTGCAACAGCATATTGCCGAGATAGAGGTCATCGAGCTGCGAGTAGGCCCATGAGTTACCAGTGAGCAGGCCGTTCATGTCTTTGAGTGTGGTCTGCAGGCTCTGCGACGAGCCGTTGAGATTGCTTGCGGCAAAGAGAATTTGGTTGAAGTTACGGCTCTTATGGTAGTTGAAGCCGAAGTTCAGATAGCTGCTCACGCCCGTTCTGGTGGCAATTACCACACCGATCTGGTCGAACGAGGCGTTGGTCTTGTTGGCTCCAGCAAACGAGGCCGCGTCCTGTTGACTGACCAGTCCGAAGGAAGCACTGACCTGTCCAGAGCGGAACATACCGATGCCAGCAGGGTTCGTGCCGATGGTAGAGATATCGGCTCCGAGCGCATCCATGGCTCCGCCCATGCCCACGTAGCGAGCCGTTCCGTTGAGGTCTTCAGTGGAGAGGGCGGCAGCGTCGTAGGAGTCGCCGACAACTGGAACCTCCTGCTGTGCCTGTACCTGCAGGGTGGCGACAGCAGCTAATGTGAAAGCGAGGAAATAAGTTCTTTTCATCATCATACTATATTATATAAGGTGTGTGAATTAGCGACGGCCACCGTAGTTGTGGCCTCCGCCCACGGAGCGTCCGCCACCAGAACCGCCCGAAGGACGGAAACCGCCGCCATTGCCCATCGAGGAACCGCTGTTGCCCGAGAAGGAGCGGCTGAACGATGGTGTGTTGTTGTTACTATTATTATTGTACGCGCGCGAGCGGTAGCCACCTAAGTCACCTCGGTTGCTGCGTGTGCCACGCGTGCCGTAGGTCTGACTGGTGGTGCCCGGAACACGGTAGCCAGTCAGACTGCCGCCCTGACGTGCACCATCGCTACCCCGTGCACTGAGATACTTATGGTGCGAATAGCCAGCGCGACTCCAAGGCCGTGTGGCACTGCCTGCATAGTAG
>CAVAIX010000252.1:0-2659 GCA_963588695.1 Bacteroidaceae bacterium | reverse complement strand
CATCCTGAGCGATATCCAACAGAGCGGAAAGAGTGCGACGGAACTATACGACGAAGTCAATAAGCTATGCCAGCAACGGGGAGTCAGTCGATTTATCGGCATTGGCTCAGTCATCCAGTCGTGTGCCGACCGCATCACCATCGCCGACAAGGCCTTCTTTGTCGATGTCAACCAGTTCGTTCAAAGCAGTGTGTTCCATACGCTGCGCGACGAGGTCATCCTACTGAAAGGGGCACGTGCCTTCGGCTTCGACCGACTGACGGAACTGTTAGAGCAGAAAGTCCATGAAACCATACTGGAGGTGAACCTCAATGCCGTAGTCGACAACCTCAACTACTATCGCTCGTTCCTCCATCCCGACACCAAACTGGTGTGCATGGTGAAGGCCGATGCCTATGGGGCAGGAGCCGTGGAGGTGTCCAAGACGCTGCAAGACCACTGCGTGGACTATCTCGCCGTGGCCGTGGCCGACGAAGGAGTCACCCTGCGCCGCAACGGCATCACCCAGAACATCATCATCATGAACCCCGAGATGACGGCGTTCAAGACGATGTTCGACTATGACTTAGAGCCAGAAGTGTATTCGTTCCGCCTCATGGATGCCCTGATACACGCTGCCGAGAAGGAAGGCATCACGGGCTGGCCCGTCCACATCAAACTGGACACGGGGATGCACCGGTTGGGCTTCGACCCCGAGAAAGACATCGACGAGGTGATTGCCCGACTGAAACATCAGAATGCCATCATTCCGCGGTCGGTATTCTCGCATTTTGTGGGAAGCGACAGCGATGACTTTGACGCGTTCTCTGCCGAACAGTTCCGAAAGTTCGATGCAGGGAGCAGCAAGCTACAGGCCGCCTTCTCCCATAAGATACTCCGCCACATGGACAACTCCGCTGGTATCGAACACTTCCCCGACCGCCAGCTCGATATGTGCCGCCTCGGCCTCGGCCTCTACGGCATCAACCCGCGCAACAACAAGGTTCTCCACACGGTCAGCACGTTGAAGACCACGATTCTGCAGATGCGCCATGTGCCGAAGGAAGAGACGGTGGGCTACAGCCGGCGCGGCGTACTGCAACGCGACTCCGTGATAGCAGCCATCCCCATCGGCTATGCCGACGGTCTCAATCGTCACTTAGGACGCGGTGCCTGCTACTGCTTAGTGAATGGAAAAAAGGCACCCTACGTCGGCAATATCTGCATGGATGTCGCTATGATCGACGTGACAGACATCGACTGCAAGGAGGGCGACAGCGTGGAGATTTTCGGGGAGCACCTACCCGTCACGGTACTGAGCGACGTGCTCGACACCATCCCCTACGAGGTGTTGACGGGTGTGAGCAGCCGCGTGAAGAAGGTATATTTTCAAGACTGAAAACTGCATGGACGTTAACGTTTACGTAAAAAAGATACGTCCATTCGGCCTTTTTCTCGTTTTTTATGAGTATCTTTGCAGTCGGACTACACTAAAACATCAATAAAAAACAATAAAAATGAGTGCTGTACAGACCACAAAAATGACCAATTACCGCTGGGTAATTTGCTCGATGTTGTTCTTTGCGACAACTGTCAACTACATGGATCGACAAGTGCTTTCACTGACGTGGAAGGACTTCATCGCTCCCGAATTCCATTGGACCGACGACGACTACGGTACGATTACGGCAGTATTCTCCATCCTGTATGCCGTATTCTGTTTGTTCGCGGGTAAGTTTATCGACTGGATGGGCACCAAGAAAGGCTATCTCTGGTCCATCTTCGTATGGTCGCTGGGTGCCTGCCTCCATGCTGGCTGCGGCTGGATTACGATGCAGATAGAGGGACTCGACTCTGTCGCTGCCCTCCGTGCCGTTGAGGCCGGTTCTGTCACCGCCTTGTCCATCGCCACCATCAGCGTCTATCTCTTCCTGTTCTGCCGCTCCGTGCTGGCCATGGGTGAGTCGGGCAACTTCCCTGCCGCCATCAAGGTGACGGCGGAGTATTTCCCCAAGAAAGACCGCGCCTTTGCCACCTCCATCTTCAACGCCGGTGCATCGGTGGGGGCCCTTGTTGCCCCACTGTCCATCCCACCGTTGGCCGAATGGTTCGGCTGGGAGATGGCGTTCATCATCATCGGTGTGTTAGGCTTCGTCTGGATGGGCTTCTGGGTCTTCCTCTATGAGAAGCCCAACAAGAGTAAGCATGTCAATACCGCTGAGCTGACCTACATCAACCAGGATGCAGAGACCGATGCCGACCCGAAGGATGCGGACGACGAAGGCCCGCAGATTAGTTTTGGCCGTTGCTTCACCTACCGCCAGACCTGGTCGTTCATCGTCGGTAAGTTCATGACCGACGGCGTGTGGTGGTTCTTCCTGTTCTGGGCTCCAGCCTATTTCTCCGACCAGTTTGGTTACAAATCATCGTCAGGCATGGGTCAGCTACTCATCTTCACGCTCTATTTCATCGTGACCGTGCTGTCCATCTTCGGTGGATATCTGCCCAAATACTTCGTGGAGAAGAAGGGCATGGGAGCCTATGCTGGCCGTATGCGCGCCATGCTGCTCTTCACCTTCTTCCCGATGACCGCCCTGCTGGCACAGCCACTGGCTGCATGGAGCGGTTCACCCATTGACCCAGCATGGTGGCCCGCCATCATCATCGGTCTTGCTGGTGC
>CAVAIX010000251.1:0-2672 GCA_963588695.1 Bacteroidaceae bacterium | reverse complement strand
AGATAACACGCTCAGAAAGCATTTCAGAGAATCAGACAGAGCTTTTCTATCTTTTGAGTTACTATTCAGATTTAAAAAAAACATTCAGTGCAAGGAAATGCCTATCGCTTATAGAATCTTTACCTTTAGAGCATCTTTCGGGGTTCCCATGTATGGCACTAGCGCAATATTATGAACTCGTAGGAAAGAACGATTCAGCAATTGTCTATTATAAACGTGCCGTAGGTGGAAATGATATATACAACAGGTATGACGCATCCAAACTGTTATTCAAGATGTATAGTAGAATGGGAGAGATGAACAATGCCAGTCACTATGCAAGAATTTATATGCGACTGAGTGATTCTTTGGATTTTGGTAAACGTCAAGAGCTGGCAGCAACAGTCAATAACGAGTTTCAGTACCATCTCGACCAAAAGAAAGAGCTGGCTCTAAAAGAAGAAAAAGAGCGGTACAAGAACACACTTGTCATTGTTGTCATGGTAGCAACGCTGTTAGCTAATATCGCTTACATTTTTTATGTGAGAAGACGTAACAGGCATTTAAAAGAAGTGGTAACGCTTTCGGCAGAGCTACAGCGAGTATCAAATGACGGAAGTCAGCTCCGTCAATATATTGAGCAGAAAGAAAATGAGTTAGAGATTTTTAGAAAATCATTAAAACAATCATCTGATGAACTCACCAACGTGAAACTTGAACTTCAACGAGTCAATTCCGAACTGATGGATTATGACGAGGCATTGAAAGCAAAGGAGCAACAATTGTCGGAGAAGATAGATCAAAACAAAACCTTTATCAAACTCTTGCACCAGTCGGAACTGGAGGGGAAAGCCGAGGAGGTGATTTGTGCCATCCGGCAATCTTCCTCTGGTAAGAAAAACATGCAGACGGCAGACTGGAGACAACTCTATCAAGCTGTTGATGAACTGTACCCCTTGTTCAAAGACCGACTTCTGAAAGGGTTGGGCAGTTTCACCGAACAACAGATGCAGGTCTGTTATCTCATGCGTATCGGTCTGTCCAAACCTCAAATACAAAGTATGACGAACCTATCTCGTGTCACTGTTTGGCGTTGGGTGAAGAAATTCGATTGGATACTCGTTCCAGATGAAGTCTGACACGAGTATCCATCGTTGAGCAGGGGTAACTAATAGGCCAACACGTTCCAGAGGTCGCGGATGCGCGTTTCTGGATCCCATTTGCCGTTGAAGGTCCACAGGGCCGTGACGGTGTGGTATTCGGGATGTCCTTCGGCCTGCTCCAAGTTGTTGTCGAGCCAACCGCCGTGTCCGCCCTCGCGCGTACAATTATAATAGTAGGTGCGCAGTCCCCATGGACATGGATCGAGCACTTTGTCGGTGTAGGCGTAGCTGATGTTGGTGTCGAGGATTTGCTTCGACAGCCGACAGTTTAGCAGGAAGAACTGCGAGTCGTGGTGATAGCGTCCCAGTATGGTGGGTGATTTCGCATCGAAATACGAGTCCTTGATGACCAGTTTTTTACTCTTGTCGCCCCTGCCGTCGTGCCAGATGATGGCACGGCTGTCACCGAGGAAACGACAGCGTGTGGCGTAGCACCAGCCTCGCGGACACAGGAAGTCAACACCGGGACACCGTAGGTAGAGGTCGGCATGGTAATACATCCCCCCGTCCTTCGCCCACAGCGAGAGTGCGTCGTTACCATCTGCCCATACGTTGCAGTTGATGACGATGGTGCGGGTGCCTCTACCGAAGATGGCCATTTGGTGGGTGGTGGTATTTTCCACCGTCGTGCCGTAGTTGTTGTAGACGGTCAGTCCGCTGATTACACAGTCGTCAGCACCTTGCTGCAGGACGATGACGCCATTGCCCGTGGGTTGTCCGTGGTACTCCTTCATCTGACACGTTTTGGCTGTCTCGGCCAAAACGAGTATGGTGCTATCACGGTCTTCACCGACTAGGACGATGTTGGGGCGGTCGATGATGACTTTCTGCCGATAGGTGCCTTTCCGGATCAGAATCTTATAAGGCTTCTCTGGCCGTTGTGGAGCCTGTTCGATGGCCAGTTGGATACTGTCACCGGGATTGATTACAGCATCGAAATCGTTGACGCTGACCGTCGGTTTGCGGAACCACTGCATCCGTCCCGTCTCGTTGCCACCCTTGGTGCTCAGGCTGATGGCTACCTTGTGTTCCGGGTCGTAACGTTCTGCCCAGCGGTCGTATTCCTCGTAGAGGGATGCGATTCCGTCGGTGTACCAGGAATAGCCGTTGCGTCGTTCGGTGCCAATCTGGTAGAGGTGTCTTCTGGGAATACCGTCGCGGTCGCATACATACGGCTCTGCGTATTTCAGGTCATAGAAGCGTGCCCACAGGGGCTTGGCCTTGGCATCGGGCACCAGTCGCGTGTCGCGCTCGGGTGTGCCTGGTTTGCCTGTGCGTTCCAGGCGCATCCCCGTCAGTTTGTGGTCGTCAAACCACTGCATTGCACCGTGGATGGCCGCCTTGACCCGATCATCTGGATGTTCGAGGCTCATGAGTAGACGTACAAGCCCAGTGCTCTCCGCACTACAGTACGAGGGCAATTCATAGGCTCTTGCTGGAGCGGGAGCTAAGGTCTCTCTGTCGTGTTGCTGACACCACACGGTGAGTTTACCATCGTGACGGATCTGTGTAGCCAGGATGCAGTCGATG
>CAVAIX010000250.1:0-2693 GCA_963588695.1 Bacteroidaceae bacterium | reverse complement strand
GGCGACAAGACCCGCGCGACAAAGGGAGCCGCCATGGCCTTGAAAGCCCGCGTGCTGATGTACGCTGCCAGCGACCTGTTTAACAAGACCAGTACTTGGGCAACTGGTTATTCCACCCCAGAGCTGGTGGGCTACACCTCGGGCAGTCAAACCGACCGTTGGCAGGCAGCGAAAGCCGCCGCCAAGGCCGTCATTGACCTGGGTGTCTACCATTTGGTGGGCGAGAGCGGATTTGCCACCTCGGAGGAAGCTAAAGAGAACTATATCAATATGTTCCTGAACAAGAGTACCGATGAGGACATCATGCTCGTCTACTACGACTACATCAACTATGGCAGCAACTGGCAGTGTCCTGCGGTGGGTAAGTTCAACACGCCGAACGGCTTTCACGGGTGGGGCGGCAACGTGCCTTCGGGACAACTGGTCGATGCTTTCGAGATGAGCGACGGTACGAAGTTCGACTGGAACAACCCAGAACACAAACAACACCCCTATGCAAACCGCGAACCCCGTTTCTATGCCGACATCCTCTACGACGGTGCGCACTGGCGCGAGCGTCCAGACGACGTGATTGGCCGCGACCCGTTGGGCAACGTGCAGACGGGCTACTACGAGCAGGCTGATGGTTCCTACTCGCCAGGCATTGATACGCGACAGGGTGTCGACGACTGGAACGGCACCTATACAGGCTACTATATGCGCAAATTCATCGACCCCAGCGTAGACCATCAGTTTGAGTTCCAGAACTGGCCCTTCCGCGAAATGCGCTATGCGGAGGTGCTGCTGAATTATGCCGAATGTTGCATCGAGCTGGGCGAGGATGCTGAGGCGCGCCAATACATCAACATGATTCGTAAGCGTGCTGGAATGCCCGACATCACAGAAAGCGGCAATGCCTTGAAGGAACGCTACCGCCATGAGCGACAGATAGAGCTGTGCTACGAGCAACAGCGCTATTTCGACATCCGCCGCTGGATGATAGCTCCCGAGGTCATCAAGGACGTACAGGGCATTGACATCCGCTATCCGTACGGCAAGACAGAGCCGACCTACACCGTCGTTGAGAGCGTGCAGAAGCGCAGCTGGGACAACAAGTCGTACCTAATGCCCATCTATTTGGACGAAATCCAAAAGAACGACCAACTCGTCCAGAACCCTGGCTATTAGTTGTTGGAAGAAAATCGGGATAACTACGGAAGGCGCAACCATAGCTGTTGCGCCTTCTCTTATTCCTAAATGACTTTGACCGCTTTGACCATTTGACCGCTATGCGGTTTCCATTACTGGAGGGCGTATTTCACGGCGTAGAGGGGGAAGTTCGTCAGCCACTCTTGCTCTCGATAGGGCGACATCGAGAAGCGGATGCCGTGAAGGCCGGGGTTGTCCTGTATGTATTGATGCAAGGATTTTGCCCTTAGGTTTTCTTCCGCCTTCACTTCGACGGGGATGATGGTGGCTTCATGCTGTATCACAAAGTCTATCTCCATGGTAGAGTTCGCATTGCTGTAGTAATAGAGGTAGGTGTGTGGGATGTTGAGCAGTTGCTGGAGCACAAAATTCTCACTGAAAGCACCCTTGTATTCCCCGAAGATGTTGTTGGCAATGAGTATCTGGTCTGGCGGCGTTTGAGACATAGCGCCCAGCAGTCCGCAATCCAGCACGTACAGTTTGAAGGCTGAAAGATCTTCGTAGAACGACAGGGGGACTGCCGCCTTCTTGATGCGTGAAACCTTATGGACGAGTCCTGCGTCAATGAGCCATTGTATGGCGATTTCATAGTCGTTAGCCCGCGCGCCCTTCTTGACTGCCCCATAGAGGAATTTCTTATTGTCCCGTGCCAGTTGGGACGGGATGGACTTCCATACCATATTGATGCGCGGCACTTGGTTGGCAGGCGCGTGTTTAGAAATGTCATTCCTGTAAGCCTTGATAATCTTTTCTTGAATGTCCCTCACCGCCCAAATGTCCTGTGTTTGCACGTATGTGGCCACTGCTTCCGGCATTCCTCCCGTGAAGTAATACTGGCGCAGCAGTTCCTCGCAGAGTGGTTGAAGGGCGGTCAGGGTCTTCCAGTCCTTTTCACGCATGATCTCCACCAGCTTCTCCTTTCCCATGGCAAGAAGGAATTCTTCAAAGTCCATGGGGTACAGGTACAGCATGTCCACTTTCCCTACGGGGAACGATGTACCTTCGTGGAGGGTAATGCCCAGCAGAGAGCCTGCCACTGCCACATGGTATTTGGGAGCATTCTCATAAAAATATTTCAAGGAGGCGAGCCCTTTGTCGATTTCCTGTATCTCGTCAAGGACGATCAGCGTCTTTCCCGGTAGGATGCTTTCTCCAGAAAGGGCGCTGAGTCCTCGAATAATACGCGCGACATCATAGTCTGAAAACAGGCCACTGATTTTGTCGTTATTGTCGCAGTTGATGTAGACAAGATTGTCGTATTCCCGTCGGCCAAACTCCTTGAGAAGATAGGTTTTCCCCACCTGCCTGGCTCCTTCCAATATCAACGGTTTGCGGATGGGAGCGTCTTTCCACTGTTTTAGTTGCTGATAGACAGTTCGTTCCATGTTGGTTTCGTTCAATGTTTGGGTGCAAAGTTACACTTTTCTTGGGGAACTTCCAAGCAATTTCCACATTTTTCTAGGGGAACTTTTTGGGTTTCCCTACATTTTTCTAGGGGAACTTTT
>CAVAIX010000249.1:0-2708 GCA_963588695.1 Bacteroidaceae bacterium | reverse complement strand
ATGGGAAACGTGCGCTGAACACAGAACTGGCCATGTTGCTCTGTGCGGCCCTTGGTATTGAACCCGCTCCGCTGCTTGCCATGCAGAGCGAGTATGATATGCTGATGGCAGAACGTAACGAGACGTTCGTGAAAAAGTTGAAAAAAATCAGAAAAATTGCCGCAGTCTTCTAACGACCTCCGATTTGTCCTCTAAGCACAACCGATTGATTTTCCTAGGAAAATCAATCGTTTTTCCTAGGAAAATGGATCGATTTAGTCGAGACCCCGTTTTTTGTCCCCTTTTTACCACATCCCTCTACCCAGGAGAAAATAACGACATACTTGACAAGATTTTTTTAGGATTCTTCGGGGGCTATTTTCTTGACCAGGCTCAAACGATCAATCGATCCAGATCAAACAATCAATCGATCCAGATCAAACGATCGATCGATCTGGATCATTTGATTCATTGAGATTGCTCGATAAATCGGTTGAGTTTGGTGGCTTCCACGTTTTGCAGACAGAAATGACTATTCCTGGATAATCCAGTCGCCGATGGTGCGCTGCTGGCTGTCGTAGTTGACACCGACTTTCACCAGTCGTTTGCCGTCTGCGGAATAGGGGATGAGGTAACCCTTGTCGTCAATCTGGCGGAGAGCCTCCTCGGCTGAGCCGTCATATTTCAGTTCGAAGACGTAGATAGTGTCGGGCATGTGAAGCACGGCATCGGCACGGCCTACGGCACTGTCTTCCTCCACCGTGATGTAGGCACCCATAAGGTTGAAGATGAGGTAGAACACGGTTTGGAAGTCGCGCTCGTTCTTGTTTGACAGGCGGTTGGAGATGCTGGCAAGGTAGGCTTTCAGTCGCGTCATCGCCCCTTCTAAGTTGCCATCGTAGAGTTTTTCCAGAAAATCGCCCACTAAGCTGCTGTTGTCAATGGACACAGGCGAAAGGTAGTTGGGGGCGAGACTCTTCAGCATACCAATCTTGACCTCACGGTTAGGATAGCCCAAGGCGTAGCGTTTCAGTATTGGGTTGTATTTTTTGATGGTAAGGTAACCGCTCTGATACAGCAGTGGCAGTGCGGAGGTCATCTGTTCGGGCGACACATCGAAATCATCCACGTCGCAACTGTTATTCTCCACGTCGAGTACATTGACATGATATTTCTTCAGTGTTTTGATGAGGTAGCTCGGTGTGCCAGAGCTGAACCAATAAGACCCTATTTTCTTTCCGTTTAAGGCTCTTATCAGACTGAACGGATTAAACACATCCTCCGAGTGCTTGCTGAAATGGTAGCCGTCATAATAGCGGCGCAATTCCTCCAGACACTGCTCATACGACAAACCGAGTGCCTTGCCCAGTCCTTCTACGTCGGGCTGCATCACGGTGGTCAGCTCTGTCAAGCTGATGCCGCAGATAGCGGAATACTGGTCGAACATGCTGATGTTTTCCAAGTTGTTCAGCTCGCTGAAGGTGCTGAGCTGTGAAAACTTGGTGATGCCGGTCAAGAAGGTGAACTCTAAGTAGGGGTCCAGCTTTTTCAGAGGACTATAAAAATTCTGCATGATGCGGCGCAACGTTGCCAGATTCTCTGTTTCATGTACCACGTCGAGCAATGGTGCGTCATATTCATCGATGATGACCACCGTTTTTTGTCCTGTCTGTGCGTTGGCACGTTTGACGAGACCTTCCAGACGCTCGTTTTCGTTCACCTCTTCCTCGTTCCTGCCGTATATGGTCTCATAATTGTATAATTGCAGGTGGAGGTAATGTTTCAGTTCATCCGCATTGAAGTGCTTGGCACCGCTCATGTCGAAGTGTAGGACGGGGTGCTTCACCCACTCCTGCTCGTAGTCAGCGATGGCCAAGCCTTCGAAGAGTTCCTTACGCCCCTCGAAATAGGCTTGCAGGGTGGAGGCAAACAGCGACTTGCCGAACCGCCTCGGGCGGCTCAGAAAGACATAGCTCATCTGTTTCTTGCGGAAATCCACGATGTATTTGGTCTTGTCCACATAGAGGTAGTTACCCTCCCGAATCTTCTCGAAGGTCTGTATTCCGACGGGATATACATTGACGAGTTCTGCCATAACCTTACTTACTTTTATGTTTTACGCCGCTAAGTTACGAATAATCTGCGAAACCG
The DNA here is from genome assembly GCA_963588695.1 of Bacteroidaceae bacterium. Classification (GTDB taxonomy): domain Bacteria; phylum Bacteroidota; class Bacteroidia; order Bacteroidales; family Bacteroidaceae; genus Prevotella. Next base: position 578 of record CAVAIX010000249.1, on the reverse strand, counting down.
CCAACATCGGAGCGTGTAATTTTGTGAGGTAGTACCTCATCGCACCGAGAGGTTCACCTCCTGAAAATCCGCGGTCAGGGGCGCGCGTGCGCGTATAGCTACTACAGGATAGGTAGGCTCAAGTTCACGAACGGCTCCTTCTATTTTTTCGTTACTCGTGTTCTTTATCACAAACTTTCATTTAAGAGAGCATTTTTTCTGTTTCGTAGGTCCTATTATAGACAAAGAGCCTGGACTTCGATGCTCTTTATACGGTTTCGGTATAGCGAGATTGTTGATGGCCTATCGTGTACCTACTTCTGTGGCAACGTCATGTAAACGTACCCTTTCATCAGCAGAACACACTGGAGTGCATATTCACAAACCCAGAAGCTAATGACATACACATCAAAAGGGTGCGCATGCTGATCCTGTTCACGCGAGATAGTGGAGACTATTATTGCTGCATACTGACGAACTACTACGAGTCCTATCTTGGCGAAGTGATAACCCGAACAGGAAACAGTCCTAAAAGACAGGGGAACACCCTTGCGGATGCTCCCCTGTTTTTATCCTTTGCTTTACCGTCTGGATTACTC
>CAVAIX010000248.1:0-2745 GCA_963588695.1 Bacteroidaceae bacterium | reverse complement strand
ATGAGGAAGCCTCCGCCCAAATCTGCCGCTACGCTGACAGCGACATCGTCCGCGAGTCAGTGAAGACAACAACACTCCACAAGCTCGTGGTCATCTATCATGGCACAGAGATGGTGGAGTGTCGAGAAGTTACAGAATCTCGCCCCAGTTAAATAAAGTTAATTAGGTGATTTTTCTTTCGCATTTCGCTCGGAGATGCTCAAACAATTTCGGCCAAATTACCGAACAGAATACAGCCAAATTACCGAACAGAATACAGCCAAATTACCGAACAGAATACAGCCAAATTACCGAACAGAATACAGCCAAATTACCGAACAGAATACAGCCAAATTACCGAACGAAGTGTTAAAAGCACTTGAAAAGTTTGTGATTTCCAGATATTTGCACTACCTTTGCCGTCAAAACAAGAAAAGGACATGAAGCAATACAGAAAAAGGATTGTAGACTACATCCTCGAAAGGAAGCTCAAAGGCATTGGAGCCGTCTTGATAGAAGGACCAAAATGGTGCGGAAAAACGACCACTGCCGAGATGAAAGCCAAAAGCATCATCTATATGAACGACCCCAAGAAGAGCGGCATGTATATGCAACTGGCTAAGATGAGTCCCCAAAGTCTGCTGGAAGGCGAGACACCGAGACTCATAGACGAGTGGCAGTTAACACCAAGCCTATGGGACACCATCCGGTTTGAGGTGGACCATCGAGACGACGAAGGACAATTTATCTTGACGGGTTCTGCCGTACCAGGCAAGACGGATGAGATATGGCACAGTGGAACGGGGCGCTTTGCCAGAATCAAGATGCGCCCGATGAGCCTATGGGAATCGGGAGACTCGCAAGGCTCTGTCAGCCTTAACGACCTGTTTGAAGGGAAGGCTTCGGTGAGTATGTGTGAAGAAAAAAATATTGACGACATAGCCTATCTGGTATGTAGAGGGGGATGGCCTAAAGCAACGCTGCAACAGAAGAACATCGCTCTTGAACGTGCGTTCGACTACTACGATGCCGTTGTAAACATTGACATATCCAGAGTTGACGACGTTTCCAGGGATGCGGAACGCACCAAACGGCTGATGCGCTCGTATGCCCGTTTCCAAGGTTCGCAAACTTCCATCAGCAAGATAAAGGAAGACGTGAAGGCCAATGATGCCATGAGTCTGGACGACGATACGATAGGTTCTTATATCAGAGCCTTAGAAAAAATCTTTGTCATAGAAGATATGCCCGCCTGGAATCCGAACCTGCGCTCCAAGACAGCTATCCGCACCTCCTCGACCCGATATTTTGTCGACCCGTCCATCGCTGTGGCCGCCTTGGGGGTTGGCCCAAAAGGGCTTATCAACGATCTGGAGACTTTCGGTTTACTCTTTGAGACGCTGTGTGTGAGGGACTTACGTGTCTATGCAGATGCGCTCGGAGGAACCGTATATCACTATCGGGACAAGAACGGATTGGAATGTGATGCGGTGGTACACCTTAGAAACGGAGCTTACGGCCTCGTCGAAATCAAACTGGGTGGAGATAACCTGATAGAAGAAGGCGCTTCCTCACTCAAGGAACTGGCCTCAAAGATAGACATCTCCAAGATGAAGACACCTTCGTTCATGGTGGTACTGATTGGCATCGGTTCGTACGCCTACCAACGCGAGGACGGCGTATGGGTAGTTCCAGTAAGTTGTCTAAAAGACTAAAATCTTTTTGGATGCCCCATTTTTTCTCTGCCGAGAGAAAATTTTTTCTCTGCCGAGCGCGTAGTGCTGATGGTAGAGGCAGGACTGCTCTAAATAACAAATGTCAAGTAAACCCGTCAGAAGGCGAGGATGCAACGGGCGTAATGGTTAACACTCCCCCCGTAATCTTCCGTCATACCAAACGTGGTGATATATACCGATTCGTTACCAGGGAAGTATACTGCACCGACACACCCCGAATCGTTTGCTGATTCCGTAGACGACCAATAGGCACTTCCGCTGAATGCCGTATAAGAGCCAGCTTTTTTCAAGTATGTGTTGAAATTGCTCGTGGCCTGTAATCCGCTGCCAACGTTCCTGCGATTGTTATGAGACCATGTATTGGTATCGTTTAGGATGCTGGAAACATCCTGTCCGCCAATGCCTTTCGTACTGATGATGTCAAGCCACTCGCCCATGCTCGGGATGTACCAGTCAGTGGTATAGTTCATAGGGGCTTTAGTCGCAGTGGCTTCGCGGTAGGCTTTCACAGCGTTGAAGGCTGGGAATTGAGTTAGGTCAGAGGCAGTGTTAATGACGTAATTGGTGAGGACCAAGCCGTTGGAAGCGGTGTTGTAAGCCACATAGATTGTTCCTACAGTCTCACTGTTGCACTGAGTATTAGCACTACGCCATTTCACTTTATTGTCTGTTACATTCTTCAGTGCCATCACCAATCTGTGCGTTCCAGCCTTGTTGGTACGAGTGTCATCAGACTGATAGAGGTAGGCGACGATGCCGATGGCTGTTCCACTCGCTGTCGTATAGTTGTCCGCCTTCACGATAGAACCATCGGAGAGCATGATGTCTCCCAATGCGATACCGCTGCTATAGTCGGGCACATTGGCAAAACTGATGGCCGTCACCTCAGCGCGTTTGACGGTGAGCGAACCGTAATTGTAGGTCAGCGTCTTGTTGTCTCCGTAAGCCAGCACCACCCTCACGTTCGTGTAGCTGCCCGTGGCCAAGGGGAGATAGAACACGCCAACACCCTCCTTCGTTGCTCCACTGA
>CAVAIX010000247.1:0-2746 GCA_963588695.1 Bacteroidaceae bacterium | reverse complement strand
CACCTATGGCAACCCCTATCCATACGTAAGGAAATCGGTCAATACGTTTATGGCCGACATGATGAGGCAACAAGGTACGCATCGCCTAATTGCCGAGTTTGATATGGAGCCGTTTACACTCAATGTGCTTGACAGACGCCGCACCCTTTGTGAGAAAGTAGTATCTCTGCTTCGCTTTTCCTTTGAGGACGATGCCGTACAGGGGCTTTCTTCCAAAGTGCGCCATTTCTACGATTTGCACTATCTGACACAGAACGACGAGTGCAAACTATATCTGAAGACTGCTTTCCCTCAGGACTTGCTTGACGTGATTGCCCATGACAAACGGGTGTTTGACCATCCACCATTGTGGCGAGAGGCGGACCTCCGTACTTCCATCCTGTTTACTGGCTTCGACGAACTTTGGCAGAAGATTTCTCCTCTCTACCAAACAGAGGTTGGTGCACTCTCATACGGGGCAATACCCAGCAAGGAGGTCATCGCAGCATCCACCAAAGCACTTTTGGCGCACATTCAAAATATTCTTCTTCGCGATAATCTGCAGGACACCGACCAGAGTATCGACAGATAACGGCGCTTGATATGGGGAGCACAAACACCGGCCAGAGAAAATGCAATAATGCACAAAAACCGGCGGACAGCCCTTCACAGGGTTTCGTCCGCCGGATCAGTGAGTAAAACTTCAATTATGAAAGAGGAAAAAATTATTAGTCTTCTTCTTTACTTTCGGCCTCGTGCTGCTGAACGAGCTGCTGCTGGATGTCGTTGGGCACGAGTTCATAGGAAGCAAACTTCGTGGTGAACGAGGCGCGTCCGCCCGTGATGGAGCTGAGGGCGATGGAGTAGTTGCTCAACTCCTTCAGCGGAATCTTGGCAGAGAGCTTCTGGTAGCCAGCCTCGCTGTCCATACCCATGATGAGGGCACGCCGTCCCTGAAGGTCGCTCATCACGTCACCCATGTAGTCTGAAGGCACATAGACCTCCAAGTCATAGATCGGCTCCAGCACCTTTGGTCCTGCCTCGCGGAAGGCTGCCGAGAAGGCGTTGCGTGCAGCGAGCATGAACGAGAGTTCATTGGAGTCCACGGGGTGCATCTTACCGTCGTAGACGATGACACGCACGTCACGAGCGTACGAGCCTGTCAGCGGTCCGCGTTCCATACGCTCCATCACACCTTTAAGAATGGCAGGCATAAAGCGAGCATCGATGGCACCACCCACCACAGAGTTGATGAACACGAGTTTTCCGCCCCATTCCAAGTCGATGACCTCTTGGTTCTTGACATTGATACGGATTTCCTGTCCACCGAACTTGAAGACCGTCGGGTCGGGCATTCCGTCGGCATAGGGTTCCACGATCAGATGCACCTCACCAAACTGTCCAGCACCGCCAGACTGCTTCTTGTGACGATAGTCGGCACGTGCAGCCTTGGTGATGGTCTCGCGATAAGGAATCTTCGGCTCCATATATTCTATCTGTATCTTCTCGTTGTTCTCCATGCGCCATTTCAGTGTACGCAGGTGGAACTCACCCTGCCCGCGCACGATAATCTGGCGCAACTCCTTCGACTGTTCCACCACCCACGTGGGGTCTTCCTGCCGCATCTTGGTCAGGGCAGCCATCATCTTCTCCGTCTCGGCCTCATTGACAGCCTTCACGGCACGCGAATACTTGGGGTTAGGATATTTGATAAAGTCGAAGCGGTTGTCACAGTCTTTGTCGTTCAGTGTATTGCCCGTCTTCACATCCTTCAGTTTGACAGTGCAGCCGATGTCTCCAGCCTGCAGTTCGTCAACAGCGATGCGGTTAGCACCAGCACAGGCGTAAATCTGCGCCATGCGTTCCTTCGAGCCACGGTCTGCATTCTGCAGGTCGGCACCAGTCTTCAGCGTACCACTCATCACCTTGAAATAAGACACCTCGCCGATGTGGGGTTCCATACCTGTCTTGAAGAAATAGATGGAGGTGGGACCTGCAGCATCGGGCGTAATTTCTTCGCCGCGCGTGTTGTGCAACTTGGGCATCTCACTAACAAAGGGCACCACGTTGCCGAGGAATTCCATCAGGCGACGCACACCCATGTCCTTACCTGCGCAGACGCAGAACACAGGGAAGATGGAGCGGGTGACGAGTCCCTTGCGGATGCCTTCGCGCATCTCGTCCTCGGTCAGCGTCTCGCTCTCGAAGAATTTCTCCATCAGCGAATCGTCATTGGCGGCGGCAGCCTCCACCAAAGCGGCGCGCAGCTCCTTGGCCTTCTCCAATTCTTCGGCAGGAACGTCTTCGATAATGGGCACACCGCCTTCGGGCTTCCACGAGTATTTCTTCATCAGCAACACGTCTATCACGGCATTGAAGCCAGGACCAGTGGCGATGGGATATTGGACGGGCACGCACTTGTCACCATAGATTTCCTTCATATTGGCCAACAGTGTGTCGAAATCGCAGTGTTCGCGATCCAACTGGTTGACGAGGAAGATGACGGGTTTGCCCAATTTCTCAGTGTAACGGAAGGCATTCTGCGTGCCCACCTCAGGGCCGTACTGTCCGTTGATAAGAATCACGGCCTGATCCGTAACGTTGAGGGCGGTGATGGCTCCACCCACGAAGTCGTCGGAACCCGGGCAGTCGATGATGTTCAGTTTCTTATTGTTCCACTCCACATGGAAGACGGTGGAGAATACCGAATAACCATATTCCTGCTCCACAGGAAAATAGTCGCTAACGGTGTTCTTCTGCTCTACCG
>CAVAIX010000246.1:0-2765 GCA_963588695.1 Bacteroidaceae bacterium | reverse complement strand
ACGTTACCGTCGCTGGTAGCAATCTCATACGTTGGGATGGGGTAGAGGTAGTCTTTCTCGGGGTCGAACTTGCGACTGTCAGCCTGTTCTATCACATAGAAGTCCTTGGCATCGTACGCCTGTTTGCCGTTGAGCTTGCCGTTCTCGTCGGTTAAGAATCTCTCGAACTCCGCGCGTTTCGTTGTGGTTTCCGAGTCAATGAATTTTGCACCGACCACGGCTTTGGGGAGCACATTTTCAGCCGTTTTCCAGCGGATGATGTCACTATAACGGATATTCTCGTCGATGAACTCCACCAGTCGCTCTCGGCGTATCTCGTCTCGGATATTCAGTCCGTTGGCTGTGGCAAAGTCGTTGGTCAGTCGCGCAGTCATTCCCGAACGTTGGCGCACCGCATTCACCGTAAGGTCGAGTTGGCTGTCGGTGATAGAGCCGTTCAACTCGTAGAGAGCCTCGGCATAAGAGAGCAGCACTTCTGCATAGCGGATAATCATCTTGTCAACCGTTTCCTTGGAGTTGGTTTGCCACTGGTCGAGCATGAATCCCTTCTTGATGGAATAGCCCTTGTGGTAGGCAAAAGGAATGAAAGCACCCTTGTAGGCCTCTTCTCCTATTTTATATAAGGTCATTGCCAGTCGCGGGTCGCGGTTCAGGAACGCATCGTCATAGCTCGTTTCGTCTTTGACGGCTAAGGGACTCTTCTCGCGAGGAAGACCATCGGTATACAGGAACTGGTCTACTGTGCTCCGGGTGACGGATGCTGTGTTCTCCAACTGGCGAGAGTTGCCGTGTGTGATGGTTCCTGCGTCGTTTGGTCCGTAGATTTTCACGAAGACATTCTCCCGGTTCTGTCGACCTTCCCCGTCGAAGTAGAACAACTTCTGGAAATCGGGATACAGGCTGTGCTTGCCTTCCCGAATCATCTCTTCTGCCGCACTGATACTCTTCTGCAGGTGAGCCTTCCAGTCGCTGCCTAAGTTGTGGTATTTGGAGAAAGTGCCCTCATAGAGTCCTATGCGAGTGAGCAAGCCCAAGGCTGCCGACTTGGAGACGCGTCCCCAGTTGGAAGCGTCGGCCACCTTGTCAATGTCGGGCAGGTTCTCGAAGGCGAAGTCCAAGTCTGCGTAGCACTGCTGGATAACCTCCTCGCGCGGTGTACGTGCCTTCTTGATTTCTGGGTCGTTGGTTGTGTCAAAAGCCTTGAGTATCAGTGGTACATCACCGTATTTCTTCACCAACTCGAAATACTGGTGGGCACGGAAGAAACGAGCCTCGGCTATCCAGCGGTTCTTGATCGCGTCAGTCTGTGTCGAACTGCTGATTTTCTCAATGGCGTTGTTGCATTTACCGATTCTGGTGTAGGGGTCGGTCCAGTCAGTAGAAGTGGCTGGAACCGTCCAGTTTCCGCTTGACACATCATTAGCCCCACCACTGGTCAGGTCGTCAGCACGATAGTCGTGCCAGAAACCGTCCAAGTCGGTGTAGAAGCGGTTGCAAGCGCCTCGGAAGTCGCTCTCCGACTTCCAGAAGTTTGTATCAGACAAGGTGGTCTCGGGTTGTCTGTCCAACTCGCACCCTGCCAAGCCCAGTGTTCCGAGGGCTATGGTTGCAAACAAATATATCTTTTTCATATTGCGTAGTCTCCTTTAGAATGTTACATTGACGCCACACGCCCACGTGCGGAAGAAGGGATAATAGTTGCGGCCTACGCCGTTACTTGACTCAGGGTCATAGACCTTTAGAAGGTCGGTGTGTTCCCAGAGGTCGTTGCCCGTCACATAGACGCGCACCGTGTCTACATATTTCTTGATGCCTGGAATCGTATAGCCGATGGTGACGTTCTTCAAGCGGAGGTAAGAAGCATCCTGCAGCCATTTGTCTGACGGTTTGTAGTTGAAGTCGTTGGACACGAAGAGGCGTGGCCATGCTGCGTCTTGATTGTCTTCCGTCCAGTAGTCGCGGTGAATGGTCCAAGGCATCTGATAAGTGTTCTTGAAGGGTGCAAGAACGTCTGCTGCTATCAGAATCTTACGCTTGCCTACGCCCTGGAACATCACGGAGAAGTCGAAGCCCTTCCACTGTCCCGAGAGGGTGAGTCCGTAGAGGTAGCGTGCGTTAGAGTTGCCGAGATAGACCAGATCGCCGTGGTCTTCCTTCGTGCCGCTGCCCTGTCCGATAGTGTGGTCAGGAGTGCCCTGCGCCACGTATTTCACGTCGCCACCAGCCACCTTTCCGTCGTTGAAGCTCTGATAGCCGGGGTGGGCTTCCTTGTAGGCTAAATACTCCTCGCGACTCGACCAGTAGCCGTCGGTCTTGTAGCCCCAGATGGTGTTCATCTCGTAGCCCTCAAGCAGCGAGACATTGCCCGCTGTGACGACACTCGCTCCGTCGTACGACACCAGCTTGTTCTGGCTGTCAGAGAGGTTGAAGGCAATCTGGTAACTGAAGTCTTTAATTTTGTCGCGCCAGGCCAGTTCGAAGTCCCAGCCCCACGTCTTCAGTTTGCCCACGTTGACCTTCGGCACACCAATGCCAATGGTGTGGGGCAGTTGCAGAGAGGACAGCATATCATTGTTGTACTTCCAGTAGTAGTCGAATGTGGCCGTCAGTCGGTTGTTGAGGAAGCCGAGGTCCACACCAATATTGGTGGTGGAAATGGTTTCCCACGTCTTGTCCTTAGAGGCTAAACTGCCCTGATAGAAGGTCTTTTGTCCCATATAGTCACCTTGGGAGATGGTGGGGATATAGTCGTAGAGACCGAGCAC
>CAVAIX010000245.1:0-2775 GCA_963588695.1 Bacteroidaceae bacterium | reverse complement strand
GAGCGGAGAGACGGCCGTGAACGGTGCCTACTGGATGATTATGGCGTTCTCTACCGCCGTGGGCGGATGCCTGCTGTGCGTCGGCTCTTTCAGCGGCGTGGCTCTCATGAGGATGGAACACGTGCGCTTGGGCTGGTACCTGCGCAACATGACCACCAAGGTTGCCGTGGGCTGGTTGCTCGGACTGGCCGTGCTCTGGGCGGAACTCAATCTGATCTAAACACACACATTATTATAAACAAAACATCACACAATTATGTCGAAGGTTAAAACCATAGGAATCCTTACCTCGGGAGGAGACGCTCCAGGTATGAATGCGGCCATTCGTGCCGTCACACGGTCGGGTATCTGCAATGGACTGAACGTGAAAGGTATCTATCGTGGCTATGACGGACTCATCAAGGGAGAGGTGAAAACATTTACCACGGAGGATGTCAGCGGCATTATCACGCGCGGCGGCACCATTCTAAAAACGGCACGCTCCAAGGAGTTCATGACGCCCGAAGGAATGCAGAAGGCTTACGACACCTGCGTCAAGGAGGAGATAGATGCCCTCGTAGTTATCGGCGGCAACGGCTCGCTCACTGGCGCGCGTAACTTCGCCATGGAATACGACTTCCCCGTGGTGGGACTGCCAGGCACTATCGACAACGACCTCTATGGTACGGACTCAACCATCGGCTACGACACCACCATGAACACCATCATGGAGTGTGTGGACCGCATCCGCGACACGGCAAACTCTCACGAACGCATCTTCTTCATCGAAGTGATGGGGCGCGACGCGGGCTTCTTGGCACAAAACTCGGCCATTGCCTGCGGAGCTGAGGCAGCCATCATTCCCGAGGAGTCGACCGACGTTGACCAGTTGGCACGCTTCATGGAGCGCGGCATCCGCAAGTCCAAGAAATCGTGCATCGTCATCGTGTCAGAAAGTCCGAAGTGTGGCGCACTCTACTATGCAGATCGCGTGAAAAAGGAATTCCCTGAGTTCGACGTGCGCGTGTCCATCCTTGGCCACCTGCAGCGCGGAGGTAGTCCGTCTGCCCACGACCGCATATTGGCTTCGCGCACGGGTGTTGGAGCCATCAAAGCACTGATGCAGGGACAACGCAACGTGATGATAGGCGTGCGCAACAACGAGATAGTCTTTGTACCATTCAGCGAAGCCATCCGCAGCGACAAACCGCTGAACAAAGGACTGATAAAGGTACTTGACGAACTGAGTATCTGATTAACGCTTACCAAAATGTAACATTGCTCATGGATTTCAAGGATTTGGTGCAGATGCGCCGCTCTCACCGGAAGTTCACAGGACAGGAAGTGGACGGCGACGATGTCAAGGCCATCCTGCGTGCAGGACTGATGTCGCCGACCTCTAAAGGGCAGCGCGCTTGGCAGTTCGTGGTTGTCGACGACAAAACCGACTTAGAGAAACTGGCCGACGCCAAGGATTTAGGTGGACAATTCATTAAAGATGCCGCCTTAGCCATCGTCGTGTTAGGAGACCCGATGCAGAACGACTGCTGGGTGGAAGACGGCTCCATTGCCGCCATTTCCATGCAGTATCAGGCGGAAGAACTGGGGCTTGGCTCCTGTTGGGCGCAGATGAAGGGTAGGGGACTGACCGACGGAACGAGCGCTGACACGGTCATACAAGGGGTGCTTGGCATTCCGGAAAACCTCCACTGCCTGTGCATCTTAGCTGTCGGACACAAGGCCGACGAGCGCAAACCGCAGAACGAAGAACGCCTCAAGTGGGAAAATGTACATCTCAACAAGTTCTGACTGCAACAACGCCAATGATAAACTACGACTTACAGAAAATACGGGCTGTCATCTTCGACCTCGACGGCGTACTCTCTGCCGAAACCATTTCGCTTGGAGCAGACGGGACGCCACTGCGCACGGTCAACATCAAAGACGGCTACGCCATTCAGTTGGCTGTTAAAATGGGACTGCGTGTCGCCATCATTTCTGGCTGTCAGATAGAGTCTGTGCGCAAACGCTACGAAGGACTGGGAATGACCGACATCCATCTCGGTGCATCGGTAAAGATTGAAGTGTACAGGGCGTTCAAAGAGCGATATGGACTGACCGATGCGGAGGTGATGTTCATGGGCGACGATATTCCAGACTTGGAAGTGCTGCACGTGGTGGGCTGTCCCGCTTGTCCTCACGATGCCTGTCCGGAGGTGAAAGCTGTATGCCGCTATGTCAGCGACAAGAGCGGAGGCTACGGATGCGGCAGAGACGTGCTCGAACAGGTGCTGAAAGCCCAAGGCAAATGGCTGAAAAACGAAAAAGCATTCGGATGGTAAAAAGCAACTATAAAATAATCCTTGCAAGCAACTCGCCACGACGGCGCGAACTGCTGAAAGGCATTGACGTAGACTTCGAGGTGCGCGTTCTTCCCGACATTGACGAGAGCTACCCGTCAACACTCCCTGTGGAACAAGTGGCAGGCTTCATCTCCCAAAAGAAAGCGGAAGCCTACCTGCCGACTTTGGGTGTTGACGAGCTACTCATCACGGCAGACACCGTGGTCGTTGTGGGACAGGAAGTCTTGGGCAAGCCTGCCAACGAACAGGAAGCCTGCGAGATGCTGCACAAGTTGAGCGGAAAGACGCATCAGGTGACAACTGGCGTCTGCCTGACCACCCAGCAACAACGCGATGCTTTCTCCGTCACCACTGAAGTGACCTTCAAGTCGCTCTCGGACGAAGAAATCGACTATTACGTCAGAAAGTACCAGCCCTTCGACAAGGCTGGAGC
>CAVAIX010000244.1:0-2801 GCA_963588695.1 Bacteroidaceae bacterium | reverse complement strand
GTACGACAGGGTGGCGAGGTCTTTGTGGAGACGGAAGTCGCAGGACATTTTCAAGTACACGACAGCCGTCTTCAACGGCTGACGGAACACCTCCTCGCGCTTCACCGCCGTCACGGCCTTCTCCCGTTCGGTCAGCGAGACACTCTCCTTGCTGCCCACGATATAGGTCTTCTTGCCCTCCTTCACGACGGACAGCAGTGCTGCGTCGCCTTGAAACGCAGACAGCCCAGCCACATCGCCATCCTCCATCCGCCTCACGTCCATCTTGACCACCGCCTCACAGAGCGGACCTTCCGTGCGCGTACTGATCGTGTTCGGAGCGAGGAAGAGGTGAGGAACGACGCGCGAGGTCTTGAGTCGGAGCCAACCCTTGCGCTCAGTCAGCGACCAAGCCTCATCCACAGGATTGTGGTTCCACTGCCATTGCAGGTCGAGCTTGTCCGCATCGAACGCATCGCTGTAGACCAAGCCCTTGCCACTGTAGCCTAACACGGGCTTCTGCATCTGCTGTGGGATGTTGCCGCTGGTGTCGCCTAACATTGGCCAGCCGTCCTTCCAGGTGCACGGTTCGAGGGTGAGCACGCGCCCCACGCCGCCCCGGTCTTGGAAGATGATGCCGTACCAACGGCCGTCGGGGGCGTCCACAATCGTTCCCTGCCCCACCCCGTTGAATCCCTGGAACTCGGTTTCGAGAATCACCTTTTTCTCCCAAGGCCCCGTGATGCTGTCAGCACGATAGCAGACCTCGCGGCGAGGATGTCCCTCCGTCCAGGAAATCATCAGCAGATAGTATTTCCCGTTGCGCTTGACGACGCGCGAGCCTTCCAACAGTCCCTTCTCGTCGGCATCGCGTTCGAAGAGTTGACGATGGCTGTCCGGCACTACGTCGGTCAGGTCGCTGTTGAGTTGCACCATCTCGCCTGTGCCGTAGAACACATACGCCCGGTCGTCATCATCGAAGAAGAGTGCGGCATCATGGAAATGGCGCATACGGCTGTGCACCGTCCACTGTCCCTCGATGTCGTCGGCGGTGCAGAGGTAGGTATCTCCTCCTGGACTATCGTTAGGTGCGAAGAGCGCGTAAAACTTCCTCCGGTGATATTGCAGGGAGGTGGCCCACTGGCCGCGCCCGTAAGCCGTTCCCTCCTTCATGTCGTACTTAGGCGAGTCGGTGAGCTTGGGGAAGATATAGTTCACGGTCTCCCAGTTCACGAGGTCTTTCGACTTCATGATCGGTGCACCAGGCATCAGGTGCATCGTGGTGCTCACCATATAAAAGTTGTCGCCCACGCGAATGACATCCACGTCTGGCACATCGGCCCACACCACAGGATTGGAGAACCAGTCTCCTTGTTGTTGGTTCGTCGATGGGGTCTGTACGATAGGGTTCTGAGCAAAGGCTACGCTCTGCATGGCCAGCAAAAGGCCGAGGATAAGAGTTTTCTTTTCTTTCATCAGTATCTTTCTTGTCTATTGTTTTTTTATACAACATGCTGTCACGGTTGTCTAAAATTCCACTTAGAGTTGTCGCTGTCGAAATCAAAGGGAGCCAACCCTGGTGTGCAGTCGCCGAGCGACACCAAGACCAACCTTTCATTCGTGCCAGGCACGGCCTTCGGCATGATGCGATAGGTGCCGTCGGTCAACTGGTCGATGCGCCACAGTTGAGCATCTTCACCTGTGTATTCCGTTTTTGCCACCACGTCACCTTCAGCAGTAGCTGTCAGGTAGCGTGTAGTGCCTTCTATACCTATTTTGTAGTAGGGAGTACCCAGACAGCCGCCCTTCCCCTCAGCGATGCTGATTGTCCATTTTTGGTGAGGGCGGAACATATAGTCGTTCATGCGCACGGCCACTTCCGCATCTGGCCATCCAGCCGCCACCTCTTCCAGTGACTGGGGGTCGATATTCTTCAAGGGAAGGGAAGGTTTCTTCCAGAACGGTTCAATGTCACACTGCATCCTCACGAAATCTACGGCCAGCTCCAAGGCATAGCCCCTGCGCTCCGATTCGATCTCGTAAGTGCCCTCATGAAACTCGTCGCCGGCCATAGGCCAGTCGTTTTTCCACACCAACGGGCGGATGGCCAATACGCTCCGTCCTCCCTGTCTGAAATCCGATTCATAATGGAAGGACATCTTCTCTACACCCTCTTCCATGACGAAGCGTCCGAAATGGCCAGGGCCGGTCTTGAGGTTGTTGGCAGCGATGACCATCTTTCCCCCACCCTGCAACATATCTCTTCCGACATTGTCCAGATAAGGTCCGGTAACGCTCCGCGAACGCCCCACCACGATGTTGTAGGTAGAGTTGGGACCGTCGCAACACGTGCCGTGTGTTCCCAAGAGATAGTACCATCCGTTGCGGTAAATCAAGTCGGTGGCCTCGCAGTCAATGGCGATATTAACGGCTTCGTTGCCTCCCATGCGCCTGCCCGTCTGCGGGTCAAGTTCCACCAAACGGATGAAGCCAAAATAGGTACCATAACTAAGCCACAGCCGTCCTGTCGTGGGGTCGAGCAGCAGTCCAGCATCAATAGCATCACAGTCTTCATCGTCGAGCGACGAGGCTACCACCACTGGCTCTGTATATTGGAAGTCGGGCGACTGTGGGTCGAGCGTCTTATTCCACATGGTCAGCACATCACCACGATGACTGCCACCGAGGCCACCGCCCGTGGCACTGTAAGCCACAAGATAGCGATTGCCTATCTTCAGCACATCAGGAGCCGCGCCACGACCAGGGCGCACCACCCCACCCTGCCACACCCAGCCGTCGGCAGACCACAGTCCTCCTTCTCC
>CAVAIX010000243.1:0-2806 GCA_963588695.1 Bacteroidaceae bacterium | reverse complement strand
CAGGATATTTACGTTCTATTATGCAGTCTGCAAGAGCTGGCATAAGATATAACTGATTGAAGTTCTTTCTATCAGCTAATCCTATTTTTTGCATAATATCAAATGCAGACATATATTCTTCATCCATAACCTCAATTAGCTGCAATACTTGTGGGGTACTTGTGGGGTACTTGTGGGGTGCTTGTGGGGTGCTTGGTACGAGCTTGGTACGAACTTGAGTCCAACCTGGGGCCAGCTTGTTCTGAACTTAGCCCCAATTGTAGCCCTACAGGAGTCTTCATCGGGTCGGTGATTTTCAGCACGGTGACCAAACAAGATAGAAAATATCGTTCTTTTCATGATTCGTTAAATAGTAGCCGCAAAGTTACGATTTTCCCGTGAAACAAACAAGCAATCAACCCCAATTTTACAAAAGTGTCAAAAAGAAAAACAGGTTTTCCTTTTGTATTCTGCTCGTTTATCCGCATAACTCATTGAGCTATGCGGATTTAATTATTTATGCGTATTCTGGTCGATACCCGTTCACAAATTCCGGTGATATCCGTTCAACTGAAAAAATAATCCGTAAAAGTGATCGAGTTTTAGGAAATATTCGCGCAAAACTCTAAAGCGAAATACCACAAAAAGCCCAAGTAAAATACCGCAAAAAACCAAAATAAAATGCCACAAAAATCAAAAACAATTTGGTAATATCAATAATCATATGTAATTTTGCCGATTGAAAGGATATACTCATTGATATGGCATATTTAAGAAGAACTGCAGATGCGATGCTGGAAGAACTCATGGAAGCCTTCGGAGCAGTGCTGATAGAAGGACCAAAATGGTGTGGTAAGACAACAACGGCAGAGCAGGTGGCCCAAAGCGTGATAAAGCTGCAAGACCCTGACGTGCGGGACGAATTTCTTGCTACGGCAGCGGCAAAGCCATCGCTTTTACTGACAGGCGCAACACCACGACTGATAGACGAATGGCAAGATGCGCCAGTGTTGTGGGACGCGGTGAGGACGGAAGTTGACAGACGACAGGAAAAGGGGCTGTTTATACTGACAGGCTCGAACACGGTGGACAAATCACAGACCCGCCATTCGGGCAACAGCAGGATTTCGAAGATGCAGATGATTCCGATGAGTCTGTGGGAGTCGCAGGAGTCGAACGGAAGGATTTCATTGAGAGAGCTGTTCGACAACCCCAACCTTGACATCGACGGGGTAGAGTCGGATATGACGGTGGAAAGCCTAATCTTCAGTGCTTGCAGAGGCGGCTGGCCGGGCACCATGAACATCAAGACCGACCGTGCCAAGCTGTTGGTGGCGAGGAACTATATAAAGACGGTATGCTCGGAGGATATCAGCAGGGTGGATGGCGTGCAACGCGACGAGAATTTGGCACGGATGATTATGAGGTCGTATGCTCGGAATATCTCCACGCTTGCCAAAAAGTCGATGATGATGGCAGACGTGGCCGCATCGGGCGAGGTATCGTGTACAGAGCCTACATTCGATGACTATGTAAACGCACTGAAGAAGCTCTTTGTGATATGCGATGTGGATGCTTGGTGCCCAGCCATCCGCAGCAAAACAGCTATCCGCAGCGGGTTAAAGCGAGCATTTGTTGACCCATCAATCGCTGTGGCTGCCATGGGGCTCACTCCTGAGGCATTGATGGTACAGTTGAACACCTTTGGGTTTATTTTCGAGCAGATGTGCATACGCGACTTGAAGGCTTACACACTTGACGTTGACCCTCACCTGTCGTACTACCACGACAGGTACGGACTGGAAGCGGATTGGGTATTGCATTTGGGTGACGGACGCTATGCGCTCATTGAGTGTAAACTGGGAAGCAGAGATATAGAAAACGGCGCGAAGCACTTGGTGGAGTTGAAACGTCTGATTCACGAATATAATAAAGAGGAGAGGCAGGTGCCAATACGTGAGCCGAACCTGATGATCGTACTCACAGGTGGCAAGATGGCTTATACCCGTGCGGACGGTGTGAAGATTATTCCGCTGGGCTGCCTGAAAAACTGACAAAAACCATCTTTTATTTTGTATCTCGCTCGCTTTTTCGTATCTTTGCCCCGTCTTCCCCATACCGAAAGCCCAGAGGGGCACTGGTGGGCAGACTTATACATAAGGAAAGGCGTAACTGCACTTGCCCCATGCAATAGAACAAGGACAGAAAACGTTATAGAAATAAAGGAACCAGAACTATGACAAAAGAACAAATAATGGCCCAGATAGGCCAGGGAGAAGGAACGGAACTGGAGTATAAATCGGCTAAAGGCGGTATGCCTGACAGCTTTTGGGAAACTTTTTCTTCATTTGCCAATACAAACGGAGGAATCATCGTGTTTGGCATGAAGGAGAAGGACGAGAAGTTAATACCCGACGGGCTTGACAAGACGCAGATAGCCAAGTATAAGAAGACTTTCTGGGACTGTGCGCACAATAAGGGAAAGGTGAGTGCCACGATGCTGACAGATCGTGATGTGACGGTGGAGGAGATAAACGGCGTGAGTTTCCTGGTTTTCCGTGTACCCAAGGCTTCATACGACCTAAAACCTGTGTATCTGAACGGTAATCCGCTGAAGAACACGTATCGTAGAAATGACGAGGGCGACTATCGGTGCACGGAGTCGGAGGTGCGACTGATGATGGCCGATGCGGAGAGCCAGAAGCTGTCATGGGACAGCAAGATTCTGCCTAACTATACGATGGACGATATTGACACGGAGACTTTGCGTGCTTATCGCCAGCGGTTCCTGTTACGACATGAGAATCATCCATGGAACGACCTCGAT
>CAVAIX010000242.1:0-2853 GCA_963588695.1 Bacteroidaceae bacterium | reverse complement strand
CTGATAAATCTCCTTGGGATGATGAGCATAGTCACTGAGAAAGACTATTTTGTCGCTCTTTAACTTAAAGTCAAAACGGCGTTCAACACCACTGTAAGTCTTCATCCCGTAGTGTAGTTCTTCTGCAGTACAGCCAGCCAGTTGAGCCATGGCCATTGCAGCGATGCCATTCTCAATGTTGATGGGAACAGGCTGGCCGAGTTGTACATCCTTCAAGCACTCTATGGGTGAAATAAAATCGAACGTGATTTCGCCATTGGCAATGCGGATGTTCTCTGCATGAAAATCGCCCTCGTGGAGCGCATAGTCATAGCGATGAACTCCTTTCTGGAGGTTTTCCTTCATTTCCAGTCCACGATGGATAATCAAATTCCCTTCAGGTTGTATCAGTTCCGTATAGTGGCGAAAGCTTTCCAGATAGGCCTCTTTTGTCCCGTAAATATCTAAATGATCAGGATCGGTGGATGTTATGACTGTCATCCAAGGACTTAACCAATGGAATGAACGGTCGAATTCGTCAGCTTCTATCACCACGTAGTCAGAAGACGACAGAATGTAGTTTGTACCATAGTTCTTGGATATTCCGCCAAGAAAGGCGTTACAATCCAAATGACTTTGATGCATGATGTGAGCGCACATGGTCGATGTCGTAGTTTTGCCGTGGGTACCAGCTACACACAGCCCTTTGTGTCTGCGAGTGAGCGTTCCAAGCACCTGTGCGCGTTTCTCTACACAGAAGCCGTTTTGGCGAAAATATTGAAGTTCCTTGTGGCTTGATGGAATGGCCGGGGTGTAGACGACCAAACAGGACTGTGCTTGCTTGCAGGCATAAGGTATTTCATCCACATTCTCTTCATAGTGGATGAGCATACCTTCGCTTTCCAACTGCCGTGTTAGTGCGCTGGGCGTTCTGTCGTAGCCAGCCACAACAATTCCATGGTGAATAAAATAACGAGCAAGGGCACTCATACCGATGCCTCCAGCCCCGACAAAATAGACTGCTTTAATATTTTTACTTTCCATGTTGCGCTAATCTAATCACTTCTCTGGCAATGATTTCCGCGGAATCAGGCAGAGCAAGTTTTAATATGTTTTCTCTTAGAGATTCGAGTTTGTCGGCATCGTTTACCGTCTTGATGGCCAAAGGCAATAGTCTTTCGGCTGCTTCGGCATCCTTGACACATAGGGCTGCGTTGACATTGACGAGTGCCATTGCGTTTTTGGTTTGATGATCTTCTGCCACATTCGGGCTTGGTACGAGAATCACAGGCTTTCCGATAAGGCAGAATTCAGAGATACTACTGGCTCCTGCGCGGCTGACAACAAGGTCTGCTGCCTTATATGCAACGCCCATATCGCTGATAAAATCTGTGACCACAAGGTTATCGGGTTTCCCCTCGCGTGCCAACATTTCCATGATGGCCGTATGATAATATTTACCTGTTTGCCAGACAAACTGCAATCCACTCTGTCGTATAAGTTCAAGATGCTGTGTAACACTATCGTTGATGGTGCGTGCGCCTAGACTACCACCCACTATTAGGATGGTCTTACGACTGGCATCCAAGCCCAACGAGCGCACGGCATCTTCGCGCGAGATTGCTGTATCAAGAAGTGATTGACGCACAGGGTTACCCGTCTTTACAATCTTTTCAGCGGGGAAGAAACGTTCCATATGATCATAAGCCACACAAATCTTATCCACTTTTTTTGCCAAAAGCTTGTTGGTGACACCTGCATAAGAATTCTGTTCTTGAATCAAGCAGGGTATGCCCATTGCTGCTGCAGTATTGAGTGTTGGACCACTGGCATAACCGCCAACACCCACTGCAACCTGTGGCTTAAAATCACGTATGATATGCTTAGCCATACGTTGGCTCTTCCATATTTTATAGAGCACCTTGACATTTCTCCATAAGTGTCTGCGATCGAAACCACAGATAGGAAGACCTTTGATTTCATAGCCAGCAGCTGGTACGCGTTGCATCTCCATTCGCCCCAATGCTCCGACAAACAGGATTTCCGCATTTGGCTGTATGGCCTTTAGGGCATTGGCAATAGACACAGCCGGGAAGATATGTCCTCCCGTTCCGCCGCCACTGATAATAACCCTTAAAATGCTTTTCATATTCAATCAAATATAGTATTTTGCAAAATTACGATATTATTTCGTCATCACCGAATTCTTATCGTCTTTTTTATCACTTCTCTTGACTTTTTTGATTTTTGCCGTGCGGCTGACACTCAGAATGGCGCCAACGTAAACACAATTCAAAACGGTGGATGAGCCTCCCTTGGAAATCAACGGAAGAGGTTGCCCAGTGACAGGACCTAAGCCTACAGCCACAGCCATATTGGCGATGGCTTGAACGACGAGCAGCAATGTCAGTCCCAAAACTAAAAAGGCGGGGAAATAGTTCTCACACCGATTGGCAATGCGAACACCACGATATAGTAGTACGATATAGAGGAAAATGACTCCCCCTGCCCCCAAGATTCCCAGTTCTTCTATAATGATGGCAAAGATGAAATCAGAATAAGCCTGTGGTAGGTAGTCACGCTCCACCGACTTTCCCGGGCCAATGCCGATGATATTGCTGGTCGCAATCGCGATATTGGCATGAGCTACCTGTGCATCCTTCCCGTGAATATCATAGTCTTTCGGAGCAACATCGGGCTTGTTGAAGTTCAAGATGCGCCCTTTCCATGTATCTGCCCGATGGAGGATTTTGTCAGCAAAGCCCTTCTTTTCCTTTTGCATTTCTATTTGTTCTGTCTGCGCCTCGCCTGCGAGTGTCTGCGTTTCTTGATGACCAACCACCATGACGAATGTAAGAACGGCTACTCCAAGGC
>CAVAIX010000241.1:0-2854 GCA_963588695.1 Bacteroidaceae bacterium | reverse complement strand
ACAAAGCGCGCAGAATTCTCACTCGCTCGGCAGAGAAAAATTTCCCGCTCGGCAGAGAAAAAAACGGAGCATCCGAAAAGGGGGGAGCGGTCTTTGATATTTTGAACAACAGTGCGTCGACGAAGCATCAACGAAGAAAACCTCATAAAAGTTTGGTTTTTCCAAATATTCATAGTATTTTTGTCGTGGAATAATAAAATCATTAAACGTTGTGCAACAATATGGGAAAGCTGGCACTCCTTTTATGCTACATTCTGTCTGTGTTTCCAGCAGATGTCAACGAGAATAGACGGCATATCCATGTCATCAGGCGAGGACACAAGAATTCCCATCGAGGTCATACGGTTGCTAAGATTTGGATTGAAAAAGATGGCAGGAAATGCATAGAAATAGCTTGGTCTGAGTTAACTGCGACAGAAGAAATTCTTATATTGAATGCAATAGACCAACACTGGGATAAACTCAACAAACATATTGATGCAGTCTTTGCTGGCAAGAAAGTTAGAATACTCAAATTTTAAACAGAACAATTATGTGTAAGTACAAAGACACGAACTTGGGAATTAAGAAACTTGACTTTAATGTCAAGCGCGGTGCTATGGCTGTTTTCTTGACAGACGGACGTGAAGTCATAGTCCCCATCTCTATGTTCCCAGACATTAAACGACTGAACAAGACGCAGCGAGAAGACTATATGATTATGGATGATCAGTATTTCTCATTCGAGGCTTCCAGTAAGATTTATTCCGTAAAGGATGTTCTTCATGCATAGCCCTTCATTCTTATCACAGTGAGACATTCTCTCGGATCATACGACCTATATGAGCAGGATTATACTGGTTACGGGCGGACAACGGTCGGGGAAGAGCACGAAGGCCGAGGAGTTAGCACTGGCACTGAGCGACAGTCCTGTGTACATGGCTACGGCACACATTTGGGACGATGAGTTCCGCGAGCGCATCCGCCGACACCAGCAGCGCCGAGGACCGCAGTGGACGACCATCGAGGAGGAGCGCACGCTGAGCCGCCACGACCTCACGGGACGGGTGGTACTGGTGGACTGTCTGACGCTGTGGGCCACGAACTTCTTCTGTGAGGCACAGGAGACGGACACGGTGCTCGAAGCCCTAAAGAAAGAGTTCGACCAGCTGGTGAGGCAGGAGGCCACCTTCATCTTCGTGACCAACGAGATAGGAAGCGGTGGTGTCAGTGCCAACGCAGTGCAGCGCCGCTTCACCGACCTGATGGGCTGGCTGAACCAGTATGTGGCCGCCAAGGCCGACGAGGTCATCCTGATGGTCAGCGGAATAGCAGTGAAGATAAAATGATACGATTCAACATCACCCCACCCGACGCGTCGCTCCAACCTGCCATACAGGCGAAGATAGACCATCTGAACAAGCCCAAGGGTTCCTTGGGGCGGCTGGAGGAACTGGCCATGCAGGTGTGTCTGGCGGAGCAGACCCTCGCACCCACCCTCAACCACCCGTGCCACCTGCTGTTTGGTGGCGACCACGGCATCGAACGCGAGCGCGTCAGCGTGTCGCCACGCGAGGTGACCTGGCAACAGATGATGAACTTCACCCGGGGTGGAGGCGGCGTCAATATGTTCTGTCGACAGTACGGCTTCGACCTAAAGATCGTGGATGTGGGTGTGGACTACGACCTCTCGCACGTGGAGGGCATCATCCACCGCAAGGTGGCTCGCGGCACGCGCAACTTCCTGCACGAAGCGGCTATGACCCACGAGGAGATGCTGCGGGCGCTGGAGGTGGGTATCGAGATGGTGGACAACTGCCAGAAGGAGGGCTGCGAGGTGGTGGCCATCGGTGAGATGGGCATTGCCAATACATCGCCCAGCAGCGTGTGGATGAGTCTGCTGACTGGCCTGCCACTGAACGACTGCACCGGAGCAGGGGCAGGACTGGCCGCAGAGGGCATTCGCCACAAGCAGGTCGTGCTGCGCGAAGCTATACAGCGCTTTGAGGCCGAGGGCGGCAACGCGGCTGACGCGTGGGAGGTGATGCGCCACTTCGGAGGCTTCGAGATGGTGGCCGCTGTCGGTGCGATGCTGCACGCCGCTGAGCACCACCTTATTATATTGGTGGACGGCTTCATCATGACGGCCTGTGCACTGATGGCCTGCAGACTCTATCCCGACACGAGGCCCTACTTGGTGTTTGGCCACTGCGGCGACGAGAGTGGTCACCGCCTGCTGCTCGACCACATGGGGGCGCAACCACTGCTCAGTCTCGGTCTGCGCTTAGGCGAAGGAACGGGAGCCTTGTGCGCCTTCGGCATCTTGGAAAGCAGTGTGCGGATGATGCAAGAGATGAACACGTTCGACACGGCACATATCACGAAATATTTCTGACTCAGAGAGAGACAACCTTAACACGCGAACCGATGGAAGTAAGCATAAACCCTGCAAAATGGTGGGAGACGCCCATGGCCGCCCTGATTTTCTTCACCCGACTGCCTTTCTGGCGACTGCACCAGCCACCGAAGGACTGCTACCGCCACGTGGTGGAATACTGGCCACTGGCTGGCTGGTTGACGGGCGGCGTGGCAGCGCTGACCTTCTACGCAGCGAACCTGTACACAGGAACGGCCTTGGCCGCCGTCTTGGCCGTGGCCATGCGCATTGTCGCGACAGGAGCACTCCACGAAGACGGGTTGGCCGACTTCCTCGACGGCTTCGGTGGAGGGCGCGACCGCGAACACACACTCACCATCATGAAAGACCCCCACATCGGGACGTTCGGTGTGTTGGGACTCATCCTCTACACAGCACTGCTCTGCACCACCCTCTACACTATTGGGCAGTACAGCGATATGTTGGCCACACTGGCGC
>CAVAIX010000240.1:0-2858 GCA_963588695.1 Bacteroidaceae bacterium | reverse complement strand
GCGTCACCCTGCAGTATCTGGCCGAGGGAGAGGAAGGCTTTGCCATGCCCGACAGTGCCTACCATGTGCTCTCCGCTCGTGCCAACCAATATTGGAACTATGACGAGATGATTTTCCCCCTGCTCGGAGGCTCCGTGACGGGTGTTGTCAGTTATCTGAACAGCGACGAGTTCTGCATGGCACTGATGGTAGGCATGGATGTGGACCAAGGGATGCAAAGCTCACGAATTCCCTTCTCCCTCGTTATCCGCATCGGCGACACGCTGAAGCAATATCTGGACGACTGGCGGGCTGGACAAGACTGGCTGGCCACACGGCGGCTCGGCCTTGCAGACGGCATGACGGGCATCGCCTTCACGTCCAATTTCTGGAAGAATCTAGCCATCTATGACAATCGTTACAGCGAGGAGGATACCTTCTTGAACCTATACAACAGCTACCGAGAAGAAGCTATCAGAAGGGAGGCGGAGTATGAAATACAGTAAGAAATGGCTATGGATAGTCGGTGTGCTTGGCATTACGGCATGTGCCGACAGCGGCGACGATGCCGACACGCAACAGACAACCCACGTAGTGAACGTGGCCGTGATGATGGAAAAGGGAGAACAGACCCGATGGGAGCGCACGGCAGCATGGGCACTCGACAATATCGCCAAAGCGCAGCAGGGACTGACCAACCGGGTTGAACTGCGACTGACCTTTCACTGTACGGACGATGCCGACATCGCCGACCAAATGCAGCAACTGGCCAAAGACACCACTGTCCATGCCATCGTGGGGCCGACCACATCAGACCGTGCAACACAGATGGCGGCCACACTGAATGGACGCAAGGCATGGAACAAGCCGATGATTACACCCTCCGCCACGCAGGTGGAGTATCAGCGCAAGTTCGCCAACACCGCCTTCGTCTGGAACATGGCAGAGAGCGACATCGCAGAGATAGAGGTGCTGATGGCCAAGTTGGCACTCTCGGGCAACAACAAGGTGGAGTTACTGACTGCTGACGATGGTAATTCCGAGTCGCGCAACGCCTACGCCGAGTGGTTCGGATTTATCGCCGAGGAGTACGGGTTGCAAGTGGAGCGCGTCTGCCTCTACAAGACGGAAGAAGACGTAAGAAAATATGCCCAGCAGTTGTGTGGCACGAATTGGAAGGTGTCCAAAAATTATCTCCTCTTCAATTCCTCCAGTCCCGATATGGCGGCAGCCTTCGATGACGAGGTAGGGCGCATGAAGGCGGGAAATGCTGGAAAATACTTCTATACGCCACTCATCTTTTGCAGTGATGCCTTCGTATCAGACTGGGCAGCCTCTACGGCCACCCACGCCCAGTATCAAGGGGTAGACCTCTACGCCCAGCCCGAGTCTGGATTCCATCAGGCTTATCGGCAACACTTCGGTGAGGAACTGGTGAACGGCGAGGCGCAGTTCTATGACGCGCTCTGCCTCGTGGCCTATGCGGCCACGCTCGCACAAGCTACCTCTACCACACTTAATGAAGCCATCCGCAGCGTGGTGGACGGGAGAGACGGCAAGGGCGGCAGTTGGCTGCCCGCAGATATGCGCTGCAACTTCCAACAGTTGCAGGTCGGTCGGACACCCGACATTGACGGGGTGAGCAGCGACTGGACCTTCGACGCACAGACACACTCCAGTGTGACGGGTAGCACATTCCGCCTCTGGCGACTGAACGAAGGACAGTTCGTCACCACCGAATATATCAGCACCGAGGGCGGAAAGCGCACCTCCTCATCGAAGAACGTTTGGGACTGGACGGCCTCGAACCTTCAGACCTTCAGCACTACAGGCAGTACCCTCTCCTATCCTGCGCTGCGCGACCGCTGGGCACTACTCATCGCCGCCTCAACAGGCTGGGGTAATTACCGTTTTCAGGCAGATGCTTTCGCTATGTACCAGATACTTCGTCAGCACGGCTACACTGACGACCACATCATATTGATTTGCGAGGACGATGTGGCGGGCAACAGCAAAAATTCCGAACCTGGCGTGTTGCGCGTGAGCGACACGGGCGACAACCTCTATGATGCCTCAGCTATAGACTATCGACTCTCCACACTCACACCTGCCGACATCGGCGACATTCTCCAAGGAAAGCAGAGCGACCGTCTGCCGCAAGTTATCAGTGCTACCACGACAGACAACGTGTTCATCTTTTGGAGCAGCCACGGCTCGCTAGGCTCGTTAGACTTCGGCGGTTCACAGTCGATGAGCTATGAGCGGCTGCAAGGCATTCTCGCCGACACGCCCCACCGCAAGATGTTTGTCGCCGTGGAGGCTTGCTACAGTGGGGGACTCGGCCAGTACTGCGAGGGACTGCCTGGCACACTCTTCATAACCGCCGCCAACCCATGGGAGACGAGCCATGCCGCCGTGTGGAGCGAGCAGCTCGGTATCTATCGCTCCAACGGTTTCACGCGCGGCTTTCAAGAGGCCATCGCCGCCAATCCCTCCATCTCCCTGCGCGACCTCTACTACACGCTGGCCCGCACCACCAGCGGTTCCCACGTCAAGGTCTATAATACCGAGTACTACGGCAACATGTATGACAACTCTATCGGTGAATATTTAGGGGCGAAGTAGCTCTTATCAACAAACATAACACTCAAGCATAATGAAAAAGTATCTGATGACGCTCGCAGCCGTCCTTTGCTGCGCTATGATGACAACCGCTCTCACCGCCTGCAGCAGCGACGATGACGACGAGGAAGTGGTGTACAACTACGACATCACTGTCGCCAACAAAGACTACGAAACACCGCTGACATTCTCGCGCCTTCACTCCGTGATTACCAGTGTGGAGAACACCCCAACGTGGCTGACCGTCACCCCACTGT
>CAVAIX010000239.1:0-2937 GCA_963588695.1 Bacteroidaceae bacterium | reverse complement strand
CGCTGTTCGCTTTCGCCCATTCCTTCGTGGTGTAGAGATAGTGCAGGTCCCTGCGTGTCACATTGCAAACCTCCCAAATGGCATAGTCTTGCTGCAACGAAGCGCGAGAGAGCTGGTAGTTGAACTTCTTGATGCCCTTGCGCCCGTTGGACAAGTCCATGTAGGCTGTAGAAGCCCAGTCGTTGGCGGTCTTGTCCCACATCATCGGGTTCAGCTCGGCATGGGCTGCCTCCGATTGATACTGCTTCTTGATGGAGTCGTCGGGGATTGCGTCGATAAGGCAGGCACCGCCTATTCCGATGGTTGACTCCAGCCGGACGGTGAATCCGGCAGCAGGCATTGGACTGGTGTGAATGGCGCTCATTGCAACGCTCACCTCTGGATAGATGAGGTCGTAGGTCTCTCCATCGGCGAACTTGTTGCCATGCTCGTCGGTGGCATGCTTCCACTCGATATTGATGCCACTCTCGTCAATCTCGGGCAAGAAGGGCGACATGGTACGTGTCTGCGGCACGCCCGTGATTTGGCTCACATAGGTGTCCTTGTCGTAAGTCTTGCCGTTGGCATCGGTCGATCCTGTTGGATAGAATAGGGCGAGGAGATAACCGTTGCCTATAACGTCGGCATTGTAGGTGGTTTGACGCTTGCCGTGGCCGTAGCTTGGATGGCAGTAGATGCATGAGCGGCGTGAGAAGAGTGGCCCCAGTCCTTTGTATGGATTGGTGTTCCAAGTGTACTTGTGTTCGAATACGGTCTCTCCGTCGTTGAAGGCCGCCGTATATCCGCTTTGGGTCACAGACGGTGTCTCGTCCTCGTAGCTGTTAGTGGACGTGTTTTCTGTTGTACCGAGCCTACCGGCAGGATACCATTCGTCGGCAGTGAAGTTGCCCACGTCTTTGCCCACATAGTTAGCATCTGTCTCCACGATTTCAGGAGTGTCTGTTTCATTGGAACTGTCCCTGCACGATGCGAGAACAAGGATGCCACCTAATAAGAGTAGTGTCGTCTTGTTTATTGTATTCATTTACTTGTTATGTTAATCAGATGGATCTGATGAACTTCACCACTGCGTCACGGTCAGCCTTTGGCAAGTTGTAGAACTTGAGTGCTGAGTTGTAAGCCTGGCTGTTCTTGCTGTATGCGTGCCACATGATAGCCTCCACCTCGTTGCGGGCGCGGGCATCATGCAGACGGTCTTCAGCACCACTGTTCAACAGTGACAGGCCACGTCCCCAAAGCGGAGTGGTGCGGCACCAAGATCCATGGATGTCGTTGATCATATCCAACTTGTGCTGGATGAAGTCTGAATAAGGATAAATCTTCTGACCAGCGTATTGTGGTAATTTCTTCCCTTCGATGATTTTGGAACGTCCGTAGTCGTCTGCTCCTGTTGTCCAACTTGCCTTGTGGCAGTTGGTGCAGCCCATACTGAAAAACAGTTCCTTGCCACGTTGCACTTGCGAGTTGTTCAAGTCTCGTGCGCGAGGCACGGCGATTCCTCTGTGCCATACGATGAATGAGTGATACTGGTCATCGGTCATCTCTGGCTCAAAGTTGTAGTACTTATTGTCGTAGAGGTTCACGTCATCGCTGGGTGACAACAGGTAAGACAGTGCCTCCTTCACTCCCTCCTTTGTGCCATCGTAGTAGTAAGGATGGAGGTAGTGTGAAGCGTCCTTACCGTCTTTCAGGATGGTGTTGATGACATCCTCGTTCTCTGACATTGCCTTCGCCCATGCTGTTGTGGAACAAATATGCTTGATGTCGGAGCGCAGGATGTTCAGCTCGTCCCAAAGTGCCACGTCGTTCTCAAGACATCCCTCCAGCAGGTCGTAGTTGAAACGCTTCACGAACTTCTTGCCGAAGGCATCCTCCGCATAGGCATCGTCCTTCAACTTCTTTGCCGAGTTGTCCCAAAAAGCGGGGTTCAGCTCTGCGTGTTCGCTTTCTGCCTTGTACTGTGCCTCCAAATCCTCGTTTGAGATGGCATCGATTAAGCCCAGCCCCTGGAAGTTGCATGAGGCAATGAGGCGTACAGCATAGTTCTCTGGTCGTGGATCAACGTTGAAGGCATCCTGTGGTATTGACACCTCGGGGTATCTCAGCGCGAAAGACTCACCATCGGCAAACTTCATTGCCAGGCCGCTTGGCATGCTTGTCACTTCATGCCAGCTGATGTTCACTTTGTCGGGATTCAGCGGTGGCAGGAAAGGAGACTGTGCCATGGTCATGGTGAAGGTGGTGAGCTGGTCGATGGGTTCCCCGTCGTTGCTGCCTGGAGCGTCTGGATAATATACTGACACGATATAGCCGTTGCCCATTACGGGGTCGAAGTTGTTGCGGCTGTGTCCGTGGGCATAACCACCAGCGTGGCACTGCTCGCAGGCACGACGTGAGGCACATGGACCCCAACCTCTGTAGGGTTTCGTGCTTAGCGTGAACTGTTTGCTTGCCAGCAGGTCGCCCTCGTTGAATCGGTCTGTGAATCCTTGTTCCGTCACGGCAGGTGTCTCATCCTCATAGCATTTGGCTGAAACGTTCTCCGTAGTTCCTAGTTTTCCACCAGGATACCATTCCTCGGCTGTGAAATTGCCCACTTCTTTGCCTACGTAGGCCGCGTCAGTCTCCACCGACTCGTTTTTTTCAGTGTCCTTGTCGTTACATGCAGAAAGGGCTAGCAAGGAGGTCAGTAGTAGAAATGATGTCTTGTAAGCTAGTCTCATAAATATCCTTTATTTGGTTGTTGTTTATAACGCATAATTCTACCTCCGGATTTCCCGAAGGTAGAATATGCTATGATGGTTTAGATGGAGCGCAGGAACTTAACCACTGCGTCACGGTCTGCCTTCGAAGCTTTGTAGAAGTTGAGGGCTGAACTGTAAGCGTGGCTCTTCTTGCTGTAGCAGTGCCACATGATTGCCTCCACCTCGTTGCGGG
>CAVAIX010000238.1:0-3083 GCA_963588695.1 Bacteroidaceae bacterium | reverse complement strand
CCGCACTGTGTAAGGTGACCGGTTTTGTTGGCAAACCCGAGTCGGCTCGCAAAAAGGGTGTACATACCTATTTCTTCGTCAACGGGCGCTTCATGAAACATCCCTATTTCCACAAGGCCGTCATGCAGGCCTATGAGCGTCTGGTGCCCACCGGGATGCAGGTTCCCTATTTCATCTATTTCGAGGTTGACCCTGCCAATATCGATGTGAATATACACCCGACGAAGACCGAAATCAAGTTTGACAACGAGCAAGCCATCTGGCAGATCCTCACCGTGGCAGTAAAGGATGCCATCGGGAAGTTCTGTGAAGTGACGCAGATTGATTTCGACACCGAGGGGTGCCCAGACATCCCCGTCTTCAACCCTTCGGAACAGGCTCTTCCACCCCGTCCGTCCTATAATCCCGATTACAATCCTTTCCGCCAACACGCTGAAAAGCCCCAAAAGGCAACTGGTTGGCAACAACTCTACGACAACCTGCCGAGTCAGAATTCCACACCCGACGATCTCTTTACCCCACCACAGGATGCCGATGGTGATATCATCGATTCCCGTCAGATCACGCATGGTACAGAAGGACAAGCAGATCATGCAGTACTCGAAGATAAGTCGCCCGTCCACTACCAGTACAAGGGACGCTACATCATGACGGCAGTGAAGTCTGGTCTGATGATTATCGACCAACATCGTGCCGACGTGCGCATCCGTTACGAACGCTACATGGAACAGTTGCGCAACCGTCAGTCTTCCAGCCAACGGGTACTCTTCCCCGAGGTAGTCCGTTTCTCCCCGTCCGATGCTGTCATGTTGCAGAAGGTACTTCCAGAACTGGAGGCCATGGGGTTCGAACTCACCGACCTCGGACAGTATTCCTACGCAGTCAACGCCATTCCGGCTGGCCTGGAGGGGCTGAACAGTGTCCAGCTGCTCTGCGACATGGTCAGCGATGCCGTTGAGAAAGGTGTCACCCAGACCGACACCATCCATACCACGCTGGCCTTGAGCATGGCTCGTCATGCTGCCATTCCGCAGGGGCAGGTGCTCGACAACAATGAGATGGAGACTGTCGTCAACCAGCTTTTCGCCTGCTCCAATGTCAACTACACGCCCGACGGCAAGTCCATCCTGTGCATCCTTCCCCAGCGCGACATCGACCAGCTTTTGGGGTAAGCAGCCGTCACGGACAGCTAGTAGGTGATACATCAAACTTCATTTTAGGATGTAATCGAGATAGAGATAACGTTTTCCCATATCAATGTCCATCCTCACTTTCTGCAAATTGGAATCCTCACCAAGCAGTATGGTCAGGAAGTTCCAAAATGATTTGCGATGATGGTGGTATTTCAAATGTGCCATTTCGTGGAGGATGACAGAGTCCATATAGTTCTCCGGCATAAGCAGAATTTTAGGACTGAGTTCTATACACCCGTCTATGGAGCAACACCCTAATGTGTTTTTGCGGAGTTTTTTGACCTTCACACTTTTGGCTTTCAAATTCTTCCGTACTTCCCAAAAGTGAAGACGAGCAGGGAGCACGCGCTCTGCCACCTCGATTATCTTCTCTTTGAGTAATTTTCGCAGCCATGATTGCAAGAGTCTATTGTTCCATAAAGTCCTATCAGAATAGAAGATATGGAGAGTACGGTCATCAAATTCTGCTACAATCGAGCTGGTTCCCGATTTGGAATATATCTCACGGCCAGGCTTGCAAAACTTCGACTCCAAAAGCAAAACATCATAGTCCACTTTGTGCATCAATAGACAGAAGTGCTTGGAGTTGAGCCTCATATTCTCATTGATATAAAACGTTCCTGTCTTTGTCATATACTAAGCTGCCATATTTTATCCAACACCTTGTCATACGGATTCTTCGTTTTTCCTATTTGCAATCCGTAATACCTAGTTCCTTTTGCATGTTCCGTCTCCATACGTTTGCACGTATTGTCTTTGGGAAGCGAGAAAAAGAAATCGCTTATAATCAATACGTCTGCCATACAGAAGTCTTTTGTCTGCAACACATTAAGAGCAGCAGCAAGCATCTGTTCACCATCAGTGCCACCGCTGAATCCTTCTTCCTGGAACTTCTTCAATCGCCCCCAATGGGCAGGGCTTGTCAGTTCCAACGCCTTTGCCCTCACCGAGAAAGTTATGACGAAACACTTGCGGTGCTGTTTCTTTGCCAAACGAAGCAGTTGCATCAAGAGACTGCGAGCTAACTTCTCAGGCTTGCCCATCATCGAGCCACTGGTGTCAATACTCACGATAATCGGTCCTTTTTCCAGACGTGGCTTCGTCTGATTTTCCTGCACTTGCTTGTCTTGGGCTGTCATGGGCGGTTTGTTGGCAAAGATTTGCAGCTGTCGCTCTGCAAACTTCTTGAAGAACATCATTTCGGTATTGGGCTCTGACAGTGTGGCAATCTCCGTAGGAATGACGTGAGACAAATCGTTGCCGATGAAAATCTGCTCTATCTCTGTTGTTGTGGTAGGATTGGACAAAAGTATCGGCATGTACTTGTACACGATATCATCTTTCTCGTCCTTTCGCTGTGGTTGCTCGCGCCCGATAATACGTACTATCTCCCGCAGCACGGGGTATCGGTAATACATCTGGGCAATCTTCTTTCGCCGCTCATAGTCACTTCTTCCCCATTCGCGCATACGGCGTTCCCACCTGTCTTTGTTCTGCTCCAACATTTGCTCTTCCTTTTTGTTCAGTCGTTTGTCCGCAGCTTTCCTCCAGTCTTCAGTCAGTGCATCAATGACATCCTGCGTTTCATGGTCTTTGAATTGCTCTACATAGCCATCGATATTCACATCAGTTGGAGCATAGTTCCCCTTCACATGTTTATATATCGCTGACCAGGCTTGTCGCTGCTGTTCGAGCTCTGCATTTTGGTATCGTTCAATGAAATCCGTTTCTTTCTGATGTGCCTGTTCTACCTCAAAGAATGCGCCAAGGAGTGCTGATAAGAAGGCCAAAAGGTCATCCTTCAGCACTTCCTTCCAAGTGGCATCCTGGCTATCCAACTGCGGATTAGCATCTATCACAGATTTCATGTACCCGGATAACAAATCGCCA
>CAVAIX010000237.1:0-3114 GCA_963588695.1 Bacteroidaceae bacterium | reverse complement strand
ACGACCGCCACACCTACGACGGACACAACTGGAAATACCTCAACCTGCCGATGGACGACATCGAACAGTTGGCCATCGCTTCACTCAAGGACGGCCACAAACTCTACTCCAGCTACGACGTGGCCAAACAACTGGATCGCAAGCGCGGCTTTGCCGACACAGAGAATTTCGACTACGCTACCCTCTTCGGCACCTCGTTCACCATGGACAAGGCACAGCGCATCGCCACCTTCGACAGTGGCTCCACACACGCTATGACACTCACCGCCGTAGACCTCAATGCCGACGGTAAGGCCACCAAGTGGAAGGTGGAGAACTCTTGGGGCAGTAGCTGGGGACAGAAAGGCTGTCTGATTATGACCGACCGCTGGTTCCGCGAATACATGTTCCGACTGGTAGTTAACAAGAAATACGCCAGCCCTGAACTCCTCAAAGCCTACGACCAGAAACCCATCATGGTCATGCCCGAAGACCCCCTCTTCCAAGAGGACAACTAACACCTACGAAAGAGGGGACAGAAGTCCCCTCTTTTCGTCTTTTTCCTGGTGTAAAAAGGAGTTGATTTATGTTAATTATTTGATAATCAACACTCTTTTTCTTCGCAACATTTGGTCATTCAAAAGATTTGCCGTACCTTTGTGCCCGCAAACAATAGCGTGACGATTGAATGTCTCGTGGTGAGACGGTCATGCTTCAAAGCGTTATTATGATAAAGATTGCTAAGAATGTATTGATTACATTGGCCATTATGGCCTGTTCCGTCAATGCTTCGGCAGGAACAAAGAAAGCACGCTCGTTTGACTGGACACCGGTCATCAATGCGATTATCCAGGTAGAAAGTCAAGGCAATCCGAAAGCCGTCAGTGGTAAGTCATGCGGCATCATGCAGATTACCCCCATCTGCGTCAAGGAATGCAACCGCATTCTGCGGATGAGACAGAGCAAGAAGCGCTACACGATGAGCGACCGCTTCGATGTCAAGAAATCGAAGGAGATGTTTCTTCTCATACAGTCGTTCTACAACGAGGCCAACAACGTGGAGTACGCCATCCGCGCATGGAACGGAGGACACCACTACACCAAGCAGGCCACACAGAACTACTATGAGAAAGTGTTGCGCCAGATGAAGATGAATTAGACTATAGTAAAAGTCACTCTACAACCAAAAGGGGACGGATAGGCCATCAAGCTCATCCGTCCCTTTTCCTTTGCTCGAGAAATCAGGTAAAGTCAGCCTCAGTCTTTCAAGCACCCAAGGGGTACTACATACACTCCGTCTTGCCGTTTGTAGGCAAATGGGCCAACGCCTGTCAGAACCATACAGAAGGAAGGCTTCTTCATCCTCGTTGTGTCTATTTTTTCGGATAACTTAAGCAGGTTTTCCGCCCCTTCGTTGATAAGCCTATCACCGCCAAGCTTGATTTCTATCAGACCATAATGACCATTTCTGAGGTGCAGAACCGCATCACACTCCAGTCCGTTTTTGTCTCGATAGTGATAAACCGTTCCGCCAAGAGCATCTGCATAGACACGAAGGTCTCTCACGCATAACGTCTCGAAGAAAAGGCCAAAGGTGTTGAGGTCGTTGAGAAGGTCTTGAGGACCAAGGCCAAGAGCTGCGACTGCGATAGAAGGATCTATAAAATAACGAGTGTCGGAGGTTCTGATGGCTGTTTTGCTTCGTAGATTAGGATTCCATGCGGGCATATCTTCAATGACAAAAATCTTGCGCATCGCATTGATATAAGACTCAATGGTCGCATCGCTTGGCCTTTCGCTTTCGTTAGTTTCGATATCCGCAACTATTGTAGCTATGCTGACTGACGTTCCCTGGTGGCGAGCGTATGAGCGTAGCAAGCGTAAAGCACGTTCGGCGTTTCTCTCTGTACCATCAACCCTCGAAATGTCTGAACGTATGATGGCTTGTATATATTCCTCCACTTGTGCCAATGCAGCCTTTTCTGTTTTCTTCAAGGTCGCCTTTGGCCATCCTCCTCGGCAAGTCAGATAGGCCAATTCTGTCAAATCTATCAAGTTCTCGGCTCCAATAGGTAGCTCTGGCTGTTGGAATAGCTGCTGCAAGGATACCTTGCCGTTTGACTCATCTGATTCCCAAAGACTCATCGGACGCATTCTCATCCACGCAAAGCGCCCCGTACCTGTATGACTTATCTCCCCATGGTTGACGAACGGGACGGCCGAGCCTGTCAGAATAAACTGTCCATCGTCGTCTCTGTGGTCTACCGTAAAACGAATAGCATCCCATAGTTTTGGAGCCAGTTGCCATTCGTCAATCAGACGCGGAGTCTTGCCTTCAAGCAAAAAAGTTATGCTACTTTCGGCCATTTGAAGGTACTGATCCTTATATTTGGGGTGATCCATATAGAGTACACTTTGGGCATGTTGTTCGGCTGTAGTTGTCTTGCCGCATGCCTTGGGACCTTCTATGAGGACTGCACCTAAAGCCTCTAACTTTTCTTGCAAGATTTTATCTGCAATTCTTCTCTTGTATTCTGCCATCTTTTTTATCAATTTCAATGATGCTGCAAAGGTAATATAAATCTTTATAAATCAAGCATCTTTTAATATAATTTGGCAATTTGGCCGACTTTCGTTTGGCAATTTGGCCGACTTTCGTTTGGCAATTTGGCCGACTTTCGTTTGGCAATTTGGCTGACTTTCGTTTGGCAATTTGGCTGACTTTCGTTTGGCAATTTGGCTGACTTTCATTGCCCAAATAGTCACTCAATTTTTCGAGCTTGGTCAACATTTTACCCCTCTTACTTTTATGAGCGACTGTTGACATCACCCCACCTGCCACTCCAGCGTGTTCACGCCGTTCTGCAGGCTGAAGTTCAGACCCACCTTCACCACGGGCTTGTCCTGCAACTTAAAGGCGTCAGCGTAGTGTTTGGATTCTATCTGTGCGAGGGCTTCCTCCACACTGCCGTTAATCTTCAACTCCATCACGTAGATGGTGGTCTGTGTCACGAGGGTGATGTCGATGCGTCCCTTTGCCGTGTGCTGCTCCACCTGAATGTTATAGCCCGAGAGCAGGGCAAACATGATGTAGAGCGTCTGTTGCCAGTGCCCCTCGTAGTGGGTGTTGTCGCA
>CAVAIX010000236.1:0-3160 GCA_963588695.1 Bacteroidaceae bacterium | reverse complement strand
GTCCTGTTCCGTGCCGCGTGGTGGACGGCTGGTGCAGGACACGGAGAAATAGAGCCGTAGCTCCGGATGCTGCTCCATCAGCCAGCGCACAATGGTGGACTTGCCACTGCCGGAGGGAGCCGAGACGATGATGAGCTTTCCTTTCATGGGCGTTTACAGGGCGTTGAGCACCTGCTCCTTGATTTGTTCTAACTCATCCTTCATCTTCACCACGATGTTCTGCATCTCGGCCTGGTTACTCTTGGAGCCTGTCGTATTGATCTCGCGTCCCATTTCCTGAGCGATGAAGCCGAGTTTCTTGCCCTGTCCAGCCTGGTCGGCCATGGTTTCGCGGAAATATTTCAGATGGTTGGCGAGGCGTTGCTTCTCCTCGCTGATGTCCAGTTTCTCGATGTAGTAGATCAGTTCCTGCTCCAGCCTGTTCTTGTCGTATTCCACATCGGGTATTTGTTTCAGTCCCTCGGTGATGCGGCTTCGGATTTTCTCCACGCGACTTTTCTCGTAGGGTTCGATGCCGTGGAGCAGGACTTCGATGTTGTCGATCTTCTCGGCAAACTTCTTTTCGAGCGCGGCACCCTCCTGAATGCGGAAGTCCACCAACTGGTTGATGGCCTCCTCCACGGCCTGTCTGCCTGCTGCCCACTCTTCGTCGTCCAGCGTCTCCGTCTCGTTCTTAGCCAGTACGTCGGGCATGCGGGTCAGCGTCTGCAACCAGTCCACCTGCCCTCCGATGCCGTTGGCCTCGGCGAAGCTGCGCAACTGGTCGTAGTAGCCCCGCATCAGTGCTGTGTTGACGGTGGCGGCCTCGGCCGTTGCGTCCTTCTCCATCCACAGGCTCATCTCCACCTTTCCACGCAGCAGACGCTGGGCGATGAGTTGGCGCACCTCCATCTCCTTCTCGCGGTAGGGCGGTGCAATGCGCGTGGTAAGGTCAAGTTGCTTGGAGTTGAGCGACTTGATCTCCACATTGATTTTCTTTCCTTTATAGGCTACGACAGCCTTGCCGTAGCCTGTCATTGACTGTATCATGCTGTCCTTCTTGTTACTCTGTGTCTATCTTGGCGTGTTCTGTCCAATTCTCAATTTCGATTCCTTCTATCCGTGAATAATGTTTCACGTTGTTTGTCACCATTATCAACTGTTTTGCCACTGCAGTACAACCAATCAGCAAATCAAAGTCTTGAATGCTTTGGCCGATTATGCGCAACCGATTACGCTCTTTGGCATAAATGGATATTGCTTCAGAGAAAGGCAATACATTGACGCAATTGAGAAAATGATTCAGTATTTCTCTGTTTTCTTCATATCTGCCACTACAATGATTGCCATATTCCAGCTCAGCCACCGTTACTTCAGAGATATAGACACTGCGTGGATCTACGGATGCTAATCGCTCTGCGATTCCTTTTTGGTTTCGAAACAGATATACGACAATATCCGTATCCAGCAGATAGCCTGTCATAATACCACCTCAGAATTAATCGTTCTTGCTGCATGAATATCGCTGACAATTTGGGCAGTCGGACGTTCGTCGCGCCATTTTCCTGCAAAATCGTCAACCCATGTCTTAGAGGAGGTCGGTAAACTCTTCTTGGCTGTTCCAATAATTTGCCATTTCATCTTCTCTGCCAGTTCCTTAAAGAAAGAAAGGTCGGTTTGAGGAATATAATAGCTTACGCCATTGGATAATACTGCTGTATTCATAATCGTTATTTTGAATGCTGCAAAGATAAACTTTTCTTCTGAATTTACCAAAGGATTTTTATATTTATTTACTTGTTGACGGAATTTGACCGCTTTGACAATAAAAAATCTCTGCCTGAAGAAAAATAACTTTCCAGGCAGAGAAAAATTTTTCTCTCGGCAGCGCGTTGAAAAAAAAGTCCGTCCTCTATGCTGTGATTACGGCTTTTCTGCCACGGCGCGAACAGAAAATCCGTAGGTTCGCTTGTATTGTTGATAAATTTGATGAACAGTGGCAGAAGATTTTTCTGATGTTGTGTAGAGAAAGCCGTAGTTATAGGGAATGTCGTTAGAATATAAGGTGTTTGTCCAATAGAATCCGGCTGATGTAGCAGTGTAACTAAATTTTGTCGTGGAACCCATATAGCCTGATGCGGCAGGAAGGGATATGGTACTGTTGTTTCCTTTGAAAGTTATTACACCGCTACTGCTAATCGCTGAGAAGCATTTTGTGTCCAGTTCTTTGAATTCGTCCTTTGTTGGCATACGGACACCAGTACCACACGTTGCCGTAGCCACGTCGTCATCAGCTTCGAGTGTCTGTCCATTGGTGGTATACTTGCTTGTAAGAGTTGTTGGATAGGTGACGGACCTATACGTGGTGGTTTGTCCCCATGCGTAGTAGTTGCCAGAAGCTGTTGCAGACAATGCTCCAATATTTTTTGTTGCCCAAAGCACGGACAATCCGAGGTCTACGAACTCGTAGCCGTTCAGCGTATAGGTGTTGCCACTGACGCTGTAAGTCTTGTATTGGTTGATTGTGCCGTCGTGATTGTAAAGCGCAATGGCCGTTACGCCTGCACGCGCCACGGAAAACGAACCATAGTTGCACGATGCATCATTGATAGAAATCTTTACTCCCGTATAGTCGCCCGTTGCCAAGGGAAGATAGAACACGCCAGTGCTGTTTTCTGAAGCGCCACCGAAGGTAAATGTTACCGTGTTATTACTTGACGATGTTGTTGTTGCAATCTTCGCTTCGTCCGCCGATAGGTCGCTGACCGCAAAGTCGCCACAGAGCTGCTGGTCGGCAGTGACGGTAAGTGTCCCCGACGTAGCTGGCATCTTGTCAATGCGGATGACGGCCAAGCCGCCAAGGCACTTGAACGTGATGCTCTTGTTGTCGCTGATTGTGCCGAGCATCGGCATATTAGTGGCGGTGGAGTTGCTGAAGATCTTGCTTTCCACCTTCTCGTAGGTGTACGAGGAAGGAAGATTGTATGTAAGTTCAGTAGCACTGGCAAACTTGTGACTGGCACTATAAGGATAAACCGCGTATGTACCTACCGTTCCTGTCACTGTGCCAGTGAAATCAGCAGAGGTTGCCCCTTCTTTAGCTGTTGTGGTAAACTCCGCCCCACTGTATGTTGAGCCGTTCACCGTCTGCACAAGAATCTTATCCGTACTGTGCCAGTAG
>CAVAIX010000235.1:0-3160 GCA_963588695.1 Bacteroidaceae bacterium | reverse complement strand
GTCATGATATACTGTCCTATACCCTTACTATGATCCACGGCAAATCGCACGGCATCCCATAGCTGCGGTATTATTTGCCATTCGTCAAGCAGCTTTGGCTTCTCCCCTTCAAGAAGGGCATTTATATTCATCTCCGCCAAAATCATATTTTTATTGAGATTGACGGGGTCTGATACATAATTCACACTCTTGGAATGCTGTTCTGCCGTTGTAGTCTTGCCACACCATTTGGGGCCTTCTACAAGAACTGCACCAGAAGATTTAATCTTTTTCTCCAATACCGCATCTACAACACGGGGTTTATATTCAAATTGTGACATAGCATTATTTTTTTTATTTCCATGGCTGCAAATTTAAGCAGAAAAATTAAAAGCGCCAAACCAAAAAAACATTTTTCCGTGATTTGTGGATTAAAATTCCGTGATTTATGAATTATTTTTCCGTAATTTGTGGATTTAAATTCCGTGATTTATAGAAAAGCGACAAAAAGGGTTCATGGTTGGAGACGGGCGAGCAGTAGCTCCACTAAGCGCGAAACAGCATAGCGGTCGAGGTCTGTTTCTTTAATCCAGACATACTCCTCGGGGAGGGGCGGACGGCTTTGCACCTCCCACAGCCAACAGTCGGCCAGTATCACGCGGTGCGTCAGCATATGGCGCAGGCCGCTGCACAGCAGTGTTAGCTGTCCGCCGACGGCAGGAAGGCTATCGGGCGACAGCAATGGTGGCTCCCATAGGCCTTGCCAGATGTCGCCCTCAGGACGACGGCGGATGGCCGTCTCACCATTACACCTTATATATATATAGGTCATCCGGCGCTCCCTGACCTTGCCCGTTTTCCGCTTGACAGGCAGCGCATCAACGCGCCCCTCTCGGAAGGCCACACACGTCTCCTGCAACGGGCAAGACGTGCACTGCGCTCCCTTTGGTAGACACTGCACCGCACCAAAGTCCATCATCGCCTGGTTGTAGTCAGCAGCCTGGCGCTCAGGCAGAAGTTGCTCAGCAAGCGCAGCGAACTCCTGTTTCCCAGCGGAGGTATTGATGGCCGTGCTGATGCCGAAATGGCGCGCGAGCACTCGATAGACATTGCCGTCGACCACGGCTACGGGCAGTCCGAAAGCGATACTACCAATGGCCGCCGCCGTATAGTCGCCCACACCCTTCAAGCGGCGCAGCCCCTCCATATCCTGCGGAAAGCCACCCAACTCCACAATCTGTTGGGCAGCTTGGTGCAGATGGCGTGCCCTACTATAGTAGCCCAACCCCTGCCAGAGGCGGAGCACCTCGTCTTCGGTCGCCCGAGCTAAACACTCTACCGTAGGCCACTGCTCCATGAATCGTTGCCAATAGGGCAAGCCCTGTTCCACGCGTGTCTGCTGCAGGATGATTTCCGAGAGCCAAACGGCATACGGATCGTGCGTCTGTCGCCAGGGCAACGTTCTGCCGTTTTCCCGATACCATTGCAGTATAGTGGAGGTGAAGGTCATTGTATCAATTCGTCAGACTTATTCTTTGCGAAGCAACAACTCCATATCTATCACGTCGAGCCAGCGTCCGAATTTGCGGCCCACCTCACGGAAGAGCGACACGCGTTGAAAGCCCATCCGCTCATGCAGATGGAGACTGGGGGCGTTCTCCGCTGTGATGCAGGCAATCAGTGCACGGGCATCCGTTTGCCGGCAATCCCTAATGAGCCGTTCCACCAAAATGGAGCCGATGCCTTGATGACGATGTTCGTCCGCCACGTAGACTGTAGTCTCCAGCGTATGACAGTAGGCGGCACGCTCCTTCCACGGATGCGCACAGGCGTAGCCCACTATCTCTCCACCCTGTTCAGCCACGAAATAAGGATAGTGTAGTTGAACGATGGACTGGCGGCGGCGATCCATCTCCTCCACGGTCAGCGGTTCCATCTCGAAACTGACCGTAGTCTCTGTCACGTACTTGTTGTAGATGCGCGTCAGCACTGGCATATCCTCCTGCCGTGCATCGCGTATGACCAGTTGAGAAAGGTTTGTTTCCATCTTTTGTGTTGTGTGTGTTAAATCACTGCAAAGATACACTTTTTTCTTTAGGCAAAACCTTTCCCATAAACATTTTTTCAAAAAAAACGGGATACCATGTCACAAAACGGCGGTGTCATACGTTATATAGGTGAGTTATGGACGAAAAGAACAGACATTCCCAAGATATCGACCAGCGCATCGTGGCATTGCGCCCACTGCTGATGGAGGCGGCGAGGCGCATGAGCGGAGACGCTGCGGGGGCGGAAGACACCGTACAGGAGGTCATGCTCAAGCTGTGGGACAGGCGGGAGAGGCTGGACAGCCACCCCGACCTCAAGGCACTGGCACTAACCATGCTCCGCCACCAGACCGTAGACAGCTGGCGACACAAACAGCTGGAACATGGGAAACAGACGACAGAGCCTTTCGCCGACGACTCAGGAAACACCATCGAACGCCGCGATGAACTGCGACTGATTGGCGAAATCATCAGTCAGTTGCCACCACTGCAAGCGCAGATTCTACGGATGAAAGACATCGAGGGTTATGAGACCGACGAGATTGCCACCGCGACAGGAACGACAACGGACAACATCCGGCAGTGTCTGTCAAGAGCACGGAAGACCATCAGACAAGAATACCTCAAACGAACAACAACAAGACAATGGATATAAAAGAAGCTAAGGTCTTAGTAGACCGATACATGGACGGCGAGACAACAGCCGAGGAAGAGCGCATCCTGCGACACTTCTTCCGCACCGCTGCAGACCTGCCCGATGAGTGGCAACCCCTGCGCGCACTCTTCGCCTACGTTGACCATGAAGCCGCGCAAGACAGCAAGACGGCAGACAAACCAGCAAGGGCGATACGAATGCAGAAACCACATCTCCGCGCCAGCCGATGGTGGTGGACAGGAGCCGCGGCAGCGTCGCTACTGGGCGCAATGCTGCTCTGGCCAAGACCGGACAACGAGCGCAACTTTGCCGTGATAGACGGTGAGCGCGTGACCGACCAGCGCATTGTGGAACGAGAGGCCGAGCAGGCCTTGCAACTGGTTGCCATTAGCGACGAAGAAGCCTTCAGTGCTCTTGACGAGATCAACTAAAAAAATAAAGATACGAAATATGTTGAAACGAGTATTATTCACAATGT
>CAVAIX010000234.1:0-3229 GCA_963588695.1 Bacteroidaceae bacterium | reverse complement strand
CTCGTAGGTCATGTAGGCCGACATAAAGACATCCTGCAACTGTGCGCCCTGTTGCGTGTAGATATACACGGAGAGGTCGAAGTTTTTGTAGGTGAAGGTGTTGGTGATGCTGCCAATCCATTTGGGCGAGCGCTGTCCGATAATGCGTTTGTCGTCTGAGTTGATGACACCATTGTTGTCCAGATCCTTCACCTTTACCTGTCCAGGACTTTGTCCGTACTTGGCGGCTTCATCAGCCTCGTCGCTCTGCCAGATGCCATCGTAGACATAGTCGTAATTGACATCCAATGGCTCGCCAATGAACCATTTGTTGGCTACATCATCTTGCTTGCCGTTGTAGAGCTCCATGATTTTGTTGTTGTTCTTGGAGAAGGTAATATTGGTTTCCCATCCAAAATTCTTGCTCTGTATATTCACGGTATTCAGTGCCAGTTCCACACCTCTATTTCTCACCCATCCGATATTGTCCCAGATAGAGGTCCAGCCTGTTGTGCTCGGTATGTTACGCTTCATAATAAGGTCTTTGGCATCGCGCTGATAGATGTCGATCGAACCATTGATGCGGTTTCTGAAGAAGCCGAAGTCCAGACCAATGTTGACCTCGTGGGTTTTCTCCCATGTTAGGTTCTTGTTGGCTAGACCGCTCTTATAGTAAGCTGCAATCACACTGCCACCATAGTCATAGTTCAGACGTGAAACGCCAGACTGCGTGCCATAGATGGAGACAGCATCATTGCCTGTCACACCATAGCTGAGGCGGAGCTTCAGGTTGCTGATGGCCGTCAGTGACTTCATGAAATCCTCTTCAGTCATACGCCATGCCAGTGCGGTTGAGGGGAAGAACGACCATTTGTTGCCGTCGGCCAATCGAGAAGAACCATCGTAGCGGCCAGACATGGTCAAGAGGTAACGGTCATTGTAAGCATACTGTACCCTCGCCAGCACGGAGGCCAGCGTTCGCTTTTGGAAATTAGTGGTGGAGGCCGTTTGGTTACTCAGACCAGCCGAACCAATGTTATACCAATAGCTGTTGAACGGAAAGTTCTTGGCCGACTGTCCAGATGTCTCCCACTGCTCCATTTGAATGCTCTGCACGAGACTTGCGTTGAGGTGATGCTTGTCAAACTGCTTGTCGTAAGTCAGTTGGTTGTCCCAAACGTACGACCAATAAAGTGACTGGTTGTATTTTACCTCGACAATAGCGGAGTTTCCGTTGGAATTTTTTGCATTCGTACCGACAACGACACCATTGCGAGTGTAGAGCATCTGTGGCGCAAACTGTGTTTTCAGCGTCAGATCCTTGAAGGGCTTGTACTGTAGATAGACATTACCGAACACTCTGTAACGTTTGTTCTCGCGGTGCTCACCGTCGTCTGTACTTTCCAGTAAAGGGTTGGAAGTGCCGTCGTTGCGGAACACATGGTAAGTCAAATTGCCATCAGCATCATAAGGATAAGCCACCTGCGGCAGGCGGTAGGCTGAGCGTAACGTTTCATAGCTGCCCTCATTCTGTTTACTGTATGTAAAGTAGAGACTACCACCCATTTCCCAACTCTTCAAGAACTTGCGGTTCACGTTCAGATGAAGGTTATAGCGGTTGTAGTCTTGGTCGCGCACGGTACCTTCTTCATGCAGCTGGCCAATACCCAAGGAGAAAGTGCCCTTGGCATCGCCTCCCGATGCTGTGATGGTGTTGCTGTACTGCTGGCCAGTGCGCATAACGAGGTCTATCCAGTCGGTGTAGATGCCGTTGTCTATCCGCTCCCATTCCTCTGGGGTGAAGAACTCTGCATTAGAGCGGTCAGTGCTCTTGCCTTGGCTTTGAAACAGGTCGGTGCGGAACTGCACAAATTCATCGCCGTTCATCATATTGGGCAGGTTGCTGGCCACGCGAGCACCATAGTAGCCGTCGTAGTTGATGGAGAACTTGCCCTCCTTACCTCGCTTGGTGGTTACGATGACTACCCCGTTGGCACCTCGGGAACCATAGATAGCTGTAGCTGAGGCATCCTTCAACACGTCTATCTTCTCGATGTCAGCGGGATTCAGGTCGCGAGCATCAGAAGAGGTTGGAATGCCATCAATCACCCACAGTGGCTCGTTGCTGTTGTTGATAGAACTTTTTCCGCGAATCACGATGCTGTAGCTACCGCCAGGGCGTGCCGCATTCCTCGTGATGTTCACACCGGAAATCCTACCCTGCATGGCGTCAATGGCATTGGTCTGCGAAGCAGAGGTAATACTTGACGCATCAAGAGAAGATACCGATCCTGTCACATCGCTACGCTTGACCGATCCGTAGCCCACGACAACCACCTCGTCCAGATTTCTCGTGTCTTCCCGAAGCATCAACTTTACAGGGTGGCCAGGCATAACGACTGCTTTCTGTGAGAGGAAACCGATGTAGGAGATTTCCAGTGTCACCTTCGATGGGGCATCAAGGATGAAGTTACCGTCCAAGTCGGTGACAGTCCCCTGGGTAGTCCCCACGATTTTGACAGTAGCACCGACAATGGGTTCCCCCTGCTCGTCAGTGACATGACCCGTGATTTTTTTGTTCTGTTGCAGGGTTTCCATTGCCGTTCCCTCCATACCATATACACGGACGGGAGCAATAACGAAGAATCCCATACACAACAACAATGCAGTAAACTTAGTTTTTTTCATTTTAAGTTTCAAACGTTATTAGTGATTAATTGTTTATGGTTGTAAAAAACCGATTGCAAAGTTAAGGATTAACCGCTTCACCTACCGCTTTTTATCGGTCATCCGCCACCGAGAATCGGTCTAAAGCACACCGTTGACCGTTTTCCGTCGGCCATTGACAGGTTTCCGTTCCTGTTGGTGGTGCAAGG
Source organism: Bacteroidaceae bacterium (assembly GCA_963588695.1). Lineage (GTDB taxonomy): Bacteria > Bacteroidota > Bacteroidia > Bacteroidales > Bacteroidaceae > Prevotella. Next base: position 374 of record CAVAIX010000234.1, on the reverse strand, counting down.
TACGGGGGCTAACCTTGATGGTTACAAGGGCTAAATGACTGGTTTACGACATCTAAGTGACTGCGTTAGTGATGCTAATACACTGAGTTTGCCCCTTGAAACATGGTGCTCCAAGGGGCAAAGGAAGATTTTCCAGCAACGGAACTGGAAAACAGGGTTAGAAGGTCACGTGGGTCTCACCAGCCCAGTCAGTATTGACATTGACACTGGTAGCAGTGGATGACGAGGCACCAGAGCCGGTGAAGAACGCGCAGTTGACCCATGTGATGTAGTTCTGCCGCATCTGCACGTCGAACTCGCGATTGTATAGCTCGCTGCCGCTACCATCAAGGGCGGTCACCGTGAGGTTAATAGTGCCCTCCGTGTCGTGCAGG
>CAVAIX010000233.1:0-3236 GCA_963588695.1 Bacteroidaceae bacterium | reverse complement strand
CTTTCAGTTTTGAAATAATGGTAGCCATCTGTTGTTAAAGTTAAAATGTATTTTTGCTGTCTATTCCATAGCGCGCCACTGCATTTTTGAAGGCTTCGGGGATGCCCATATCGAACATCTCGCCGTCCAGCTGTACGCCCATGAGACCCTGTTGCGCCCTCACCTGTTCCAAGGCTGTGGTCAGTTCCACCTCGTTCTTTCCGCTTGCCTCATGCTCTCGTACGTTGCGCTTCAACTGGTCGAAGACTTCGGGGGTGAGCACATACTGGCCGAACACGGAGTAGTAACGCTGTTCCCCTTGACGCATCTTCACGGCGAGGTACTCTTCTGCGTCAGACACCTTTGGCTTCTCGCAGATCTGCGTGATGTTCAGCACCGTCTCCTCGCGGTTCTCCCAACTGCCTGTCATGATGCCATAGTAGCTCACGTCCTTTAGGGGTATCGGATGGATGGCCACCATCGCCTTGCTGTATCGCTCGTAGGCCTCCATCAGTTGCAGGGCGCAGGGCTTGGCCTTGTGGGAGCGGTAGATGGTGTCACCCAAGAGGAGCAGCACGGGTTCGCCACCAGCAAAATCGGCTGCGAGGGAGACGGCATGACCGAAACCCCGTCGCTCGGTCTGGTAGACATACTGCAGCCGCTTGCCAATCTCCAGAATATGCCGCTCGTAGTTCTGGTCTTCTGTCTTTAACTTATTAAAGTGTTCGTCGGCCAACCGCGTCTCGAAATAGCGGCGGTATTCCTCGCGCTCCTGTTCGCTGCCTAAGATGAGACAGATTTCCTCAATGCCACTGTTCACCAATTCCTCAAGGAGGATGAGGATGACGGGCTTCACCTTGCCGTCCTTGTCCACGATGGGGAAGAAGTCTTTCTTCATCGTGCGGGTGGCAGGGTAGAGTCTTGTACCGAAGCCTGCCACGGGGATGACGGCCTTTCTGACGGTGTGGCGCGCCTTCAGGGTTAGCGCGTAGGCCGACATGCCGAGGGATTGCAGATAGGCGATAATCTGCTGTTGGCACGTCTCGTCCTTGGCTAAAAACTGGATGGAACCGTCGCCCTGCGAGCCTACACCTTTGCCACCATAGGAGAGTGCTTTCAGCCGTGGGTCGGACAGGGTCTTATGTAGGATTGGCGACTGTAATTCGGAGGGACACATCGGTGCCACCTTCTCGTCGAAAATGGCCTGCGCCTCGGTCATCAACAGACCTAAGTGCTCGGCATCGCCTTCCTTCATCAGTGAGATGGCCTTGGAGATGATGTCGTGGTTGATGGGACCGAGAGCATCCTGTATGGCTCGCTCCTTGTCGTTGTCAGCGAAGGGGAACGCCTTGTTGAGGTCTTTCAGAATTCTGACCGTGTCCTTCGACGCGTTGAGGTCGGCAAACACCCAGTGGAGGTCTTTCTTCACGTTGAGCCGACTCACGTCGATTTCCTCTCCGTCAAACCGCATCAGCACGGGGCGCACGCCGAAGGCGCAGGCTTGGTCGAGGCGACCACAACGGGAGGCGGTGCGCAACTCACCCACATAGGCGATGTTCATCTCGCCCATGGTGGAGAGGTTTAGGTCGTAGAGTTCGTTGAACGCTCTGCATACTAACACGCAGATGGCGGCACTCGAAGAGAGACCACTCTTCAAGGGAAGGGTCATGTCGGAGATATGTATCTTCACACCACCCACGTTATACCACTCCAACATATAGCTGGCCACGCCAGCACAGTAGGCGAAGAAGGAGTCGGAGTGGGCTACGCCCTTCAGTGCCTCTGCCCTCATGGGGCATTCGAAGTCGTGCCATACCTCCTTCAGCGACGCTGCGGAACAGGTCATCTCGAAGTGTTCCGATTTCTCCACCGTGGCGTATATGCCCTGCTCCGTGCCCGTGACGATGGCCTCGCCAGCCATGAGTTGGCTGTTCATAGAGCGGTATTTTCCTGCCCAGTCGCTGTGCTCACCAAAGAGGCACAAGCGGCCAGGAACGAATAATGATATGCTTTCCATTGATCAATGCTTTGTAAAAAGAATCATATAGCTCGAAGATTCATCAAGAATGTAACGGCCTTATAGGCCCTGTCCTTGCCCATCAGTTTTCTCAAGACATCGTACACCCTCATTTGTATGCTGCGTACATACACGGGACTCCCGTCGTCGTCAGCGGCTTTTCCTATCAGTCCGTATAGCGCGTTGAACACCTTGAGGTCTTCCTCCCGTTTCCCCTTGTCTCTGATGATTTTGTGCTGAAACTCGTGTATGATGGGCAGGTACGGTGATTGGTCTATACGGTGCGCAACAGAATTGGGAAGTAGTCGGTATTTTATCAGTGGTTTGGACATCAAAGCCAAGCTGCCGTATTCGCTGATTTGACAGAAGAGCAGCGAGTCTTGGAACAGTCTGAGGTCTTTGTATCCTCCGGTCTTTTTGTAGATTTCCGTTCTGTACATCGCTCCAGAATGTACGAAACGGTTGCCTTTGTCGATATGCTTGGTGAGATAGCGTGTTTTTGTAATGGGGAACGACATACCGAGTTCGTTGCTGTTATGGTCAATGAAAATGGAAGGACAGGAAACCATCGCCACATCCGGGTGCGCTTCCATGTAGTCGTATTCCTCTTCCAATTTTGTGGGAAGCCACACGTCGTCGGCGTCTATCCGTGCAATGTATGCCGCCCGAACCTGTCCACACGCCAACTGGGCAGCCTTTCCCTCACCCCTGTTGATATCATTGAACAGTCGGATGCGTTCATCCGAATAGCTTTTTATCATTTCCTCGGTGCTGTCGGTGGAGCCATCGTTCCAGATGATGAATTCGAAATCGCTGAACGTTTGGCCGAGCACGCTGTCTATTGTTTCCTGGATATATCGCTGTGCATTGTAGCAGCACATGACCACTGATACTAATGGGGTGTTCATTTTCTTTTTATGTGATTACGGTATTGGTATTTTACTTTTGATGTAGAACAGTAGGTTCTTGATAGATACGACAATCGACCGAGCTGTCCTTTTGCCTAAAATCGGTCGGAGGCTGTCATACAGTCCCTTTTCTATGATATTGCCCACACGCCGTGGCAGTGCGGCCGTTGGCGTAGTGGATGGGGTAGTGGGGGGGGTGACTCTGCCTCTCATATAGATAGCGTTACATAATGCAACATCTTCGGGCAGCACTTTTTCGTCCTGTCCCATCTTCATACAGTATTGGCTTGTGATAGCCACATACGGATTGTAGACGTGGCTGACACTATTGC
>CAVAIX010000232.1:0-3240 GCA_963588695.1 Bacteroidaceae bacterium | reverse complement strand
TCCATGGTCTTGCCTACGAACTGGTCGTAGTCGCGTATGGGGTGAACGTCAATCTGACTGCCGGGCAGGAAGGCTTCGATGCCGAAGATGTCGACGATCATGCCGCCTTTGGTACGGCACTTGATGTAGCCCTGGATGATTTCTTCGTTGTCGAGGGCTTCGTTGACGCGATCCCAGCTCTTGGCGAGACGTGCCTTCTTGTGGGAAAGGACGAGCTGTCCCTTCTTGTCCTCAGCGTTCTCTACGTACACCTCTACGGTGTCGCCCACCTTGAGGTCGGGATTGTAGCGGAATTCCGAGGCGGGGATGATGCCGTCGCTCTTGTAGCCGATGTTCACGACTACTTCTTTCTTGTCGGCGCTGATAACAGTGCCCTCGACTACCTGATGCTCATTCACTTTGTTGAGCGTCTCGTCGTAGGCTTTGTCAAGTTCTTCCTTGCTGACCTTGACAGTCGTGCCGTGTTCAAACTGATCCCAGTCGAAGTCGGCCAGTGGCTGTACGTTCTTTGTTAATTCTGACATGATAATTGAAAAATTGTTTGTTAATTTAATAAAGTTAGACTTTATGTGAACTATGGTTGTGGACTTGTTTCCACAAACCGGCTGCAAAGTTACGAAAAAATCGGCTTACCGCCAAGCGTTTTCCGTTGAAAGTTGCTTCTTAGTAGCTGCGGGCGATGATGACGCGGGCTTTCGAGGGCTTTCCGCTGACCATGTCCGTGCCAGGTGTCTGTTCGTAGGCGAAGGGCACGCAGCGGATGGTGGCCTGTGTATCCTCCTTGATTTTTGCTTCGGTCTCGGCGGTGCCGTCCCAGTGACAGAGGAAGAATCCACCGTCTTTCACGCGCGCCTTGAACTCCTCGTAGTCGTCGCACTCGTAGACTTTCGTGTCGCGCCAAGCGCGAGCTTTCTCGAAGATGTTCTTTTGGATGTCCTCCAATAGCTGTTCCACGTATTCGGCAATGCCCTCAACGGGGCGTGTTTCCTTCTCCAGCGTGTCGCGGCGCATCACTTCGACGGTGCCGTTTTCTAGATCGCGTGCCCCCATGACCAGACGCACGGGTACACCCTTTAGCTCGTAGTCTGCAAACTTGAAGCCCGGACGTTTGTTGTCTGAATCGTCGTATTTCACGCTGATGCCCTTGGCGCGCAGTTCGGTGATGACGGGAGCGAGGCACTCACTGATATGTGTGAGGTCGTCGCCTTTGGAGATGGGTACGATGACTACCTGTATCGGGGCGAGTCGCGGTGGAAGCACCAGTCCGTTGTCGTCCGAGTGGGTCATGATGAGTGCACCAATCAGTCGGGTGGACACGCCCCATGAGGTGGCCCAAACGTATTCGGGCTTATTCTCCTTATTAAGATAGGTGACATCGAAGGCCTTGGCGAAGTTCTGTCCGAGGAAGTGCGACGTGCCACTCTGCAGGGCTTTGCCGTCCTGCATCATGGCCTCGATGGTGTAGGTGTCGAGTGCGCCAGCGAAGCGTTCTGTCTCGCTCTTCACGCCCTGTAGCACGGGTACGGCCATCCATTCCTCGGCAAAGCGGGCATAGACACCTAACATACGGCGTGCTTCCTCTTCGGCCTCCTCGCGTGTGGCGTGAGCCGTGTGGCCTTCCTGCCAAAGGAATTCTGAGGTGCGCAGGAAGGGGCGTGTGCGCATCTCCCATCGCATCACGTTGCACCACTGGTTGCACATTAGGGGCAGGTCGCGCCAGGAGTGAATCCAGTTCTTATAGGTGTTCCAGATGATGGTTTCCGAGGTGGGGCGGATAATCAACTCTTCCTCTAACTTAGCTGCGGGGTCTACCTCCACGCCGCTCTTGTCCTCCTTGGCGCGCAGGCGGTAGTGGGTCACTACGGCGCACTCCTTGGCGAAGCCTTCCACATGTTCGGCCTCGCGACTGAGGAACGATTTGGGTATCAATAGTGGGAAATAAGCGTTTTGTGCGCCCGTTTCCTTGAACATCTTGTCTAACTGCTGCTGCATCTTTTCCCAGATGGCGTAGCCGTAGGGCTTGATGACCATGCATCCGCGCACGGCAGACTGCTCGGCCAAGTCGGCCTTAGTCACGAGGTCGCTGTACCACTGGCTGTAGTTGTCAGCCCGCTTGGTCAGCTCTTTAAGTTCTTTTGCCATATTATTGTCTGTGTGTAGAATTCTAAACGGGCGCAAAGGTACAAAGAATTTTTGAGAATAAAAAGAAAAACGTATTTTCCTTTTGTATTCTGCTCGCTTAATCGTACCTCTGACGCTTGCGCGTCGAAGGTACTCACGCTTGAGAATAAAAAGAAAAACGAGTTTTCCTTTTGTATTCTGCTCGCTTAATCGTACCTTTGCAGGATGAAATTTTTAGAATGACTGAGAATGGGTAGACGCAATGGTTCAAAAACATGGCATCATCCACTGCGCTTGCTGCGGAAGGTGTTGCTTTGGTTAGTGGCCACGTTCTTGGTTTCCAGCCTCCTTGCCGTACTTGTGCTGCGCTGGTTGCCTGTGTGGTTCACACCGCTCATGTTCATCCGTGCGTTCCAGCAGGCGGGCGAGGGGCGTGAGTGGGTGATGCACCATCGATGGGTGTCGCTTGATGACATCTCGCCGTCGTTGCCTTTAGCCGTTATGACTAGCGAGGACGCGCGTTTTCAAGACCACCATGGTTTCGACTACCGCGCTATTGAGCACGCGGCCATGCGCAATCTCAGTCACCCCGAGAAGCGTAAGCTCGGTGCTTCCACCATCTCGCAGCAAACGGCCAAGAACGTGTTCCTTTGGCCGGGGCGCTCTTGGATTCGTAAGGGCTTTGAGGTGTGGTTCACCACGCTCATCGAACTGATGTGGTCGAAGGAGCGTATCATGGAGGTCTATCTGAACTCCATCGAGATGGGTGATGGCATCTATGGGGCGAGTGCCGTGGCGGAGTGGCATTTCCATAAGTCGGCGGCAGACTTGACGAAGGGGGAGTGTGCCCTCATCGCTGCCTCGTTGCCCAATCCGCGCCGTTATAACTCAGCCAGTCCTGGTCCCTATCTCCTCAAGCGCAAGGCGCGCATCCTCCGCGAGATGAAGTTTGTGAAGCCGTTGTCGGATTGACTACGAGCGCGTTTTTCAGTAACCCTCTACTGCCGTACCCCCATGAAAGACCAGTTCCAGTTCCGCCAGTTTACCATCCGCCAGGAGCACTGTGCCATGAAGGTGGGTACGGATGGTGTTTTGCTTGGGGTGTGGGCGCGTGGCGGT
>CAVAIX010000231.1:0-3249 GCA_963588695.1 Bacteroidaceae bacterium | reverse complement strand
ATGGATCAGCTGGAACGCGCTGGCGTGGTGGGTGCTGCACAAGGCAGCAAGCCGCGCGAGGTACTCATACAGGACGAGGTGAGCTTAGAGAACCTGCTGAACCAATGGCGACACTAACAGATAACAGAAAGACATGAAAAACCTCAGATTATGGATGATGGGCCTGTTGGCAGCCTGCTTTGCCAGCGCAGGCGCACAGAGTGCCAAGAGTGTGCTCGACAAGACGGCGCAGGTATTGGCCGACAAAGGTGGTGTGACGGCCTCGTTCAAGGCACACGAGGCTCAAAGTGGGAGCGTCAGCGGCACCATCTCGGTAAAGGGTCGTAAGTTCTACGCCAAGACATCGGCAGCCACGGTGTGGTTTGACGGCAAGACACAATGGACCTACGTGCCGCAGAACGACGAGGTGAACATCAGCACACCCACGGCGAGCGAGCTGTCTGCCATCAATCCCTACGGCTTCGTCTATCTCTACCGACAGGGCTACACCCTCTCCATGCAGACCAAAGGACAATACTATATCGTCACGATGAAAGCACCGCAGAAAGCCATCCGCGAGATGGTGGTCACCGTGTCGCGACAAAGCTACGTGCCCTCGCAGGTGCGCCTGCTGCAGAACAACCGATGGACGACCATCACCATCAGCGCCGTCAAGCGCGGTGGCCTCTCCGACAGCCTCTTTCGCTTCAACAAGAAAGCCTGTCCCCACGCGGAAATCATCGATCTGAGATAGCTCCCCCTCCCATGAAGACCATCCTCCTCCAGGTCGGCAAGACGACAGACAAGCGCTTTGCGGCCATCGTCGACGACTATGCCGCACGCATCAGCCACTACATGCCCTTCGACATCGTGACCATTCCCGAACTGAAGAACACGAAGGGACTCAGCGAGGCACAGCAGAAGCTGGCCGAAGGCGAACTCATCCTTCGACAGGTGCAACCGACAGACACGGTGGTGCTACTCGACGAACACGGCACGGAGATGCGGAGCGTCGACTTCGCCCAGTGGCTGGAGCGGCAGCGCGCCACAGCGCGACGCCTCGTCTTCGTCATCGGTGGCCCTTACGGCTTCTCTCCCGCCGTCTATCAGCGCGCTGACCAACAGCAGAGTCTCTCACAGATGACGTTCTCCCACCAGATGGTACGCCTCACCTTCACCGAACAACTCTATCGCGCCTGCACCATCATCAAGGGCGAACCCTACCACCACGAGTGACCAGTGGAGGACTTGGGAAGGTACTTTCGCTCGGAAATGAAAAGAAAATCAAGCTTTTCTTTTGCATTTCGCGCGCTTATTCGTACCTTTGCAGGCGGAAAACGGTTCCGTAGCTCAGTTGGATTAGAGCAACGCCCTTCTAAGGCGTGGGTCCAGGGTTCGAATCCCTGCGGAATCACTAAAGTCGAAAATGATAGACGCAACAATGGAGACATCCAACGAACACGAAGAAGAGGCGGTGCGCTGGTACGTGATGCGCGACCTGAAGCGCCCAAACGCCAAACACCCCGCCTACCGTCAGCTGATGGAGATGGAGATGGAAATCTTCGTCCCTATGAGGTGGCATCTGTCCATCCATAGAGGGAAACATATCCGCGAAGAAATACCCTTCCTGCGAGACCTGCTCTTCGTCCATGAGTCGCGACAACGCCTGGACACCGTGGTGGAACGAACCCCCACCCTCCAGTACCGCTGGATGCGCCACACCTGGCGCCAACCAATGGTCGTGAACGAAAAAGCCATGGAACGCTTCATCCTTGCCGTACGCACCGCCAAGTTCCCCCACTACTACCTACCCGAGGAAATCACGCCCGCCATGTGTGGCCGGAAGATACGCATCATCGGAGGCCCACTCAACGAACTGGAAGGAAGCCTACTCACCATACGCGGCTCTAAGGTCAAGCGCCTGCTGGTCGAGCTTCCAGGATTCCTCGCCGTAGGAGTGGATGTCAAACCCGAATTCATCCAGTTCGTGGAAGAAACAAACACCAATAAACGTTCATAAACTATTTTTTAAGGCAAATGTTTGGCCATTATAGAAAGTTTATGTACCTTTGCACCCACAAAGTACCTCTCTTACCAAGAGAAGTCGACTTCGGGAAAACGCCCGAACTCATTCGAGGAAACAACGTAACTACATGACGCACAAAGGTTTTCGCGTTCATGCAGGAATGATAAAAGCATCCTTTTGCAAAAAAACAACACCAACCATAGCCTTTGTCCCTACGCATCAGGCAGTGCATGGACAAAGTAAATGAGCAGCCTAAAATTAATGCAAAAAGTTTGGCGGTGTGAAGGGAATGATGTAAATTTGACCTTCGGTCGAAGATACTTTCGCTTGGAAATAAAAAAGAAAAATGCTTTTTCTTTTTGTATTTCGCTCGCTTAATCGTATCTTTGCAAAAGAAAACATTGAATATATAAGAGCAAAGCGATATGTATAGGACAGCAACATCACCGAGAACATCCGTCCTTCCTTACTGGAAGGAAATCCAGAAGATGAGCCGGGAGGATCGAACCAATCTTGCCGAGCTTATAGAATTATCTCTAGAGGAAGATGGGACAACAGAGTATCAGTCGGAAGCCTTTGCCAATCAGCTTGATGATGCAGCTATGCAGGCAGCAGCTGATTTTGCATACACCGAAGGTAAAGCAGGTCGTTCCATTCCACATTCGCGAATTCTGGATGTGGTTAAGGAAGAATTGGGATGGGAATAAAGGTCGAATGGTCTACCTTGGCCAAGCAACAACTGAAAGACGTAGGACAGTATGTTGCTGACCATTTCGGAGAACGTATCGCAGTCAAGTCCTTGGAACGCATAGTGAACAAGGTGGAAGGGTTATATAAGTTTCCAGAAAGCGGCTCTTACGATGAAAAATATTCTACAGAACGATATGTTGTGAGACACTTGACACTGCATCCCAATCTTGTATATTATGTTCATGAAGGCAATCGGATTACCATCATGGCAGTAGTACATGAGAGACAGTCGCCGAGCAGGATATCTGGTATGATTATGCGATTCATAGAGCATCATCTATCAGACTGATTAACGCCACCGGCGGTCACAAGATGTCAGCGATAACCCAGATGGGCACATCCCCAGAAACCATCCTCGCAGAAGTAGAAGGACAATAAGACTATGGAAGTGAACAGGAAGCGAATCGTGATGAACACGCTCAATGAACAACCATCCCTAATCCTCATCGGTGGCGGTGGCCACTGTCGGGCCGTGGCCGACGTGGCCGAGAGCG
>CAVAIX010000230.1:0-3280 GCA_963588695.1 Bacteroidaceae bacterium | reverse complement strand
GAACTGTATTTAATGTCCCAGATCCAGGCTTGGTTGGCGGTGTTGAACCCAGTCTTGACATCCTGCCACTGACTCTGCGTGGTAGGTGTGTAACCAGCGGCTATCACCTTGTCGGCGTAGGCTGATGCCTTGCGGAAGCAATCCTCGGCAGAAGTGACGCCCAGTGCCTGGTAACCATCGTTGTCGGACTCGTGGTTCAGTTGTGTGGCAAGGTCGTCAGCATGGAGGCTGAAGCGCGAACCGAGTATCATCCAGAAGCGAGCCATCAGTACGTTGACCACGTCGATGTTGATGTCGTTCTTGTCGCTGCGGTCGTAGTCACTGATATTGGCCTCGGCCGTAGCCAGGTCGTTGTAGATGAATCGGTACATCGTGTAGAAAGGTGCACGGGGATTGTTCTTCGCCTCGTCGTTGGTCGTGTTCTCCGTTACGAGTGGAACGGTCAGTCCTATAACGCCGTTGGACACGGCTTTCTGGTCCAGCTCGTCAATGCCCGTCTTGTAGAACTCGTACATCATGCAGAGATGCAGATAACTCAAGGCTCGATATGTGCGGGCGATGGCCAACTGCTGACAGATGCCTGTGGGTGATGTGGCCTCCTGGCGTGCCGCCAAGATGCGGTTGCAGTTGTTGATGAAACTGTAATAATAGTAGTACGGGTAGCCTCCGTATGCCGACAAGTTGGTGCAGGCTTCGGTGGAGTACTGGTAATTGAAGTCGGTGCCAGTGGTTGGCATTCCGTCGAGGCAGACATCGCGCATGAGCATATAGTTGGGGTAGCCCCAGTCGGCTACGGCCTCGGTCCACGTTCCTACGTAGTCGCTACCGCCATAGGTGTCGGTCTGAATCATTTTGGATTTCAGACCCGTAATCAGTTTGCTGAACGCCTCACTGTCTTGACTGATCTGACCCGTGGAGGCAATGGAGCTTTGCGGCTCCAACTTGTCCATGCAACTGGTCAGCGTGAGTGCTGCTATCGGGAGGATATATATATTCTTGAACAATGTTTTCATAATCGTATTTGCTGTTTAGTATTGTACGGTAAGTCCGACGGTGACGGTGCGAGCAGGAGCATAGTTGAAGTTGCTGCTCACCGAACCTGCGTAACTGATACGTGGGTCGAAGCCTTTGCGCTTGCTCCAGTAGGTGAGGTTTTCACCCGACACATAGAGTCGGATGTCCGACAACTTGAGGCGCGAGAGCCACTTCTTGGGGAAGGTGTAGCCCAAGGACACGTTTTGCAGGGCCAGCCAACTGGCATTGGTGAGGAAACGGTCTGAGGTGTAGGCCGAATAGATGTCGTCGTATTGCAGACGCGGAATGTTTGAGTTGGTATTGCTGGTGCTCCACGCGTTGAGCAAATCCTTGTGCAGCGCTCTTCCAGTATAACCAGCGGTCGGATTGCTCATGAGATCCATATAGCTCCAGTCCATGGCTTTTCCGCCAACGGAGTAGGCGAAGGAAATATTGAAGTCGAAGCCGTAGGCTGACAGTGTCGTATTGAAACCGCCGTAGAAGTCGGGCAGAGCTGTGCCGCAGTTGAAGTAGTCTTCGTCTTTGGAGATGTCTGTCGGGTTCTTGGTGGTGGTGAGATTGCCGTCGGCATCGTGGATGTACCACATGGACTGTCCGTCGTCGGCCACACCAGCGTATTTTATCAGTCGCCAGGTGTACATCGGCAGACCTTCACCGTAGTAATAGGAGCCACTGGTATAGCCGGGATGTCCACCATCGAGTGTGTTGTAGCGGTTATCCTCGTTGAGCCGGGTGATCTTGTTCTTGTAGGCAGTAAGGTTGGCTCCGATGGTCCACTTGAGGTCTTTGGTCGAGATGGCATCGCCTTCAAGTTCAACTTCCACACCCTTGTTCACCATGTCGCCCACATTGCTGGAATAGCCAGCGTAGCCCTGCGAGAGCGGAACACGCACGGTGCAGAGCATATCGGTCGTCTTACGGTAGAAGTAGTCGACACCACCGCGCAAACGACTGCCGAACAGCTCGAACTCGAATCCAGCGTTGAAGTTACTTACCGTCTCCCAAGTGATATTCTCGTTTCCTACGTTACTCAGTATCAGACCAATCTCGCTACCATCACCCTTTTGTATGGTGTACGTATCGGTGTAGAGGAAGTCGCTGATATTGTCGTTGCCGTTCTGTCCGAAAGAGGCTTTCAACTTGAACATATTCAGCCATGTCACGTCTTTCATCCAGTCCTCCTTTGTCACAATCCATGCGCCGCCGAAGGAGTAGAAGTTACCCCAGCGATGGTCGGGATGGAAGCGTGAGGACGCATCGCGACGATAGGACACCTGTCCGAAGTATTTGCCGTCGTAGTCGTAGAGACCGCGGAAAATCCATCCTTCGGTTTGGTATTGACTCTTGTACGATCCGTTGCTGATATAGGTTGTGGCACCGTTGAGCTCCTGGTTTCCGAAATAGGAGAACATATTTTTACGGTCGCCTGTCATGTAGTCGTAGTCGTGGGAATAGTTCTCGTGGCCGGCAAGCAGAGAAATGTTGTGCTTACCGAAACTCTTGTTGTACTTCAGCAGTTCCTGGAAGTTGACGGAATAGTAATTGTAATCGTACTTATAGACATATCCCGAGGGGTAGCTCATGTGCCCGTACCCATAGAAGGGATTGGTGGTCTGGGTCATGCGGTTACTACTGCTGTAGATGCTTCCGTTGACGGTGGCCTTCAAGCCGTCCAGGATATCAACGTCTGCGAATCCATTGAGTGTGAACGTTTTTGATATCGTGTTGTTGGTATTGAGCGCGGCATCGATGATACCGTTCACCTGCTTCTCATAGGGTCTGATATAGGAAGACCCGAGATACATACCGTCACCATAGTCGCCTATCTTGCCGTATTCGTTGGTGAGGATGTTGCCGTCACCGTCGCGCAGGTAGACGGGATAGATAGGTCCCATCAGACCGGTCTGGTAGAAAATACTGGTACCACCAGTGCTTTCTTCATCGGCATTGTTGGTGTTGCTGTGGGCGAAGTTGATGTTTCCGCCTACGGTAAGCCACTTGGCAGCCTTGTAGCTGGCCTTCAAGCGAGCCGTGTAGCGCTCGTAGTCAGAGCCTTCCACGATACCCTTGTTGTTGAGGTAGCCTAAGGAGGCATAGAACTGCCCTTGCTCATTGCCGCCGTTGATGCTCAGATTGTATTCTTGTCTGGGAGCCGTGCGGTAGGTCTCATCAATCCAATCGTCGGGATAGATGGTGTACAACTGTCCGTTGTTGTAGATGCGGTTGCCGAGGGTGGCTTCGGGAT
>CAVAIX010000229.1:0-3284 GCA_963588695.1 Bacteroidaceae bacterium | reverse complement strand
GTCAGCATACAGCGATGTTCCGGCTTTCAGAGCCTCCGCATATTTAGCCGTTTTGAGGTAGGCGTTGTATTTCGCCTCCCATCCTTTCATAATGGTAAACTCCGTTGCCATACTTCCCTGCAGTGCCGCGATTTCAGCCTGTTTGTTCATCTGTTTCTTCTTCTTCTCATTGATTTTACCCTCATTTTCTCGAATGAGTTGGTATTCAATCGGGTTAGTGTTCACGTATCCGGCACTTGCATTGATTGCGGCCATTGCGCAACAGACTGTTACGATCAGTCTTCTACATTCTGTTTGTAATCTCATAGATATGTTTTTTAGTTTTGTTGTATTCCACTCTTTCCCTAATTTCCGCAATCACGTTTTTTTTGTTTTTCATACCGATGATATGTATGACAGGCGTGTTGCGGTCTCCCGAATAGATGACCACCGTTTTCAGTCCGGTCAGTTGTTGCATCAGTGTCCGTTGTTGTCGGTAATCCACAACCCGGTACAGCTCCATATAATCCGTAGAATGGCTTACTACGCCGTGTAGGAAGATAATTTGGTCTTCCGTAACGATATATTCCATCCGTGCCAGATATACCAAGCGATAGAGCAGATAGACAGTGAGAGCCGCCCCTAAGTATAGAAACGTCTCCACAAGGATAAAATCCCCACAGGCATACACGGTAAATGCCGTGACACAGAGCACAAGCCAGAGCATTTCGTCAATGGCGAACTGCTTCCAGTGTGGTCTGAGTGATAAGGGTCTGAACCTGTGTATTATCTGTGTCATGGTCATTATTCTTTTATAGTCCGCGTCCCATATGTTCGTCAGCCGGAGACCCCATATTAGCTTCCAGCGACCGGAAGTTTGCGGCGGCAATGTCTCCGGGGCTAACGACCCCCTGTTTATGGTATATTGTTGCCGGCATCGCCTCGGCGTACACCTCCGGTCGCGGCATTGGCGGTCTTCCCATCCCGTAGGCCAACACATCTCCAGCGGTCATCAATGCGGCCAGAACAGCCGCTCCGATGTTTGTGCGTGCCTCCGGCCTTGTCTTGATGTCCACTTCGTTGAATATCTTGGCGAAGAGTTGCATCCTGTGGTAATCGTCCACTGCCAGGAACTTGTCGTACTGCTTTTGTGTTATTTCGTGTGTGATTGACTGTCCGTTGATGACCGCCGTCATTTTGTATTTACCGCCATGTTCCGGTTCTACGGCGATTCTTCCGACCTCCACTTCTCTTCCGCCTTCGCGTTCTCGGTAGAACCCTTTTTTCTCGTTGAAGGCTTGGAGCGTTTTACCGTCCACGACGTTAGAGTCCGCGTGAGCGAGGTCCACTTCCTGTTGGTTTACGACCGTTCTTCCGTCGTGTGCCATATACACATCATCCTCATAGAGGCTTTTGCCGTGTGCCGATTTTATTTCCACCTCCTTAAAAACGTCATTAAACATTCTCAGTCGGTGTTTGTCATCCAGTTCTATGAACTTATCGTAGTCTTTGGCCGAGATGGTGTGTGCCGTCCATCTGCCATTGATTTCTGCGGCCATCACAAAAGTGCCCACTTCGGTTTTGTCCACGCGAATCTCCCCGATGACCATTTCTCTGCCGTTGGCCACTGGTTGAAACCATCCCTTGTTACCAAGGATTTCCTGTATTTTCCGTCCGTTGATGGCTTTTGGGTCATTCTCTATGCGGTCATCGATTTTTTGCTGTTCAGCTCTGGCTTCCGCCAGCTGTTGCTGTTGCTGCATCCGTTTCTCCTGTTCGATGAATGGAGCTTCCACCTCCGCTTTTACCTCTGGTTTAAGTTCGAGGTCAACCAGTTCCTTTGTTTCGAGCATTTCCAGTGTCACGGGTGTCGCGAAATCGCGCCCGATGACCCCGTTGATGACCTGTAACCGTTTGTCCAGCGTCACGCCGTTCTTTCCTTTGACGGTGTTTGCCGTCAGCATTTTCAGTTCTTCCGGCGTAAGGTCATACTGCATATCCACCTTAGAGAGATTGGACTGAATGATCAATGTCTTCTTATCTTTGTCCACAGCGATGCCGTGTGATTTCAGCACCTCAAGAAACTTATCCGCCGTAAAGGCGTTGGTGACCTCTGATTTCAAGTTAATATGTTGCGAGAGCGGAATACCCTGTCCTTTCGGTCTGGGTGCCGTTTCCAGCGGTTTTATCTCTGGTTCTATGGAGATGCGATCCAGTACATCCACTTTTGTTTCCTTTTGCTGTCCTTTATAGTAGAACCCGTATCCACCCGAGCGCATTTCTCCCGGTTTGATACGTCCATCCGGCCTTTCCGGAAGGATAGGCCCGTTCCGTCGGAGATGAAACCATCCGTCGCGCGGAGCGTAACCGACAAAGTCACCAGCCCATCCACGTCCATGTCGGCTGAATGGTGCGAACCACGGCCATCTTGCACCGCGTGCATTATATCCGTATTCCCCGTGTCCGAGTCGATAGCCATGCAATCCCATGGCGACTCGTCCAAAGGCGTTGCTTGCCGACACGAAGTTATCCGGCATATTAAAATCTTTTCTGATGATGGATGTCAGCGTGTTGTATGCTTTTTTGTTCTCATATGTGCTTCCCCATCCCATGAGGTTCTTCACCTGTTCATCCGTGAGGTTATAGGATAGGGCAGGGGAGTCGTGCCCGATGACGATGAGTTTCGGGTCGCCGTCCCCTCCGAAGCTGATGTGAGCTTGGAGACCATTCTTTCTCAACACATTTTGCAGACCAGAAGAAAGGTCTACGTCCCTTGGGTATGAATATTTTCTTATTGCCATATTACATTGTATATTTATGTTTTTATTTATCCTTTCATTTGAAATACAGCATCACACAAGTATTGCGGTTTCCTTCCTGCGGCACATAGGTATTGATGCCTCCTCTGTGCTGCGTTTGTATGCGATCTTCCGGCACACCTTCTTCCTGCATGACCTTAGCAATATATGTTGCTCTTTTTGCCGACAGTTTTTCGTTGACGTATGCCGTTCCCGTCTGGCTGTCCGCTGCTCCGACGATTCTTATGTACATTCCATATTTTTTCGCAGTACTGGCGACTTGTCTGATATTGATGAGTTGTGTCTGTTCCGTCAGTTTGTCCGTGTTCAGTCGGAAGAAGAAGAAAATCGGAGAGCCTACAAAAATCTTTCCGTCTTTCATCAGATGGAAATATTTCTCCGAATCCACGGCGATGGAGTCCATTTCAGAGCCTATGCTGTCCGTTTTCAGCATCGGCGTATAGTTTTCGGTATCCCCGTTCCATGTTCTATTGCGTAGTCTTGCCC
>CAVAIX010000228.1:0-3315 GCA_963588695.1 Bacteroidaceae bacterium | reverse complement strand
GAGCGCATCTTCGGTCCGACCAAGGACTACGAGTGTGCCTGCGGCAAGTACAAGCGCATCCGCTACAAGGGCATCGTCTGCGACCGTTGTGGTGTGGAGGTGACGGAGAAGAAGGTGCGCCGCGAACGTGCTGGCCACATCGAACTGGTGGTGCCGGTGGCACATATCTGGTATTTCCGCAGCCTGCCCAACAAGATAGGCTATCTGTTAGGACTGCCCACTAAGAAACTCGATGCCATCATCTACTACGAACGCTATGTCGTAATCCAGCCGGGTGCCATGGAAGGACGCAAGGACTCGGAGGGCAATGCTGCCTTGGGTTCTGCTCAGTTCGACCTGCTCACCGAGGAGGAGTATATCGACATCGTGGATCGGCAGATTTCTCCCGAGAACGACCAACTCGAAGACAATGACCCCAATAAGTTCATCGCCAAGATGGGTGCCGAGGCCATCTACGACCTCTTGGTGCGCCTCGACCTCGACTCCCTGTCGTATGAACTGCGCGACCGCGCCAACAGCGACTCGTCTGTGCAGCGCAAGAACGAGGCCTTGAAGCGCCTGCAGGTAGTGGAAGCCTTCCGCTCCAGTGTGGAGAAGGGCATCAACCGTCCCGAGTGGATGATCATGAAGATCATTCCCGTCACGCCGCCTGAGTTGCGCCCGTTGGTGCCGCTGGATGGTGGACGTTTCGCCACCTCCGACCTCAACGACCTCTACCGTCGTGTCATCATCCGCAACAACCGCTTGAAGCGTCTGATAGAAATCAAGGCTCCTGAGGTGATTCTCCGCAACGAGAAACGTATGCTGCAGGAAGCCGTTGACTC
This sequence comes from Bacteroidaceae bacterium, assembly GCA_963588695.1. Lineage (GTDB taxonomy): Bacteria > Bacteroidota > Bacteroidia > Bacteroidales > Bacteroidaceae > Prevotella. The sequence continues at coordinate 2,491 of CAVAIX010000228.1, read as the reverse complement.
CCTCTTTGACAACAGCCGTAAGTCGTCGGCCGTGAAGAGCGAGAGCAACCGTCCACTCAAGTCACTCAGCGACTCGCTGAAGGGTAAGCAGGGACGCTTCCGTCAGAACCTGCTGGGTAAACGTGTGGACTACTCGGCTCGTTCGGTTATCGTGGTAGGTCCAGAACTGAAGATGGGCGAGTGCGGTCTTCCTAAACTGATGGCTGCAGAGCTATATAAGCCGTTCATCATCCGCAAGCTCATCGAGCGCGGCATCGTCAAGACCGTGAAATCGGCCAAGAAGATTGTAGACCGCCGCGAACCCGTCATTTGGGATATTCTGGAGAATGTGATGAAGGGACACCCTGTACTGCTCAACCGTGCACCAACACTGCACCGTCTGGGTATTCAGGCCTTCCAGCCCAAACTCATCGAGGGAAAGGCCATCCAGCTCCACCCGTTAGCATGTACCGCCTTCAACGCCGACTTCGACGGTGACCAGATGGCTGTACACCTCCCGCTGAGCAACGAGGCCATCCTTGAAGCACAGATCCTGATGCTTCAGAGCCATAACATCCTGAACCCTGCCAACGGCGCACCTATCACCGTGCCTTCGCAGGATATGGTGCTTGGCCTGTACTATATCTCTAAGATTCGTCCTGGTGCCAAGGGTGAGGGACTGACCTTCTATGGTCCTGAAGAGGCCATCATCGCACACAACGAGGGACGCTGCGACCTGCACGCCCAGGTGAAGGTGATGGTTGACGACCGTATCGACGGCAAACCCGTCCGCCATCTGGTGGAGACCTCCGTGGGACGTGTCATCGTGAATGGCATCATCCCCGATGAGGTGGGCTATGTCAACAAGATTGTGTCTAAGAAGTCGCTGCGCGACATCATCGCCGACGTGATCAAGAATGTGGGCTTCGCCGAGGCCTGCGAGTTCCTCGATGGCATCAAGAACTTGGGTTACCGCATGGCCTATGAGGCCGGACTCTCGTTCAACCTCGACGACATCATCATCCCGGAATCCAAGAAAGACCTCGTGGCCAAGGGTAACGAGGAAATTCGTCAGATCACCGAGAACTATAACATGGGTTTCATCACCGACAACGAGCGTTATAATCAAGTCATCGATACCTGGACACATATCAACAACGACCTCGGCAATGTGCTGATGAAGGAAATGACGGAGGCCGACCAGGGCTTCAACGCTGTGTTCATGATGCTCGACTCGGGTGCGCGTGGTAGTAAAGACCAGATCCGTCAGCTCTCGGGTATGCGTGGTCTGATGGCTAAGCCGCAGAAGGCCGGAGCAGAGGGCGCACAGATTATTGAGAACCCCATCCTTTCGAACTTCAAAGAAGGTATGTCGGTGCTGGAGTACTTCATCTCCACCCATGGTGCCCGTAAGGGTCTTGCCGACACCGCCATGAAGACGGCCGACGCTGGATACCTGACGCGCCGACTGGTGGACGTGTCCCACGATGTGATTATCAACGAGGAGGACTGCGGTACCCTGCGTGGCTTGGTATGCACCGCTCTGAAGAATGGCGACGAGGTGATCTCGACGCTGTACGAGCGCATCCTCGGACGTGTTTCCGTACACGACATCATCCATCCTACCACTGGCGACCTCATCGTGGCTGCTGGTGAGGAGATCACAGAAGCCGTGGCACAGGCCATCGAGGACTCTCCCATCGAGAGTGTCGAGATCCGTTCGGTGCTCACCTGTGAGTCGAAGCATGGTGTCTGCATGAAGTGCTATGGCCGCAACCTCGCCACGCGCCGCATGGTGCAGAAGGGTGAGGCCGTCGGCGTGATTGCCGCACAGGCCATCGGTGAGCCAGGTACACAGCTGACGCTTCGTACGTTCCACGCCGGTGGTGTGGCTGCCAACGCCGCTGCCAACGCCAGCATCGTGGTGAAGAACGACTCGCGCATCGAGTTCGAAGAGGTGCGTACCGTACCGTTTGAAGAGGACGGACTGGACTGCGAGATGGTGGTCAGCCGTCTGGGTGAGGTGCGCTTCATCGATCCCAATACCAAAATCGTACTCTCTACGATGAACGTGCCTTATGGTTCATCCCTCTACTTCAAGCATGGTGCTCTGGTGAAGAAGGGCGACAAGCTCGCACAGTGGGATCCGTTCAATGCCGTCATCGTGTCGGAATATGCAGGAACGCTGAAGTTCCACGATGTCATCGAGGGTGTTACGTTCCGTGCTGAGACGGACGAGACCACAGGTCTTACCGAGAAGATTGTCACCGAGTCGAAGGATAAGTCGAAGGTGCCTACCTGCGACATCATCGGTGCCAACGGTGAGGTCATCGGAACCTATAACTTCCCAGTGGGTGGCCACGTCGTGGTGGAGGACGGACAGACCGTCAAGACGGGTGAGACACTCGTTAAGATCCCGCGTGCAGCAGCTAAGGGCGGTGATATCACCGGTGGTCTGCCCCGTGTGACGGAGCTGTTCGAGGCGCGCAACCCGAGCAACCCTGCCATTGTC
>CAVAIX010000227.1:0-3327 GCA_963588695.1 Bacteroidaceae bacterium | reverse complement strand
TCCACCATACACCGAAGGTTCCTATGGCGATGAGACACACCACGGGTACGAAGATCGCAGCAACGCGGTCTGCCACGCGCTGGACGGGTGCCTTCGAGCCTTGTGCTTCTTCCACCATACGCACCATCTGTGCCAACACGGTGGTCTGTCCCACGGCTTCGGCCTTGAAACGGAAAGTGCCCTTGCGAACAATAGTTCCTGCCAACACGCGGTCGCCCGTTGTCTTCTCTACGACAACGGACTCGCCCGTCATCATGCTCTCGTCTACGCGAGTCGGATGGCTGTCAAGGGTACTGATGACCGTGCCGTCCACGGGCACTTTCTCTCCCGTACGCACCTCAATGGTGTCGCCCCGTTGCAGGGCGGCGAGCATCACATCCGTCACGCTGTCACCACCCACGAGGTGGGCGGCCTTTGGAGCTAACCCTGCCAAGGATCGGATGGCTGATGCTGTACTGTGTCTGGCGCGTTCCTCCAGAAGACGACCAGTCAACACGAAGCTGACTATCATCACCGATGCGTCGAAATACGTGTGCCACTCCATGCCGCGCTCGCCCCAAAATCGGTCGCCCCAAAAGGTGTTGAAGCAACTGAACAGGAAGGAGACGGCGGTGGAAAGTGCTACGAGGGTGTCCATGCTGGCCGTGCGGTGTAGGAGTTGGCGCGTTGCCGTGGTGAAGAACGAGCGTCCGCAATAGACAAGGCAGAGTAGGGTCGCCACGAGCATGGTTTGGTTGGCCGTGTCACGATTGCCCACATGGATGTATCCCATGGAAACGAGCATGACCGCTATGGCAAATCCCCACGCGAGCAGCGTCTTCCGTAGCAGTATGCGGTGGGCGCGGCGTTCGATGGCCTCCACATTGCGGTCCTGTTCCACCACAAGGTCGTAGCCCACTTCGGCCAGCGAGTCCTGGAGCATCTCGGGTGTCACGTGCCGCTCGTCGTAGTCCACCAGCACCGTGCGTGCAGGCAGGTTGACAGCGGCTTCGGTCACTCCCGTTGTGCCCCGAAGCTTCTTCTCAACGCTTGCGGCACATCCTGCACACATCATTCCCAATACGGCAAAGGTCTTTTTCATGCCTATAACGTCATTTCAGCCAAGTCCACCGCTTACCCCAGTCTTCCATGATTTCGTTGCGCACGATGTACTGCCAACGTGCACCGGCGCAGTTGTTCCAATAGTCTTGCGGCTCGTAGCTGTCCGTCCACCATTGTCCGCCTACACGGTAGTCGGTGGCGTTCTTTCGGTTGTTCCAGGTGTTCTCTACGGTTATCTGTCCCTTGATGGGCATGAAGTCGTCGAGACTGGAGGTGATGATATAGTCGAGCGTGCCCGTGTAGTAGGTGGAGTGGCGCACCACATAGAGACCGTCGCCTTTGTAATAGCCATTCCATTTCTGGTTGCGGATGTTGAGTGTGATACAGGCAGAGTCGACGGCAATGTCCTTGCGTTTCGGACCGCGCAGCTGCCATTCGACGATGCCGCATACCTGTACGGTGTCCTTCGCGGTAGTAATCCGGCGGAACACGGCCTTTGGTGTGCGGTTACACTTCACGAAGCGTCCGCCCCACGACGGCTCTTCCGGCTTCGACGGGTCGCCGTCCATCATGTAGAGCAGCGATGGCGTGTCACCCAACTTCGGGTTGCCCTTGTAGTAGTCGGCAAAATCGCGACCTAAGTGGCCACAGTCCTTGATGAACGTTTGGAAATATCCCTTGTTGTACTTGTCTGGGTTCTTCGAGTCGTAGATGAAAGCCCGGTAGGTGGTGTTGTTCTCTATCATCCATAGGTTAGGGAAGTGTTCCACGATGTAGCAGTAACCGTTGACTCCCCACTTCTTGTTCGGCCCTCCAATCCAGTATACCCGTATCTTACTGGCGATGTCTGGTGCATCATGCAGTGCCTGTGCTACGTCCTCCAAGCAGCCCCACACCAACACGTAAAGAGGTCGCGAGTCGTCCTTCCTGGCTTGACGCACAATCCATTCCGAACCTTCCGTCGGTTGGCCGTAGCCACAGGCGGGCAGCTCGCTGGTGCGCCCCTGCTTCACCAAAGGATGCAGGTCGTCGGGAGCCATGACGTTTGCGTGCTTGCGGAGTGCTGGATAGTCCAGTGCATAGAGGTCTATCATGCGGTGAATCTCATTGGCACTACCGCTGCCGTAAGAGGGCGAGGACACCAGTCCCTCCAGATCGAACAGGTCGCTGTACATCAGCAGGTGGGTCATGGACTGGTTGTCATCGGGATCTGTACCTCCGATGTCCGTACTGATGAGTACGCGTGGCCGCTCCTGCGGTTTCGTGTGTGCCCCGGCGTTGTATGTTACAGTAGCCAGAACGAGTGCTGTTGCTAATCCAATTTTCATAGTTTTTCGTTTCTTGAGTAGTTCGTCTGCAAAGTTACGAATTTATTTTCGTTTGGCCGTATCCTTCCTCCCTTTTTCGCCAATTCTTTTCGTTCTTGTGCAGTTCTTGCGCAGACAAGTGAGGGTAAACGCACCGTGTTACGGGTGCTAACCTTCAGCGTTACGAGGGCTAAGTGACTGCGTTACAAGGGCTATCTCTGTCACTTATCCCAGAGGTGGCAACCTGGCAGCCTGGCAACTGGTTTTTATAAATATATATACTACTATGTTCTCTTTTTTTATATACATAAAAATCTTTCCTGCGCGCGCGTAAGGGTTTTATAAAAGGGGTTGCCAGGTTGCCAGGTTGCCATTTTTGAAATTCCTGTCGTTCGGGATAGAGCAAAACGTTTATCGTCGACAGGTTCGTTTCCGTTTTGCGTTGCAAAAGTACGACTTTTTTCGGTTAGGCAAAAGAAAAACTGTCTAATTAACTTTATTTAACTGGGGGGGCGGTGGCTGGCCGATTTATTTTGTAACTTTGCCGCCAAATTGGAAAATACAACGGAAAGGAACAACGATATGACGATGAACAAATACTTTGCCTTTATGGCACTGGCCACAGCAGTACTCGCCACCTCCTGCGCTGGCGACGAGACTGCAACAGAACAGAAACAAAACACAGACGAAACCAAGATCGTGACGCTCACTGCCTCCGTGAAGGAGGGGCAGACACGTGTGGGAATGACGAAAGACACTGGCGGCACTACCGCCTCGTTCTACTGGCACAGTACGGACAAGATACTTGTGCAGACCGTGAACGATGGAACATACAGCGGTGCTGAGTTCACAACAACAGCCAAAGACGAGGCAACCTCTGCTGATTTTACCGGCACGGTGACGGGAACGGTAGGCAAATACGCCGTTTATCCTTATAGCACAAGCCACAAGTTTAGCAGTGCTACGGAACTCACCTACA
>CAVAIX010000226.1:0-3362 GCA_963588695.1 Bacteroidaceae bacterium | reverse complement strand
GCCGTACACCTGGTGATATCGACGTTTGGGTAAATGCCCCGAAGGCTGCCATCCAGCAGTTCGCCGCTAAACACTTCAGCGATGGGGTGGAGGATGAACTACATGCCGCTGTGTGTCTAGACGATGTACACGTGGAACTACACTTTGTTCCCAACTGTATGTTCAATCCCCTGTACCATCGAAGGTCACTACGTTGGTTTCGGCAGCAGGCGGACGCGCAAGGTGTAGAGAACGTATCCCTGCCCGACGGTGTGGGCACGATTCCCGTACCCACAGACACCTTCAACCTCGTCTACCAACTCTGCCACATGCAGCGACACTACTTCACGGGGGGCGGACTGGGACTGCGACATTTGTTAGATTATTATATGGTGATGCGCCATGCGGGATTGACGGATGGGCAGCGGCTGCAGTCTACGCCATACGCTAACCTGCCGTCCGTACTGCGCCATTTGGGACTGAAACCCTTTGCCTCCGCTGTGATGTATGTGCTCCACGAGGTGATGAACCTTCCAGAAGAGGGTATGGTGGTGCCCATGAACGCGCGGCGCGGCGCGTTGTTGCTCAGAGACGTGATGGCTGGTGGCAACTTCGGTCGGGGTAAGATCGTTGTCAGCGATTCACGCCATTCTTTGCATCTCCTAAATTTTCTGGGCATTGTCAAGCATGACCTGCAACGGCGACACTGCTGCCCCTCGGAGGCGTTGGGGCATTCCTACCAGATTTTTCGCATGTTCTTGGCCAGCAAATGGAAAAAATGAGCCGAAATTTCACATCTCTTATTAAGAGATGTCGAATTTTCGACGCAAAGGTACACAAAATATTGGAAATTAACAAAAAAAGCAACCATTCCTTAATGGAATATTTTCTTTTTATGGGTATTTCGGTCAACAAAACTGTCTCTTTTTGGCACATTCTCAGTCCTTTTCGATTTTATTCATTACCGCTTCTCTTTTGATTTTCAAAGCGTTACGTTTTCTGTGTTAAAAACTTCGACTTCTCTTAATAAGAGAAGTTGATAATGGGGAAGGGTATATGTACCCTCGAAAATGCAAAAAACAAGGACGAAACGGACCCCTTTTTTTCGATGGAAGTGGGACAGAAGAATCAAGTCGGGGAGAAATCCCGAACTTTACCGCCGGAACATCGTAACTGCTTGACAGATAATAATATGCAGCGTTAAGCAGGATTGATAAATACGTGCTTTAACGAAAAACAAGCCCCCGTTTCACCATTCAGAAAACAGACAAAAAACTTACCCAATATGAAAGTAAAACCATTCCTTTTTGCGGCGGTGTGCGTTGCTGTGTTCAGCGCGTGCTCTTCCAGCAAACAGATTGCCTATTTCCAGGATTTGCAGAAGACCACGAATCGGTTGGCCGTATCCTCCACGCCCCGCTACATCCGGGTGATGCCAGACGACAAGTTGTCCATCTTAGTCAACAGCCGCGATCCACAGCTCTCCGAACTGTTCAACCTGCCGTATTCCGTCCGTTCCATTGGCGGTTCCTACGGTAACAATTCTGGAGTGTCGCTCTATACGGTCGATTCCGATGGTAACATTGAGTTCCCGCTCTTAGGCACGATACACATTGGTGGCATGACGCGCAAGGAGATTGGTTTGTTAATCAAAGACAAACTGGTGACGGGAAAACTGCTGAAAGACCCCGTGGTGACGGTGGAGTTTGCCAACCTCAATATCTCGGTGTTAGGTGAGGTGAGCCATCCAGGACGCTACAACATCACGCGTGACACATTCACCCTGCTCGATGCCATTGGCATGGCTGGCGACCTCACCATCTACGGCAAGCGCGCCAGTGTCATGGTGATGCGCGAAGAGGAAGACGGGCCGCGTGCCTACCGTGTCAACCTGTGTTCCGCTCGCGAGTTATATGCCTCGCCCGTGTTCTATCTGCAGCAGAACGACGTGGTCTATGTGGAGCCGAGCCGCGTGCGTGCCAACCAGTCCACCGTCAACGGCAACACCGTGCGCAGCACCGCCTTCTGGTTCTCGCTGACCTCGCTGGCCACCTCACTGGCGGCTTCCCTCATCTCCATCTTCCGCTAAGAGCAACACAGAAACAATACACACATTATAACTAATACAACACATTACGTAGATTATGGTGTCAACAGAGAAAAACAGTAGTGAAAGGGGCATGGATTTCATCCGACTGAGAGACCTCCTTACCATCTGCCTGTTCCATTGGAAATGGTTTGTCCTTTCCGCCCTAATCATCACGGGAGCCGCCGTCGCAAGCATGTTGCGCACGCCCTCCGTCTTCACCCGTACCATGACCGTCCAAATCAAGAACAACTACCGAGGAAGATCCTCGGGGACGACGCAAGAGACCTTCGAGAACTTGGGACTGGTCCAGAGCTACACCAATGTCATGGATGAGATGGTGGCCCTGCAGTCACCTGCCGTCATGGTCGAGGTGATCAAGCGCCTGGATCTGTGCAAGAACTACACGGTCTTCAACGGTTTCCATGAGCAGGTGCTCTACGGTGCTTCGCTGCCCGTGACGGTGTGTCTGCCCGACTGCAAAAACAATGAGTCCTGCTCCTTCAACCTCTGGGTGCGCAACGGCAAGGCCGTGTTGGACAATTTCGTGAGGAATGGTGTGCCCTTGGAGGAGGCTGGCCCTATGCGCATGGCACTGGGCGACACCGTGCCGTCGCCCTTGGGGCGCATCGTCGTGTCTCCCAACCCCATCTGTACCAATCAACTGCAGGATCGCATCCATGTCACCGTATCTCCTCTGCTCCCCACTGTGCGTGCCTACAGCAGCAAGTTGTCCATGGACTTGCACGACGAACGGGGAACCATCGTGGACATACAGTTTAACGACCAATCCATCCCACGTTGCGAGGATGTGCTCCAGACCCTCTTGGCCGTTTATAATGAGAAATGGGTGACGGACAAGAACCTGATTACGGCAGCCACCACCCAGTTCATCAATGAACGTATCGAGGTCATCGAACGTGAGTTGGGCAGTGTGGACGATAATATCTCGTCCTACAAGAGTCGTAACCTCATGCCCGACCCACAGACCATGTCCGACCTCTATGTGTCGCAGAACAGTGACGTCGACGCGCGCCTGCTCACGCTGAACAACCAACTCTACATGGTGCGCTATGTGCGCAACTACCTGTCAGACGGCACCAACTCCGACAAACTGCTGCCCATCAACTCTGGCATCGAGGATGTGGCCATCGAAAGCCAGTTGACGGAATACAACAGCAAGTTGCTGCAACGCAACGCGCTGGAGGCCAGCAGTAGTGCAGAGAATCCAATGGTGAAAGACCTCAATGAGGCGCTGGTGGCACTGCGCGTCTCCATTACCGCCTCTATCGACAAC
>CAVAIX010000225.1:0-3389 GCA_963588695.1 Bacteroidaceae bacterium | reverse complement strand
GAGTGAGTTTGCTCGATGAATGGAGTGAGTTAACTCAATCTTTCAAGTGAAGCGTTATACAGGAGTTTGTACTAATGAAAAGAAAAACGAGTTTTCCTTTTGTATTCTGCTCACTTAATCGTACCTTTGCAGGCGGAATTCTATAAAAACAAGAACAAGACAATGAAAGCATTTGTATTTCCTGGTCAGGGAGCCCAGTTCGTAGGAATGGGTAAAGACCTCTATGACAACAATTCTAAGGCAAAAGAACTTTTTGAAAAAGCCAACGACATTCTTGGTTACCGTATAACAGACATCATGTTCAGCGGAACGGACGAAGACCTCAAACAGACGAAAGTGACGCAGCCTGCTGTGTTCCTGCACTCCGTGATTTCCGCCATCTGCATGGGCGACGCCTTCCAGCCTGCTATGGTGGCAGGCCATTCGCTGGGTGAATTCTCTGCCCTTGTGGCAGCTGGCGCGCTGACATTTGAAGACGGTCTGAAGTTGGTCTATGCCCGTGCAATGGCTATGCAGAAGGCCTGCGAGGCACAGCCCTCCACTATGGCCGCCATCATCGGTTTACCCGACGATCAGGTCGAGTCGGTGTGTGCCGAAGTTAGCAAGATGGGCAAGGGCGTTGTCGTTCCTGCCAACTACAACAACCCAGGTCAGTTGGTGATTTCCGGCAACATCGAAGCCGTCAATGAGGCTTGCGAGCAGTTGAAGGCCGCTGGAGCCAAGCGTGCACTGCCGTTGAAGGTGGGTGGTGCCTTCCATTCACCGCTGATGCAGCCTGCCAAGGACGAGTTGCAGGCCGCCATTGAGAAGACGGAGTTTGCCACACCCAAGTGCCCCGTCTATCAGAACGTGGATGCACAGCCACACACTGATGCCGCTGAAATCAAACAGAATCTGATTGCGCAGTTGACCAGTTCTGTGCGCTGGACACAGATTGTGCAGCACATGATTGCCGATGGTGCCGACGACTTCACAGAGTGCGGCCCAGGAAAAGCACTTCAAGGCATGATTGGAAAAATAAACAAGGAGGTTAGTGCACACGGTATCGTGTAGACCAAACCAATACACAGGCGTAGGTTTATCCTGCGCCTGTTCTTTTTTCTTCCTACCACTTTACGACAATGCAAGACAAACAGATTATCTACCAGGTGTTCACCCGGCTCTATGGAAATAGAAACACCACCCGCCGTCCAGATGGTACTATCGAAGAGAATGGTTGCGGAAAGATGGCTGACTTTACGACCAAGGTGCTGAAAGAATGGGCGGATACGGGAATCACTCACGTCTGGTACACTGGGCTACTACGCCACGCCACCACCACCGACTATTCGGCCTATGGTATTCCGCGTCAACATCCTGCCGTGGTCAAGGGGCGTGCCGGCTCTCCCTACGCTATTGCCGATTACTACGACATTGATCCAGACCTTGCCACGGATGTCAGTCACCGCATGGAGGAGTTTGAAGCCTTGCTGCAGCGCACTCATAAGGCTGGGTTGAAGGTCATCATTGACTTCGTGCCGAACCACGTGGCACGCCAGTACCATTCCGTCTGCAAGCCTGCTGGTGTGCGCGACCTTGGCGAAGACGACCATAGTGAGCGAGGCTTTGACCCCGTCGACAATAATTTCTACTACTGTCCAGGGCAACCCTTTGTGCCTTATCTCGATCTCTATCACGGTGAGACCGCGCCTTACACGGAATATCCCGCCAAGGCTACGGGCAACGACCATTTCGACAATGCACCAGGTAGGGGCGACTGGTACGAGACGGTGAAACTGAACTATGGCGTGGACTACTATGCTGGTGGCATCCTCCACAGCATTCCGATGCCTGACACGTGGAGAAAGATGACCGAAATCCTGCAGTTCTGGGCAGGAAAGGGTGTGGATGGTTTCCGCTGCGACATGGCAGAGATGGTGCCAACGGCATTCTGGACCTATGCCACACGGGCAGTCAAGGTGCGACATTCCGCCATACAGTTTATTGGTGAGGTGTACAATCCCAATCAATACCGCAGCTATATCGCCGCAGGCTTTGACCTGCTCTACGACAAGGTCGGGATGTATGACACCATGCGCGCTGTGATGACGGGACAACGCCCCACTGCGGCCATTACGTCGGCCTGGCAACAGACAGACGACATCCGTCAGCATATGCTTTATTTCCTTGAAAACCACGACGAACAGCGTATTGCCAGTGATTTCTTTGCAGGAGAAGGTCGACGCGGCATTCCAGCCTTCATCGCCTCGGTGCTTCTGCAGCAGAACCCGTTCATGCTCTATGCTGGAGAGGAATACGGGGAGCGCGGTATGGACAAGGAGGGGTTCAGTGGACGTGATGGTCGTACCACCATTTTTGACTACTGGAGCATCGACACTCTGTGTCGAGCTGCCTCCAACCAACTGACGGACAGCGAGAAAAAACTGTATGATCTTCATCGTAAAATCCTGCGGATAGCCCATAGCGAGAAGTCCATCAGTGAGGGCACCTTCTTCGATCTGATGTACGTCAATCTGCGGTTGCAGCGGCAATACACCTTCCTTCGATACAGTGAGCAGGAGTTGCTTTTGGTAGCCGTCAATTTTGCAGACCACGATGCGGATGCAGACATCATCCTGCCTCGCCATGCCTTTGATTGTCTCCAACTGACTCCGGGACGCTATGCCGCTACGGAACTGATTTCCAAGAAGGTGTCCTTCGCCAATCTACTGCCCGACAGTGCTGTCCACGTGCATCTCGAAGCCTGTTCCGGTGTTATTTGGAAGATAGCCATAGGGGACAAAAGCGTACAGAAGAAAAAACAAAACCATCAATCCAATTCCTAAACCATAAGATGAAGACAGACATCGAAATTGCACGAGAAACCGTTCTTACCCCCATCAACGATATTGCAGCCTCCATGGGCATCGATACGAATGTCATCGAACCCTATGGCAAATACATTGCCAAGGTGCCCATACGCCTCATTGACGAGGAGAAGGTGAAAAACAGCCGTTTGATACTAGTAACAGCCATCACGCCCACCAAGGCAGGCATTGGCAAGACGACTGTGTCGGTGGGGCTGTCACTTGGTCTCTCGCGTATTGGGAAGAATGTGGTGCTGGCTCTACGCGAACCCTCCCTTGGTCCCTGTTTCGGACAGAAAGGTGGGGCGGCTGGCGGAGGCTACGCTCAAGTGTTGCCTATGGATCGCATCAACCTCCATTTCACGGGCGATTTCCATGCCGTCACCACGGCCAATAACATGATAGCAGCCCTGCTCGACAACTATATCTACCAGCATCAAGCGGAAGGCTTTGGCATGAAGCAGATACTCTGGCGTAGGGTGATGGATGTGAACGACCGCTCTCTCCGACATATTGTCACGGGCTTAGGACCGCACTCCAACG
>CAVAIX010000224.1:0-3487 GCA_963588695.1 Bacteroidaceae bacterium | reverse complement strand
CGCTAAGGACAACAGCAGTTTTGGCCGCATACTCGTCATCTCTCCCAATTACACGCTGCGGCAGGTAGGCACTAACCGCGACCGCAACAACTGGTATCCCGTGCGGCCCTGCCGTTCATCACATTACAAATACAAAAATCTATGAAAACGAATTTGTTTATCTTATCGCTCCTTTTGCTCTTTGGTGTTGCAGCTTGCAGCGACGATGATTTTGTCAATGAAACCGAAGATACTTGGACGGAGAAAGACGAGGCACTGGCTCTTGACAGCCTGCGCTATGAGATGCTCATCCAACAGTTATGCTTCGAGGAGAAACAGGCCAACGGCACCGTAGCCTACACACCGCGCCACGGAAAGGCACTTTATGCGGCCGCCCCCACCACCTATTATGTAGGTGTGGATACCTTTCCGCAAGCGAGAGAAACCTGGCAAAGCATCATCTCTGCCGCGCAAGACAGCATCTCTGCCCAAACGCAAACCAACGAGATGAGCGTTTTGAATCTACGCCTAACCTACACCGAGAGCGGCGATGAGAGCGAGCTGGCGCGAATAGACGTGGACTGCCCCGAACTTGAGAGCGTGCTCACAAGCATCGTGTTCATACCTATGGAACGCTGGGCTAACAACAATGACAAGGGGTCACCCTTCGGTTTCCTCAGTGTATGGAAGGAGAATAAGACGGGTTACTATTATCTCTGCGTGCGCAAAGCGTTTGGAAGCCAAGGCATATTGCTTACCTTTGACGGTGGATGGGAGGAGGACTGGTTCAGAAAGTACGACCACTGGCAGGGGCAGTTCTATCTATGGAAGAATACTGCTGGCACTGACGCTTTCGATGCACTCTCTGGCTGTATGCGGTGGAACGAGACAAAGGTTAAACAGGCAATGGAGTCACTGAGCAAGGCTGCTGGAACTACAAATAAAACCTATGCCAAGCTTAGCCGCATCTATCAACTTAGCCAGCAGAAAATATATTCCGTACAATGGTGGACATCCTTGTTCAGCATCACATTTGACAACGGATACACATACAGTCACCACCTTTGGTGGGCCTATAATTGCTACGACGTAACGATAACAAGGACGCGGTTCAGTAGCAATCTTACATGCTCTCATTGGTCAAGCTCTTACACCCACAAGGAAACGCCCGATCGCTACAATCCGTCGCATGCTATCTACTTTGAACCCGTCTACAACAACAAAACTGGTTGGACTTGTATTCTCAAAGGCACATGAAACACTACTTTGTCTTCTTTCCACTGCTTGCCCTCGCTTTGTTGGCAGCTTGCAGCAGCGACGATGACTCGCTGTCGCCCAATGGGAACGATACAACTGCCACCATCGGGACATCTCCCTTCACCCGTGCCGCCACAGACACGCTCTCCGTCGCCGACTTCCGGCGCAGTTACGGTGTGGGGTTCTCCTACGACGGCATCTACGGCGAGCGGTGCAACCTGCAAGACGTGCACTGTCGCGTGCTCGACCTGAACGCCCTGCGTGCCTGGGAGCAGGAGGAGTCGTGGCACGAGCGGCTCTACACGCAATCACGCATCAATGAGTACGCCATTGAGAGTGACCTCTCCTATAGCAAGAGTCAGTATGTGCAGCGTAGCGTGCTCCACGCTGATGCGAAAGCCGGGCTGTTAATCTTCAACGGCGAGGCTCAAGCCAACGTAACGCTTTGGGAACAAGGCGATGTAAACAACCTCTACCTACAGGTGCGCTATACTGCGCCCGGGGCAGCGCTGAAGGTGGGCGCGGCCTCTGTCTCAGCACTCATCACAGACGACGAGCGTGAGGACTTGCTAACCCCCAATTTCCGCGAGGCCGTGGCTTGGCTTCGGCATCACAACGATGCACTGACCGTTGACTCGTTCTTGACGCGCTATGGTTCCCATGTGGTTACGCACTCCCGTGTGGGAGGTAGTCTCACTATCACTATGCGTATGGAACAGAGCGATTATACGGACATCCAAGACAAACAAGTGCTGGGCGAGGCGGCTATAAAAGGCATTCTCAACGCCAAGACGCAGACAGACGAAGAAAAGAAAGCGTTGCTGCAGTTGGACAAGGCCGAGTGCAGCGTGGAGATACGCGGCGGCGACCTCAGCAAAATACCCAACGAACTGCTGCACTTCCAGTTCAGCGCACGCCCCGACCTAAGTAGCTATGTGAAAGCGTGGGCACAGAGCATCAATTTCGACAGCAAAAATCCGCAGGCGTGCAACCTGGAGATGACGGACATGACAGTAACACCCATTTGGGATTTCATTGCTGACGAGGAGGTGGCCGACCGTGTTCGGATACGAGTAGAGGGATCGATGGCGGATTTAAGCAAGCTGATGGGTCAGCACAATTTCGTGAACACCAGCTTCACGCTGCCCGACCATGTAATCTGTCTGATGGGCGGCATCAGCACCACGTTCAACCAACCGTCCACAGCCAATATCATCGCAGCTGGGCGCATAGTGGCCACCGTATGTCGCGAACAGTTGACACTGCCGAGCGGCATAAATGCCGAAGTGCAAGTGGTCTACCCAGTCTATGAAGGCAGCGTGAACCTGCGCTGTGGTTATTGCACCAGCGGTGGCCAAGCCTACAGCGTGCGCTGGTGGAACGGCCAATGCCAAGTAGATACACTGGGCGAAGTCGACGATGGAACGGTATGGCTGAATCTAGGTGAACCCTCCGCTGCACCCTTCACCAACCTCAGCTATCAGCAAAGCCATACAGTGGTTGGTTATGAGTGGCCTGGAGCCATCACAAAGCAGGGCATCGTGGATTGCTCCAAGCCGTACTATTTGGTCTATAAGCAAGCTAACCAGTTTCTGCTACGCTCCACAGATGGCAAAGAACAGACAGGCTCTCTCGACGCGCTTCCTAACTGGAGCTACGACAACACTCTGCAACGTATGGTGCGCAACAATGACTACAAATACTACTGGAACCCCAACGAAATCAATTACTAAATCCATCTTGACATCAAGACTGCCATCATGAACATAAAGAACGGGCTATCCTATTTTTGGACGCAGACACTCTGCGGCACGCTGGGCACTGTCATAGGCATCATCGTGACGTTCGGTACAACGGCTTGCAGTAGCGACGACGATGTGCAGGAGGCCGTGACGGGAAGCCGCGCCACGGTGACACTGCTCTGTACGCCCAACGGACTGGGCGACAACGGCTACAACGACGATGCAGCGGCAGGACTCTTCGCCTTTGCCAAGGAAAGTGGCATGGCGTTGCGACTCTTACAGCCCGATAATCTGACGGAGGGGCAGACAATGTACCAGCAATGGATCAGCGACAACGCGGAGGCGGACTCTGCGGTGCTCATCGTGGGCAGCTCGGCCTACGAGGAGACGCTGCGTAGCACACCACCCACGCTAAAAGGAAAGGGCAGCCGCGTGTTGCTCTTCGAGTCGGATGCGTCATTGGAAGGAGTGTCAACGGTCATACTCAACCGCTACGGTGCGTCGTGGCT
>CAVAIX010000223.1:0-3498 GCA_963588695.1 Bacteroidaceae bacterium | reverse complement strand
ACCATGGTCAACCGATCAATCGACCATGGTCACACGATTAATCGACCATGGTCAATATTTTACCCCTCTTTTGAAGCTGACTTTACTTGATTTCACTGGTTCTATACTCCATCTAATAAGTGAGTCCGAATTGCCATAGGGGGATGATGTTGCCGTAGCCTGTCTCGATGTCATCCTTGACTACATAGCCGTTGCTCACATCCTTAATCTGTTTCTGTTTTTTCTTTTTGCCACCAACCTCGAAAGTATAGTTGTCACCAACCAAGAAGTCAGAGATAGGCGAGGCGGTAATGTCATGGAATACACGAAGTTGATTAAAGAAGAACGTTTCGCGGATGGTGCCGATTTCCGTGTCCTGTTTGCCCAGGGCATAGATAAGGGCGGTATTGTCGAGATATACCTTATCCACCTTGCCAAGTCCTTGTAAGCCTTCTGTGCTGTCGCGTAGCTGTCCTATCAAGCCTGCTTTCTCCAACCAGGTGCAATAATCGGCAATATTGTTGCGCGAGGCCTCCAGTTGTCCAGCGATCTGTGTGAAGTTTGGCTTGAAAGGTACAGCCTGGGCAATGATGACCAGGAGTCGTTTCAGTTTCCTCACCATGGCCGGCGTCAGGTCTGCATATTGGGCGATGTCAACCTCAAGCGTCGAGTTCACTATCTGGGTGATATAGTGCTCAAAGTTGTCATCGCGGAAGGGGTAGTAGCCGCTGTGCAGATATTCGCCAAAGTGTTGGAGGGGCAAGAACCCCTTCGGGAGTTGCACCTGCTGGCTGATGATTTGCTCCAACGAATAGGCGGGCAGTGCCGTTTGGTGGAACAACAGAAGGAATTCTCTATACGACAGTCCCTGCATCTGATAGGTTACCACGCGACGGCTGAGGTCTGACACACCCTTATAGATGTCCAGAATCGAGGAACCTGTGAAGAACACCCGCAACTCTGAATGGTAGTCGTAGATGAGTTTCAACTCTCTCGACCACTCCTTGTATTTGTGTATCTCGTCGATAAAGAGGTATTTCCCTCCCAGTCGCGCAAAGGCATCAGCCAAGTCCACCAGTGTATGCGCAGAGAAGTACAAATCTTCTGCCACAACATACAATGTCTGTTGACGTGGAAGGTTCTCCTTGATATACTGTAGAACCATCGTGGTTTTTCCTACCCCGCGAGGTCCCAACAGCCCCACCATACGCGCCTGCCAGTCGATGCGGTTGTACATATAGCGGTGAAACGTAGAGGTAGTCTCACGCAGCAGTTTGTCGAATGTCGTTTGTAATCTTTCCATAACGAGCCGAGTTTGTACGCATTATTGCCTGCAAAGATACACAAATTTCCCAAAACGCACTCATCTTAGTGCAGATTTCTAATAAAAACGCACTCGTTTTAGTGCAGATTGCAAAGAAAAGGCGCAGATTTTGCCATTCGTCCCCCATTTTGCCGCAAAAGTACAACATTATTCTGGTTATAGCAAACCCCTATGGATATTTTTGACGATTTTTACCATTGCCATACCCTAATCTCGAAGATTTTCCCTAATTTTGCAGTGCAGTTCCGCAAGTGGACAATGCAGCTACCTTAGAGAAAGATGACGATGATAGTTCCTGTTACAACCTTGTCCCACCCTGGTGTGGAAATCTTCAGTGCACTGACGGAGGCGCAGTTGCGCCAGCGCACGGAGGCCGAGAACGGCATCTTCATCGCCGAGAGCCCGAAGGTCATCCGTGTGGCGCTCCATGCTGGCTACGAGCCAGTGGCACTGCTCTGCGAAGAACGCCACATCACGGGCGACGCCAGCGACATCATCGCTGCCATAGGCGACATTCCTGTCTACACGGGGTCGCGCCAGCTGTTGGCGGAACTGACGGGCTACACGCTGACAAGGGGTGTGTTGTGCGCCATGAAGCGCAAGGAAGCGTTGTCGGTGGAGACCATCTGCCGCAATGCTCATCGCATCGTGGTGATAGACAATGTGGTGGACACGACCAATATCGGGGCTATCTTCCGCTCGGCAGCTGCACTCGGCATGGACGGCATCCTGCTGACTCGCGATTCGTGTGACCCACTCAACCGACGCGCCGTACGCGTGTCGATGGGAACGGTGTTTCTCCTGCCGTGGACGTGGCTGGACGCGCCAGTCAGTCAGTTGCATGACTATGGCTTCAAGACCGCTTCCATGGCACTGACCGACCAGTCCGTGAACTTAGACGACCCACGACTCAAGGCCGAACCCCGTTTGGCCATCGTCATGGGGACGGAGGGCGACGGTCTACCAAAGGAAGTCATCGCGGAAAGTGATTATGTGGTGCGTATCCCCATGTGTCACAGTGTCGACTCGCTCAATGTGGCGGCAGCGTCAGCCGTAGCGTGCTGGGAACTGGGCAAGCGTTCAACGAAGTAGGTCTGTCAACTTGTCTGCCAGAAACAATGGGACGTTAATCAGATTGCCGTCCTTTTTCAGGTTAAGCATGGAGAAACGGATGCGTAGTTCTGGAGCATAGCGTTTGTTGTATTCGACAAGGCTTCTGCCCGTTACACTCGTGCCAGACTTTACCTCAATGGGGATGACCTGGGAAGCGTGTTGAATCAGAAACTCCACCTCGGCTTGGTTGCCCGACGCCCAGTAACGGGAGCAGTTCATACCCTGTGTCACCAAACTTTGGAGCACATAGTTCTCTGCTAATGCTCCCTTGAACTCCTGAAAACTGGGATTGTCACTCATGTATATGTCTGTATCCATTTCTGCCAACACCCTTAGCAACCCAATGTCCAAACTGTAAATCTTGAAGATGCTTAGGTCTTCATACGCCTTGAGTGGCAGGCGCGGAGTTGTGCACAGGCTGACCTTATACAGAAGTCCTGCGTTCCTCAACCAAGTCACTGCATCCTCATATTCCCTTGCCCTTGCCCCAGGACGAACCAACTGATAGACAAACTTTCGGTTTTCCTTTGCCAACTGGGACGGCAGAGAGTTCCATACATGAGCGATGCGATTGGCCAAGAGGGGCGAGGCGTGTTTCACAAAGTCGAGGGAGTAGTCCTTGAGAATATTGCTCAGCACGGTCTGAACCCCACTTAAATCCAAGGAAAGCATCTTCATCGTAGCCTCGGGCATTCCTCCTGCTATGCGGTAGTTCATGAATGCTTGAGAGAGCCTGTCAAAGAAGATATCTGGGATGGGATCAAATCCCTCGATGGACTGGTAGTAGCGGTAGAGATTGTTGTCTTTTTGCTCCAGAAACTCTGAGAACGAAACGGGGTACATCTCCAAATGGTCGACCTTGCCCACAGGGAAGGAGAACCCTTCATGTCCGAAAGCTAATCCCAGCAACGAGCCAGCGCAGGCCACGGCGTATTCTGGCGCCTTCTCGCAAAAATATTTCATGGCACTGATGGCTTCGGGACATTCCTGTATCTCGTCAAGGATGAGCAGGGTCTTTCTAGGCTGAATGGGAACATCAGTCAAGAAAGACAACTGTTCCAACACCTGCTGCGGATTCTTTG
>CAVAIX010000222.1:0-3498 GCA_963588695.1 Bacteroidaceae bacterium | reverse complement strand
TACGACCTCGTGCTCATCACCAGTCCCGATTTAGAGCACGTCTGGGAACAGAACGACTGCAAGAGTGAAGACATCCATGAGGTCACCGTGCAGTTCTACCTCGACCTCGACGAGAATGGCTTCTTCGGGCGCACACCCTTCACCACCATTCGGAAGATGATGTTAGAGGCGCGGAAAGGCGTGGCCTTCTCCATGGAAGACATCCTGCGCGTCTACAACCTCCTCGTCACCCTCAGCGGCATCCAGGACAAGTTCTACGCCGTGATGCAGTTCCTCACCATCCTCTACGAGCTCTCGAAGAGCACGAAGATGCGTCCTTTGGCCAGCAGCAGCTACGCCAAGGTGGAGGTGGTCAGCGACTCGCGACGCGTGCTCAAGGTCAAGAACTTCATTGCTAAGAACTACATGGACGAGATACGCCTCTCCACCGTGGCCAGCATCGCAGGGATGAGTCCCTCGGCCTTTAGCCGTTTCTTTAAGTTACACACGGGGCGCACCCTCAGCGACTACGTCATCGATATGCGGTTGGGTTACGCCAGTCGGATGCTCGTGGACACCACGAAGAGCGTGGCAGAGATCTGTTACGACTGCGGTTTCAACAACCTCAGTAACTTCAACCGCATCTTCAAGAAAAAGAAACATTGCTCGCCGACCGAGTTCCGCGAGAACTACCACAAGACACGCATCATCGTATAGAAAGTGAAAGAGAAAGATATACATATCAGCGATTACAGTTACGAGCTGCCCGACGAACGCATCGCCAAGTTTCCGCTGGCCGTGCGCGACCAGTCCAAGTTGTTGGTGTACCAGAAGGGAGACATCTCGGAGAGTACCTTTTGCCATTTGGCAGACTTCCTGCCAGAGCAGGCACTGATGGTGTTCAACAATACAAAGGTCATTCAAGCACGGCTGCATTTCCGCAAGGAAACAGGTGCACTCATCGAGGTGTTCCTGTTAGAACCCGCCGAGCCTGCCGACTACGAACAGATGTTCCAGACCACCACACGATGCAGCTGGCTCTGCTTAGTGGGTAACCTCAAGAAATGGAGGGAGGGCGCGCTGAGTCGCACCTTCACCGTGAAAGGGCAGACACTGACCCTCACGGCCACCCAGAGAGGAGAGCACGGCACCAGTCATTGGGTTGACTTGGAGTGGGACAACAGTGCGGTGAACTTCGCCGACATCCTCGATGCCGTGGGCGAACTGCCCATTCCACCGTACCTCAACAGGGAGACGCAGGAGAGCGACAAGACCACCTACCAGACCGTCTATTCCAAGATCAAGGGCAGTGTGGCTGCACCGACCGCTGGCCTGCACTTCACACCGGAAGTATTGGCCGACATCGACGCACACGGTGTGGAGCGCGAGGAATTGACGCTGCACGTGGGAGCTGGCACCTTCCGTCCCGTCAAAAGCCAACAGTTGGGCGACCACGATATGCACACGGAATACATCGCCGTTAGGCGGCACACCATCGAGCGGTTGGTAGCCCACAGTGCCCATGCCATTGCCGTGGGAACCACCAGTGTGAGGACGCTTGAAAGTCTCTACTACATGGGACTCAAGCTTGAGCGCACCCCGGAACTCACCGAGGAACAGCTCCACGTGAGCCAGTGGGAACCCTACGCGATAGAGAACGGTGCTGGCACGGACAGTATGCTCCCAGCGCAGAAGGCACTGGAAAACCTCATCGCATGGATGGATCGCCACCAGTTGACGACGCTCCATTCCTCGACGCAAATCATCATCGTGCCCGGCTACGACTACAAGATAGTGAAAATGCTCATCACCAATTTCCACCAGCCGCAGAGCACACTGCTCCTGCTGGTCAGTGCCTTCGTCAAGGGCGACTGGCGGCGCATCTATGACTATGCGTTAGGACACGACTTCCGATTCCTGAGTTACGGTGACTCGTCACTGCTCATCCCGTGAAGTCCCTTTTTACCCGATAAAGAAACAAAAGCGTTGAAACATGAAATACGGATTTGTTAACGTGGCAGCGGCTGTCCCTGCCGTGAGAGTGGCCGACACCGAATACAACATTCTCGAGATAGAGAAGATGATTGCAGAGGCCGAGGACAAGGGCGTGGAAATCCTCTGTCTGCCGGAGCTGTGCATCACGGGATACACCTGTCAGGACCTGTTCCGCCAGCAACTGCTGCTGACACAGGCCGAGGAAGGACTGCTGACGCTGCTGGACTACAGCCGCCAACTGAACATTATCTGCATCGTAGGACTGCCCGTGCAGGCTGGCGGACTGTTGCTCAACTGTGCCGCAGTCATCCAGAAAGGAACAGTGCTCGGACTTGTAGCCAAGAAGTACTTGCCCAACTACAATGAGTTCTACGAGAAGCGGTGGTTTGCCTCGGCACAGGATCTCAACGCCATGGAGATTTATCTGGCTGGTTCGCCTGTGCTCCTATCACCGCAGCCCACCGTGTTCCAGACCGCTGACGGCGTGAAATTTGGTGTGGAGATCTGCGAGGATGTCTGGGCCCCCGTGCCGCCAAGTAACAACCTCACGTTGGCTGGAGCCGACATCGTCTTCAACTGTTCGGCCAGCAACGAACTGTTGGGCAAGCATCGCTACCTCCGCCACCTGCTGATGCAGCAGAGCGCGCGCACCATTAGCGGCTACGTCTATGCCTCGGCAGGGTTTGGCGAATCAACGCAGGACGTGGTCTATGGTGGCAATGCCTTTATCTATGAGAATGGTCAACTCCTTGCTGAGGCTAAACGATTCTCGCCAAACGCACAGATGGTAGTGTCGCAGATTGATATCGATCGCTTACGGGCAGACCGACAGGCTAGCACAACCTTTGCTTCCGCCCAAGCATCTACCTCCTTGTGCCCTAATGTCTTGATCCATGCTCGTTCCGCACAGTATCGCAAAGCCACTGCGCATCCCTTCCTCCGTACCGTCAACCCCCATCCATTTATCCCTTCGTCGGGCGAGATGTCTGCAACGTGTGAAGAGATCCTCTCAATACAAACAGCCGGACTGGCTAAGCGCTTGGCTCATACCCATGCCACCCACGTCATCATCGGTATCAGTGGCGGTCTCGACTCCACCCTTGCACTGCTTGTCTGCGTGCGTACGTTCGACTATCTCGGTCTTGATCGCAAGGGAATCATTGGCGTGACCATGCCCGGATTTGGCACCACTGACCGTACATACCAGAACGCCTTGGGACTGATGGAGGAACTAGGCATCACCATTCGTGAGATCAACATCGCCCAGTCGGTACGTCAGCACTTCAGCGACATAGGCCAAGACGAGACCATACATGACGTTACGTATGAGAACTCGCAAGCGCGTGAACGCACCCAGATCCTCATGGACCTAAGCAACTGGTACAAAGGACTGGTCATAGGAACGGGTGACCTGAGCGAGCTAGCCTTAGGCTGGTGCACATACAATGGCGATCACATGAGCATGTACGGCGTTAATGTCAGCATACCTAAGACGCTCATCCGTTACCTGGTAGAGTATTATGC
>CAVAIX010000221.1:0-3502 GCA_963588695.1 Bacteroidaceae bacterium | reverse complement strand
CCAGTTCATATAGGCTGCATCGTCCTCCTTGTCGAGAATGGTCTTGTTATCGGAGGAGTTGTACTTAGTCAAGTCAGGGGACGTGCCGTACTTGTAGGAAGACTTAGAATAATCGGTCTTGGTGCTTATCTCGCCCCAAGCGTAGTAATTACCATAGTCTTCAGCTTTCTCTGCACCAACATTCATTGTTGCCCAGAGCGTACCGCTGGGCAGACCGAGGTCTACAAAATCACGCCCGTTGATGATACATTTTCCGTTTTCGAGCTTGCGAACGTTCCTCAGATTGCCGTCGTGCGTGGTGAGCGAGATGGCCCATACGTTGGCCTTCGACACGCTGAGTGTGCCGTAGGGGATGGTCTGAATGTTTGCGCCGTCGATGTCGCTAATCCCGATAGTCAGATTGGTGTAGTCGCCAGTGGCCACGGGCAGATAGAACACGCCGATGCCGCCCTTCGTCGCTCCGCTGAAGGAGAAGGCCACCTGCTTGTCTGCATCTGTGTCAGTATCCTTCGTAGTCAGCACACGGTCGGAGGCCGACAGGTCGACCGAGAAGTTGCCCGAGAGATGCTGGTCGGCAGAGACGGTCAGTGTGCCTGCCTCGTAGGGCATTTCGTCGATGCGGATCACTACCAGACCGCCTAAGTGGCTGAACGTAATCTTGTTGTTGTCGCTGTCGATAGCGCCGAGCAAGGGGATGTTGGTGCTGTTGGTGGGGTAAGTGCCATCCGTCGTGTTGGAGAAAATATCTGTCCCCACCGTAGTGTAGGTGTAAGAGGCGGGGAGATTATAGGTCAGCGCAGACTCGCTGGTGAACTGATGCTTCTCGTTGTAGGGATACAGGGCGTATTTGCCGATGGTCTGCCCTGAGAGCGGCTCGCTCCAGAATGTAGCCGTCGTGGCGCCCGTGGCATCGGCGGTGTAGAACTTCGCGTAGGAGTAGGCGTTGTCTGTATTGACGGTCTGCACGGAAATCTGGTCGCCCTTGTGCCAGTAGCACATGGCCTTTCCTTCAGCATCAGATCTTCCAATACCGGCTCGCGTAACAGCCTCGTCCATGGTAGCGGTGAGCGACACCGCCTTTGTCTCGGCCTGTCCTTGCTGCTCGGCCGTGAGATTGTCGGTGGAGCAGGAGGTGCAGAGCGCTGCCGCCGTCAGGACAACGGCGGAAAGAAACTTATCTGTCTTTTTCATACTTGTCATTTGTTTTGTGATGGGATAGTAAAAAATAACTGGCACTGAGCATTCCGCTAGTGGGTGCGGTGTCTCACCGCACAATGATTGAATGTGGATATTGCGACGTGAGACACGTCGCCCACTACGGTCAGCCGTATAGCTGAATTGTTGTTGCGTTATTTCCAACTATCGTCGAATTCGTTCATATCCATATCGTCAACGCTTCCGCCATTGTCTAGCTCATAGCCGGATTTCTTGGCGACGGGGCGGACGGGGTAGCCGTAACAACGGTTGGCAGTTCCATTCTTTTTTTCTTCGTATTTTCCAGTTCTGATCCAATAGGTAAAGGTGAAGATTGAGGCATAATCTGACGAATTGCCGAATCCATGGAGCGAATTGGACGGATAACTGCCAATGATGTAGGTGTTGCTCCAACCATTCTGATATCCAGAACTATAGTGATTGCCCGCGGCGGGGAGGAAAATTGCCTTCCCGTTTTTCTTACTGATGATCAGTGCACCTCCGATTTCGTTTTTCTTGCTGTCTAATTTTGTCGCCCATGCTCGGGTGGTATTGCTGTCATCAAATAGTTCACTCAATTCGGCTTTAGAAGGCATTCGGCAGAAACTTCCCCAGTTCATGTATGCTGCGTCATCCGAGGATTCGAGTGTGGGTGAATTCCCTAAATAGTACTTGGTCATGCTGTTGTCCCCCGTGCCGTACTTGTAGTTGTTCCAATCGTAGCAGGTCTTTACCGCGCCGTCGTCAAAATCTTTCGCTTCTCCATAGGCGGTTACTTCACCCCATGCATAGTATTTTCCATAGTCAGCTGCCGTCTCTGCCCCGACATTCGTCTCCGCCCAGAGTGTTCCACTAGGCAAACAGAGGTCGATGAACTTATGGCCATTCACCACATAGTCGCAGCTGTACGAGTTTCCGCCCTCGCTCTGGTAGACTGGAATAGTAATGACATCGGCACGATCCACTTTCAGGCTTCCGTACTCAGCCGTCATCGTATTCGCCGCATCTCCTAAGGAAATCTTTAGATTGGTGTAGTCGCCTGTAGCCAAGGGAAGATAGAATACGCCGACACCACCCTGGGTCGCACCGGAATACTTGAAGGTAACTTCCTTATCGTCAGCTGCAGTTTCATCGGAGGTCGTAGTAATCTCCAGATTGGAAGCAGACAAGTCGCTGATGGTAAAATCGCCCGAGAGTTTCTGGTCGGCGGTAACAGTGAGCGTGCCGCTTGCAGCTGGCATCTTATCGATACGGATAACAATCAATCCGGCAATGTATTGGAACGTAATCTTGCCTTCCGCTATGGTACCGAGCATCGGCATACGGGTGCTGTTGGTAGGATAAGTGGTCGTGCCATTCGTGGTCTTGGAAAAGATATTGCCCTCCACGGTCGTGTACTCATAAGAGGCGGGAAGGTTGTAGGTGATGGTGGTGCTTGTAAAAGTATGCTTGTCGCTGTAAGGATAGAGAGCGTACGAACCTACATCATACCCCGTCGCCACAGTTCCTTTGAAGGTAGCTTTCGTGGCTCCCGTCGCTATAGTTTCCGCAATGTCAAAAGCTGTATTGGAGAAAGAAGTTTCATCGGTCTTGCTTTTGGTCTGCACGGAAACTTGGTCGCCAGCGTGCCAATAGAGCTGCACTTTCCCGTCTTTTCTGCCCATACCCACGCGGGTGGAGTTGCCATTCCCTATGGATGCCTCCAGTGTCACGGTCTCCGTTCCGCCCGTTTGCTGTCCTGGCTCCGTTGCGAGATGGTCGCTGGAGCAGGATGTAGCGAAGGCTGCTGCAGCCATCGCTACAAATGATAGATACTTGTTCTTCATGTCGATGCTGTTTTTAGTCATACATGTCGCCTGTTCCGTACGAATTTACGTTGTCGAAGTCGCTTTCCAACTCTGTTGGACCACTACCAGCCAACAGGCTGCCCTGCAGTTCGAGTGCTACTACTTCCATGGAAGGAATCACGTAATTTTTCTTCTTCATAATCAATATATTTAAAGGGTTTATAAAAAATTACTAGACAAAACAAGCCCTCACGGCCGTCAAGGCACAAAAAAAGCGTGGAACTGCTGTTGTCCGTTCCACTATCTGAGGCCTTCGCATTGCCTTATCCTGTTGAACAGACAACGTTAGAGCCCACGCCGATATGATAGCAGTCACCACATGGAGTAGTTCTACCTATGGGTTATAGGTACAATACTCCACTGGTTGTGACATAATCACACCCGTAGCCATCTACCGTTGCTGAGTTCGTGACAGGATAATGAAAGTTGCGAAGTTTCAGATAGTCATGAACAGAGCGTCA
>CAVAIX010000220.1:0-3508 GCA_963588695.1 Bacteroidaceae bacterium | reverse complement strand
TTCCACGCTATAAAGGCTCTAGCATTGCCCAGTTTGTCGAAACGAGCAACGCTGAAAGCCCCACGCCAGTGCAGTATATATTCCACCCCACCCGTCAATGGCAAAAGAAGTTGCCGGAGACGACGAGGGGCTTATACAATACACCTCATGAGACGTTCTGCATTGCTTTGCTTGTGACAAACTGACTTGAACTGCTAGATTCTTATAGCGTCAAAACCAAAGCGTACAAAAACGCCTTTTACCATCAATGTACATCTGCCCGCCCCAGCCCATGAGGGCTTTCAGCATTGTCGCAGACGTTGCAAAATTAATACTTTTTCGTCAAAAACGGTGGACTTTGCCTGTACAAAATGCAAAGTCCGTCTGTTTTTAACATTTTCAGTGCATCAACCGATCAATTTCCTCAAACTGTTTACCTAAGTTGAGATTCAGATAGATGCGATAAAGTGCCGGAGCCCATTTTTTCTGTTCGGTAGGAGCTAACTGTCGATACGTCTCCATATAGGGACGTGCATAGGCATAGTAGCTGCGTATCTTCGCTTTGTTTGCACGGGCATTCTCTCCCGTCTCCAACACCAGTGCCTGGTTGAGATAGGCGGAAGCCACCGTATAGTACGGCTCTGGCATGGTGTCGTTCGCTGTTATCAACTGCTTGCTGATGGCCACGCTCTCCTCGTAACGTTCCAAATTGAGCAGTGAGGTGGCCTTGGCCAGCAGGAAGATGGGATTCGTGGGATTGGCTGTCAGTGCCTGTTCAGCGTATTCAAGTGCCTTGGAGAAATTGCCGTGTTCGGTATAGTAGTCCTCTAAATGCGGGAAGAAATAGGGATGCTCGGGGAAACGACTGACGCCCTCGCAGAGTGTAGCCAGGCGCGCCGAGTCGTTCTTCTGCCGACCGTAGACCTCCGCCACATGAACCATGACATAGGCCACCTTCGATGTGTCGGTCATGGCCAGTGGAGCATAGCGCAACACCCGGTCATCGTCACCGATTCTGAAGGCCGAATAGACCGTCCAGTAGGCAGCCTGCGGCATCCGTTCGTCGGTGGCCGTATAGTTGTAACCCGAGAAAAGCGGTTGACTGTCGGCTCCGATGTAGGTCTCAAAGAAGCGGATAGCCTCCCCATAGTTCCCCTTGCCCACATGGAAAGCCCCTCCGAAATACAGGTTGGGGCGCAGTTGATGGAGCAACTGTGCATGATTCGTCCGATACTTCAGCCGTGGCTTGTCACCACCGTTTTCCGCCACATCGATAGAGTCCAGCGACTCAGCAATATCATAAAGGCGGCGTGTCAGTCCGAAGAAAGCCGCTGTATCGTATTTCTGCTTGAGATACAGCTTCTCGTTGGCAGCTTCGTACTGTTTCAGCACAGAAGTGAACCATGTTAGATAGACCTTGTCATTGCGACGACACGTAGAATCCTGTTGGATTAAGTCTGTCATGAGTTTCTCGGCCTTGTCAAAGTCCTTGCCACTCTTGATATAAGACCGTGCCTGACGAAGCTCTTTCTTCTGAGCCTGCAGGCACGGTGTAAGGGAGAGTAGCAGGAGGAACAAGACCAACGGGCGTTGCTTATCCATCTGCTATATTTGTTATGCGTGTGTTATTTCGATTCTGCCTCAGCAGCCTTGGTCCTAGGATCATCGGCACCATAGAGACCATAGTAGGCCTGGAAGCGGTTATACCCCCAGCGCACCTGCGCCTTATCGGGATCAATCTCCTTGGCGGCATCCAGTGCCTGAACAGCCTCCTGGAAGAGTGCCTTGCGCTGGTTGATGTCGTCGGTGTTTCCGGCCTGTACAATCAGACACGTGCCGAGATAATACTGCACCACGGCATTCTTGGCGTTCACAGCAACAGCCTTGCGCAACCATTCAGCACCAGCCTTCGGGTCATTGTCATCGATGGCTACGAGCATACCTTTGTCGGCCAGCGCTGTGAAGTCATTGGGGTACTTTGCCAGATGACCATCCAAAAGTGCATCCTGCGCTTTTCTGTCCTTCAGCTCACCATACATAATATAGAGTCCGTCCAGCACTACAGCATTCTCTGGATCCTTTGCATAGATGCCCTTCAAGGTCTCCACATACTGCAGGGAGTCCTCCTTGGTCTTGAGTTCACTGCGTCCGATGTACAACTTAAGGTTGAGGGCTTCCGTCTTCTGCTCAGGGTCTTCCATGGCCATGTCCAGATACTTATTGGCACGAGCCATTTCCTTGAGCTGGATGGCATAGCGAGCGGTGAAGAAAGCCACCTGTCCGAAATAAGCCTTCTGCGACTCATGTTCCTGAGCAGCGAAGAGTGGGTCTACCGAAGAATCGAGGAAAGCACCCCAATATTTCAGCACGGCAGCATCGTTGCCGGAGCGCGACACATCCTGTCCGATGTTTACCAGATGGGTGCGGACTGCCCATACGCGCTGGGCATTCTTCTCGGCAAACTTAGGAGCCACTTTACCCTTGGCATTGGGTTGCTGGTCGAACTTGTTACATTCCGTAGCATCAGCGATGGCGTTGCAGATAGCATCAGCCAGTCCCAGCGTGTCATACTGCTGCACCTTTCCTGTCTTCATCTGTTCAGCCAGCTGGTTCTCAGCGATGGTGCCCGTCTCCTTGGCCACCTTCTGCATGGCCAGATCGACCAACTTGTTATAGGCCTTGGCCTTCTCTTCTGCACTGGGCAGGTTGGAAGCCTTGACGAGGCCAGCAGCCTCGTCGTAAGACTTGGCTTTCAGGATAGCCTTCAGCTCGGGGCTGTCACCGGCAAATGCCGCACCGCTTGCGATGCACATCATTGCCATTACGAATAATTTTTTCATACGCATTAATTGTTAGTTGTAGTGTTATCTTATAGCATTCTCTTTCTCAAAAGATTATGACTCTTCTCCAGTTGTCTCAGCCTCCTCGACTTCCACATCGTCGTCAGTGCTGCTATCCACTTTGCAGACCGAAGCAATCGAGTCGTTCTTCTTGGTGAGGTTGATGAGGCGGACACCTTGTGTGGCACGTCCCATGACACGGACATCGGCCACCTTGAGGCGGATGAGTATGCCGCTCTTGTTGATGATCATCAAGTCGTTGTCGTCTGTCACCACCTTGATGGCCACGAGACGCCCAGTCTTCTCGGTGATGGCGATGGTCTTCACGCCCTTGGCACCGCGTGCCGTCTTACGGTAGTCTTCCACCTCAGAACGCTTGCCATAGCCGTTCTCCGACACCACCATGATGGTCTCTGTCTGTGGGTCGTTGACACATACCATGCCCACCAGTTCATCGTCGCCACCGTCCAGTCGCATACCGATGACACCCGTGGAGACACGTCCCATCGTACGCACCTGTTCTTCACTGAAGCGCACAGCTCGTCCATTGCGGTTGGCCAGTAGCAGTTCGTTGTGGCCGTTGGTTAGGCGTACTGCCACCACCTCATCGTCGTCGTTGATGTTGATGGCTCTCACACCTGCGGCACGTTGATGGCGGTAAGCTTCGAGACACGTCTTTTTGATGATGC
>CAVAIX010000219.1:0-3537 GCA_963588695.1 Bacteroidaceae bacterium | reverse complement strand
TCAGTTCTTCAACAGAGAACACTGTTTCCATTGTTGGTCGCGGTAGTTCGTAATTGCAATAAGCACCGTCTTGATTATTCTTCTTGACTTCATCAAGTACTATACGCATATATGCTGTCTTCAAACTCCACGCACGGCGAGGCGCACCAGTTTCATTGTTATGCTGTGGCATCAATGATTCACCCTTTTGGCCTTTTCGACAGGCACCAAGGTACATCGTGTCACCTTCCGACAGGGTATGCGCTCGGCCATTCCTTATCTTCGCGATGATGGTCTCATAGTCATTGCGGATTATCAACAGGTCTTTCTCTGGAATCTTCCATAATACAGCGAAAAGAAATTGCAAGTCGAGTTTGGAAGCCTTTGGGTTATGCAGATAGAACATTATAAGCATTACCAAGCATTTCTGAAAGAAGTGTGATTCTTCAAAAGTCTTGTTCCAGTCGGCGGTATAGTTAATCATACTGCATACCAGTCTCTCCTTTATCAGCAGTTCGTTCTTGGCTGATTCCTTCAATGGAGTGCATTTCAGTTCTGCATTCACGAAAGCAAAGTCTGCTTCTTGACGTGAATTGATGTCGTACTTGAAAAACAGTTCTTCCACCAACTGCCCTAAGCCACCCTTGCCCTTATATTCCTCGGAGTCGGGTGCAAAGTCCCTCAAGCACTTGTTCACCAGTTGCTTGCTGTAATCAAAAATGGATGCTATATCCTTTTCGTTATAGGGTAATTTTGTCATTGCATAACGCACTTTTCCGCAAAGGTAATGATTTTCCGCGAAACAATGCCTTATTTTACAGATTTTCTCCATTCAGAATGCCTTATTTTGCAGATAAATTTCGACCAATGTGCAATTCTTTACAGAAAGTTGCTTGCCAAATACAAAGAAAAACGGCGTTTCTCTTTGTATTTCTCTCATTTTGCACTACCTTTGTAAGCGAAAACACAAAGGGGTACTTGCTCAACCCCCTTCAACAAAACAAGACAATGAAACACGACAATCAGAAAGTCAGTGTGCTGTTTATGCTTTTCGGCATGCTGTTCTGCGTCTGCCTCATTACGGCAAACGTATTGGAAATAAAGCAAATATCATTTGGTGGAATTAATATGACGGGTGGACTACTCGTATTCCCTGTCAGCTACATCATCAACGATGTGGTATGCGAGGTGTGGGGATTCCGTCGCACACGCATGCTCATCTGGTTGGGTTTCGCCATGAATTTCTTCTTCGTATCGATGGGGGCACTGGCCGACTGGATTCCTGGAGCCGACTACTGGGATGGGGAGGAAGCCTTCCACCAGATCTTCGGACTGGCTCCGCGCATCGCAGGAGCCTCGTTCGTGGCCTTCCTCACTGGTTCGTTCATCAATGCCTACGTGATGAGCCGCATGAAGACAATGACCGAAGGGCGAGGCTTCTCGTTCCGCGCCATTGCCAGTACGGTGTTCGGAGAGTTGGGTGACTCGTTGGTCTTCTTCCCACTGGCCTTCGGCGGTGTACTTCCCTGGGAGGAGATGCCGTCGCTCATCATCTCACAGGTGTGTATCAAGACGCTCTATGAAGTCATCGTGTTGCCCGTGACCATCCGTGTGGTGGACTTCACCAAACGACATGACAAGGAGGATGTCTACGACAAGGACATCAACTACAACATCTTCAAGGTGTTCTCGTTCTGATCTGCGGGGGTGAGACCTCAACGGTCTCTCTTGCGATAAAAACCCCAGTCGCCGTCATCGAAGCGCAGCACTAACGTGTCTTTGGAGAGCTGCACGATGCGGCAGGTGTCGCGGTCTATCCGCTGTTTCTGCGGTTGGCCACCCGGCGGCATCTCCATCGTGCCCGAAGTCATGATGAGGTGCCCGTTGTAGAGGTGCCATTCGGTGTACCGCTTGATATCGGGATATACCACCGCGTTCATCTCGTCGGTGGTCTGCTGCCGCTTCATGCCCTTGGTGGTCATGGTGTATCCGCGCTGGAACTGCAACACATACTCCCTGGGTACTAACAGCGACTCCTTGACCGAGTCGGGCATCTCAGCCATCATGCGACGGCGGAGACGGCGCGGCAGTTTGTCGTAGTCTCGCAGTTTGGGCTTCACCAAGAAGGCCCACTCGCCCTTTAGGTCGTCTAAGTTGATGACGGACAGCGCCTCGCCCTTGTCTTCTGGGTTGAGCACCACGGCTAACTCGTCGCCGATGAATGGTTTGCCAAAAATCTGCTTCTGTTGGCTGGCATTGATGATGTCGAAGGTGTCGGGATCTTCGCCCGTATAGGGCAACAGCACCAACAACGAGTCGGTCGTGCCGTCGCAGGCCAAGCCGTAGACGGTCGAGTCACCCGGCAACTGGTTCGAGCCGTTGGTCTGAGTGGGTTGCTGTGCCGGCATCCGTTTCTCTCCGCAGGCCGCCAGCAACAGCAACAGGACAGCCAAGGGCAGTAATATGGTCTTTGTCATCGCATTCGGATTTAGGGTTTCCACTGCAAAAGTACAAAATATCTCTGGTTTTTGATGCTTGTATTGGTTTTTATTTGTACTTTTGCAGTGGAAATGCTATAACTTAACTATTATATTAGCTTTATGAAGAAGAAAATCAGATTCAGTCTTGTCTACCGCGACATGTGGCAGTCGTCTGGCAAGTTCCAACCCCGTAAAGACCAACTGGCGCGTGTTGCCCCAGCTATCATAGACATGGGCTGCTTTGCCCGTGTGGAGACCAACGGTGGTGCTTTTGAACAGGTCAACCTGTTGGCTGGCGAGAACCCCAACGAGGCCGTCCGTGCCTTCTGCAAGCCCTTCAACGAGGCTGGCATACAGACCCACATGCTCGACCGTGGACTCAACGCCCTACGGATGTATCCCGTCCCCGACGACGTGCGCCGCTTGATGTATAAGGTGAAGAAGGCACAGGGTACGGACATCACCCGTATCTTCTGTGGTCTCAACGATACCCGTAACATCATCCCCTCCATCCAGTGGGCCAAGGAGGCTGGTATGATACCGCAGGCCACCCTCTGCATCACCACGTCACCCATCCATACGGCGGAATACTATGCAGCCATTGCCGACGAGGTGATTGCCGCAGGAGCTGAGGAAATCTGTCTAAAGGACATGGCCGGCATCGGACAGCCCGCCCTATTGGGTAAGCTGACCAAGCTCATCAAGACCAAACATCCCGACATCCTCATCCAGTACCACGGTCATTCGGGTCCTGGACTGTCGATGGCTTCGATTCTGGAAGTGTGCAACAACGGTGCTGACATCATCGACACGGCCGTCGAGCCGCTGTCGTGGGGTAAGGTACATCCCGATGTCATCTCAGTGCAGTCGATGCTGAAGAACGAAGGCTTCGACGTGCCCGACATCAACATGAACGCCTATATGCAGGTGCGTGCACTGACCCAGGAGTTTATTGACGAGTGGTTGGGCTATTTCATCAACCCTGCCAACAAACTCATGTCGTCGCTGCTGTTGGGCTGTGGCCTGCCTGGTGGTATGATGGGTTCCATGATGGCCGACCTCGGTGGCATCTACAATG
>CAVAIX010000218.1:0-3565 GCA_963588695.1 Bacteroidaceae bacterium | reverse complement strand
ATCTGGTCGAAGGCATCCATCACGTCCAAGCCCTTGGCGAAGACACCATGTTTCTCCCACATCACCACGTCGTAGTCCTCCAACTCCTTCAGCGTCTCCTCGGCGAGTTTCAGACTGCCTGGCAACTGATAGGGCACGATGCCCAGTCCTAAGGGGCAGAAAGCCTTCGTCTCTGGTATCATACTCCAGAGCAGGTTGCTCAGCACGTCCTTGCCCATGAACTTCTTGTTGTGGCTCATGGCTATCAACTCGATGGGGTGCGTATGCACCGTAGCCTTATAGTTGCTGCCCTTCTCTATCAAGCGAGCATGGACGGTCAGATGGCTGGGCAGCTCGGAGGTCGGCATCACAGCGTTGTCAGCGATGATGACGTAGCTGGCGCAGTCGTCGAGGATGCGAATGACAGAGCCGTTGTCCATCGGCCAACGTGCCAAGTCGCGCATGCGCTTGCCCGTACCTTTACAGAAGAAATAGCAGCCCTTCAGTGCTGGCAGTGCCGTACCGATAGACTTCACCTCACTGATGGCTGGCAGTGCCTTGATGGCATCGTCCACCAAGTCAGTGATGTTAACCGTGATGTTGCCACCATTGCGCTCGGCCCAACCGTTCTGCCAGAGATATCCAGCTACTTCTGCTATCTTGTCGACCTCCTTCTTCAAGGCTGGGCGACCTTCCAAAATGCTACTCATTGTATGAAATTGTTTTGAGTTGGTTTCTAATTCGCTGCAAAGGTAGTGCATTTTTCACCATCTCAACCCATAGTTTTGACTTTTTGGCCATAAGATTTGCGATTACAATTTCTCCAGGCGGATGCAATCCAGTGGGGGCAGCAGAGTCAGGGGACTGTGGAGACGAACGATGTTGTAGCCTTCCTCCAGTTTCACCTCGAAAGAAGCTTCCTTGAAGACAGGAGACTGCTGCTTGGCCGCTGTGCCTATCGTCAGGCAGCCTGCTTCCTGTCCATTGACCTGCAGCAGCATCTTAAGGCGAGGCTCGTCCACATAGCGCACGTGTAGCAGATACGTGCCGCCCATGTCGCTCCACACATTACGCCACTCGGCATAGCTTTCTGTCTCACCGCCCACGTTCGCCACACAGATGCCGCCACTCGCCCCTTCCGTAGGCACATACTTGACGGGGGTCTTACGCTTGCCCAGGTCGTCGTAGGCCGACAGATAGGCCCACTCGGCCTCGTAGCGCACGGCTTCCAGTCGCGACTGCGCTTCCACACGCATCACGCGGATGCCATGGGCAGGCACCGTAGCCTGGAGCTGTCCGTTCTTCACCGCCACCTTTTCGTGACGGACAACATCGCGCACCGTGGCCTTGCCGCCCAGTTCCAGTTCACTTAAAGGAACAGAGAAGAACACCGCGGAGTCGGACGGGTTGTAGAAGGCCACAGCCCGCACCGTATCATGATGCCGTTCCAAGTCTTTCACCATCACATAGCCCTCGCCCTGTCGCGAGGCCACATAAGCCTGCAGTCCCAGCGCGTCTTGATTGATAGCGAGGAGCTCGCGGTTCTTCAGCAGGGCGAGCGAAGCGTCGTTCAGCGTGTTGAGGTCGCAACCGATGAGCATCGGCGAGCTCATCATACACCACATGCCCACATGCACCTCCTCCTCGTCGGGAGTCAGTCCTCTGCCCACTTCGAGCATATCCATATCATTGTAGTGGCCGTCGCCAGCAAAGGCCGAGAGATACAGGTTCTTGGCGATGATACTCTTGATGCTCGACCAGCGCGGGCGGATGTCGGGACTGATGCGCCAGGAAGTGGCTAGCCGCTTAGCCCATGTGCCAGGGAACGCCCAGCGGCAGATATTGATGCTGACAGGGTGACCAGCCTCCTGGCGGATGGTTTCACAGATAGTTGTGTAGCGTTTCTGTTCCTCCAAGTCGAGCCACGTGCCTGCTCCACAATAGTCTATCTTGATGAAATCGTAGCCCCATTCGCGAAAATACAGGCGAGCATCCTGCACTTCATGGCCATAGAGTCCCACACCGAACCCGTTCTCATCGTTGTCGTAGCGCGAGCCACAAGTGTTCGCACCAGCATCGGAATAGATGCCTGCCTTCAGTCCGAGACTGTGGATATAGTCAGCCACCACCTTCATGCCATTCGGGAAACGCTGGGGATGGGGGTGCATCACACCCGTGGAGTCGCGCCAGCCGAAGAAGCCGTCGTCGATATTGATATGCGTATAGCCCACGTCCTTCAGTCCCAGCCGCACCATGGCGTCCGCCTGTGAGCGGATAAGCGAATCAGAAATGTTCACGTGGAACGTGTTCCAGGAGCTCCACCCCATGATGGGCGGTCTCTTGTTATCTTCCGACAGAGAGAAATGGTGCGTGCCAGAAAGCACCTCCTTTTTCGTTCCGTCTGGCAGGGTCAATACGGCTGAGGTATTGGCAGGAATCACCACCTCCCATTCCAAAAGGCCATCGCCGTCTCTCCGCCACCCACTCTTGATGACACCGTATGGCGACGGATGCGCAACCTCCACCTTGTTCAATGCCGTCAAGCTGAAGTCGGGTTTGATTTCCATCCTTCTGAAGCCTGGCTCCAAGGGACGGATGCCGCCCAGCCGCTCATAGCACCAAGGCAACAGGTCGCCCAACAACATCACATGATTGCCACTGTTCATGGCCGGGTCTGCCGTGTTTCCGTTCCACAGTTCCCATATCGTAGTAGCCCCATTGGCTATCATATAGCCCCAACCAGGGTATGTGGTCTGCGTAGCCATCTTATACGCTAAGTCGTTGCGTCCAATGTCGGCAAGATAGCGCATCAGCCACTGGATGCCTATCACGCCACACGCCACGTGTGCTCCGTTTGCTTCTATCACACCTACCATCTTCTTCTGTACAGCCTCCCTACGCTCCTCTGGCACGATTCCCATAGCCAGCGGCAGCAGGTTGGCCGTAATGGTATTGTTGTCATAGCCATCCTTTCTCAGATACTTACCATTGATAGCCTCCGCCATGGTATCGGCCTCCGCACCAAAAGTCCTTGCATCCGCAGTGAAGTTCAGTTGGCCAGCATACCGTGCCATCATCCGACAGAGATAGACGTAATAGCAAGAACTAATCAATTCACCATTGGTAATCCGCGTCGGGTCTTTGCTGAATATCATGTCCAGCCGCTCTGGCGGCATACACCAGTCGCCGTATTTATCCTGGGTGATCAATCCCTCCTTACAGAAATGGGTTTTCATATACGAGAGATACTTTTTGATGGAGGCGTAGTGTTCGGCAAAGGGTCTGAGGTCACCGTACTGCCGATAGAGCATATCGCAGCCGAAGGGGAAAGCGGCAGGCCAAGTCACATTGTTGGTGTACAAACGCCAGTAAGCAGGCGACACATCGGAGATGTTTCCATCCTGCCGCTGCGAGTCCTCGATGTCGCCCATCCACTTGGCATAGAGGGCATGGTTGTCCATCAGGTAACTCTCGCCCAAGCACCCCGTGGTACGGTCGCCCAACCAAGGCATACGCTCGTCACGCTGCGGACTGGCGGCATACACCAGTCGCCGTATTTATCCTGGGTGATCAATCCCTCCTTACA
>CAVAIX010000217.1:0-3574 GCA_963588695.1 Bacteroidaceae bacterium | reverse complement strand
CCAGATAGTCAGCCTTGGTGATGTATGGTTTCATCTCGTCAGTCACCCAGCCAGCATCGGTCATCATGCAGAACGTCACGCCTTCCGCTTCAATCATATAGCCCACATTATCTGCGCTGTCGTGGGGCACACCGAAAGGGGTCACAGTAAAATCACCGATGGTGAAGGTTTCACCCTTGTCAATATACTGCTTCAGGTCTACTGGCACCTTTTGCTGAACGCAGTAGTTTTTGCCAATGCCTTCATGTACCGCCCGCGTCGTGTACACTGGCACACGATATTCCTTGCTGAAAGCCCCCACCGACTTGACATGGTCGGCGTGATCGTGAGTCACAAGCACATGATGCACCTGTGAAAAACTGAATCCGTAATCCTTGAAGTTCTTTTTCAGACCTCTCAGTCCTACTCCAATATCTATCAAAAGTCCATCCGTCGGTGTAGCCAGCAGATAGCAGTTTCCACTACTGCCGCTGCCAAAGGATATAAATCTAAGCATTTCGTTACTATTTTGTCTGCAAAAGTACTAAAAAGAAATCACATCTCCCCTATCTTGGCTCTGATTTTTGGATATTTTAAGCTTCTTCCAAAAGACACATCGTGCAGACCATTCAGAACGGCAGTCCCACAGCGAAATGGAAAGCGAAGTCACGGCTGAAGTCTGGATGGAGTAAGGGATAATGCTCTTTCGAAGTGGTATAGGCTGGGTTGACGGCTTTCATGCCCATGTCGAAACGGAGGATGAAATATCCAAAATTCAAGCGGAAACCCATACCGTAACTCACGGCCAGTTGTTTCCAAAACTCGTCAAGTCTAAACTGTCCGTCGGGCTGGTCGTCGTAGGCGCGCAGGGTCCAGATGTTTCCAGCATCCACAAACAGCGCACCGCCGATTTTCCAAAACAGGTGGGTACGATATTCCATGTTGAGATCCAGTTTCATGTCGCCTGTCTGGTTGATGAAATCGATACGCCCGTCCTTGCTGACATAGCCACCAGGCCCCAGTCCACGCACACTCCATCCGCGCACGCTGTTTGCTCCACCAGAGAAATAGCGCTTCTCAAAGGGCAGGATGGTACTATTGCCGTAGGGATAGGCCACGCCCAGTCCCGCATGAAACACGAGTTGGTCGTTGTAGTTCAGTTGGATGTTGCGCGTGAAGTCTACATCGCCCTTCACATACTGTGCATAGGCAATGCCACATAGGGTGTATTGCCCCTCCACATTCCTATGAAAACGTAGACCGTGAGCCATTCCATGGAGCAGGTTACCTGCCGTCTCGGCGTTGGCTTTGATGGCGATACGCCCGTTGTTGTACGTATAGCCCACTCCAAATTTCATGATGAAAAGGTTCTCGTAATTGTAACGGAGAATGGCGTTCTTACTCCCCGTATCGTTGAGATATTCGTTGCGGAACGTCTCGCTGATCCACGGCATCGAGACATAGTTGAGGTCTAACAGGTCGACGCGGTAGCGGTCGTGATGTCTACTGTCGTTCCACTTGTATTTCCATGCCACGGAGAAGACACGGCGATGGAACTCCGGCCGGTTCTGTAGGTCGTAGAGCATGGACACCTCACTGGTGGCATTGACGCGCTGTCGGAAAGAACCAGGTAACCAAGGTGCAATAAACCGAGGAAAGGTGAGGCGTGTCTCCACGCTGTACTCCTCGAAATTGTCATTGCCATAGCCCTCCAACCCCTTGATAGCCTCGAAAGCACCGCGAAGCTCAACCGTCAGGTTCTCCGCACCACGGAACAGATTACGGTTCTGGTAAGTCAGTGAAGCGGCAGCTCCGAGGTCGCCTGCGGTATTGGTTCCTTCGGGCTGGAATGAGATCACTGAAGGTTTGTTGGTGCTCACGTGCACCTTGCAGTCTAATAGGTTTTCCTGAGGATGCTCGTCCCACGAAATGCTGGTATATCGGACGATGCCGAGACGTCCAAAACGGGTGTAAGTATGCTGAAGGTTTCGAGCGGAATAAAGCTCGCCAGGACGAATAAGGGTGTTGCGCCACAGCACACCGTCGCGTAGATGGATGACAGAATCTTCACGGTCTCCACTCACATGGGTCACTGTTCCAATGCGGTAGCACTGGTGCGACACTTCCCTTCCGTCGTGGTCTGTGTTGGCATGAACAACCAGTGTCAGTCCAACATCCCTTCTGCCAGGCATCGAGTCAGCTCGGAAGGTAACAAAATCTTTGTTGAAGCGAAAATAGCCCCTGTTGGACAATTCGTCTACCAGACGGTTGCGTTCCTGTTCCAAGTTCTCCACACTGAAACGCATATGCTCCCGCAACCCCCTGTTTTCGGGCAGGTCCAACCGCAGCAATTGGGCCACGGCAGTGTCTCTCACCTCGTAGTCCACCTTTCCGATGAAATAGGGTTGTCCGGGACTGATGCGATAAGTCACACTGACCTTGCGCTTCTTTTTCTTCAGCACCGTGTCGACGGTGGCACGCAGATAACCCATATTCTGCAACCGCATTCGCAGGTCTCCCATCGTGCGCCCGCTACTTAGGGTATCATAGACTACGGGAGCCTCACCGATACGCTTCAACGTGCGGTTTATCCAGCGCGAAGAGTCTCGGCCAGACAGCGAATAGGTGACAAGGGGCAGTTTCACGGAGGAGAACCACCGCGTGTTGCCCTTCTGTCGCACATACGACTTGAGGTCGGAGACGTTTACATCACGGTATTTCCCGTCACACTCCACCTTCACATGATGGAGCAGGTATTCACCTTCCGGCACATATTTGGTCTCAGAGCAACCGCACAGCACCAGTGCAGCAACACCCGTCAACAATACTCTTGTATATCGCATTTCGTCTACTGGTCGGTTATATCATATTGTATGTCAAAATCTCATCAAGTTCATCAAACGTCGTGTCAATAAACGTATTGAACGCCATCTTACTGGTATTTATAAGCTGATAGCAAGGGTATTGCCGACGCACAAACCGCAGTTCGAACGCCAGACGGATGTCGTTCTCTCCTTCTTCTCCCTCTTGTTGTTTCGCTTCCTTGGCAGAGATGGTGCGCACTCGGGTAATCTCGTACACATCTCTCACGCCCTGTTCTTTGATGTAGGGCATGAAGAAGTGAAGGTCTTGTAGGGCAATGGTGGTCGGTACTCTTGAAGCAAGTTGTTGCCTTTTCTATCATGTGCTATTTCTTGAATCTTATTTGCAAATTGAGTTTCATATAGACTTCACCGTCTAAGTCTCTATAGAGTTTGCCAAATCCATATCGGCTTCTACTTGCCCTTTCAAAACGTGTATTGTTGTAGAGGTAGTCCTCTACATCATTCTGGTTGTAGAAATGATAACAAACTATCTCACCATCTTTGCGTACTACGAGGTAACCGCCATTAGCATCAAACTTTCCTGTCCACTCTTTGCCAGGCACCATACCGAGAGCGGCACTTATCAGCAGAACTTTCATTTTATGCACATAAAAATCTGTAACATTCTTACCTCCATAATTGAAAGGATTTTCTTTTGCCACTTCTGCAACGCAGAAATCAATAGAAGAGTTGGATTTCACACTATCAACCAACAAACATTCTGCAATGAA
>CAVAIX010000216.1:0-3632 GCA_963588695.1 Bacteroidaceae bacterium | reverse complement strand
GTCTACGACGACCTTTCGAAACAGGCTGTTGCCTACCGTGAGGTGTCACTCATCCTGCGTCGTCCTTCTGGACGCGAAGCCTATCCGGGCGATGTGTTCTATCTCCACTCCCGTCTGTTGGAGCGCGCTGCCAAGATGAACGAGCAGCAAGAGGTGGCTGAACAGATGAACGACCTGCCTGCCTGCATGAAGGGACACGTCCGTGGCGGTGGATCGCTGACGGCACTGCCCATCATCGAAACACAGGCTGGCGACGTGTCGGCTTATATCCCCACCAACGTGATCTCCATCACCGACGGACAGATATTCCTGGAGAGTGACCTCTTCAACCAAGGCTTCCGTCCAGCTATCAATGTCGGTATCTCCGTATCGCGTGTGGGTGGTTCGGCGCAGATCAAGTCCATGAAGAAAGTGGCTGGTACGCTGAAAATCGACCAGGCACAGTACCGCGAGCTGGAGTCCTTCTCCAAGTTCTCCAGCGATATGGATGCTGTGACCGCCATGACCTTGGATCGTGGCCGCAAGAACAACCAGTTGCTGATCCAGCCGCAATACAGCCCGATGCCCGTAGGCGAGCAGGTGGCCATACTCTATTGCGGTGTGCATGGTCTGATGCGCGATGTGCCCATTGACAAGGTACGTGAGTGTCAGGATGCGTTCCTCGACAAGTTGCGTACCTCCGCCCCAGAGGTTATCGAGACGCTGGCCAGCGGAAAGATTGATGATGCCACGACGCAGCGCATCGAACAGGTCATGGCCGATATTGCCGGAACCTATAAAGCCTGATAGCCTATGCCGAGTCTGAAAGAAATCAAGGGACGTATAGCAAGTGTCCAGAGCACGCGTAAGATTACGAGTGCGATGAAGATGGTGGCTTCGTCGAAGCTCCACCATGCTCAGGTAGCCATCCAGAATATGCTGCCCTACGAGACGTTGCTGGAGCACATCTTGAAATCGTTTCTTGCTGCAGAGGCCGAGGCACATACTGTGTTCAACGAAGCGCGTCCCGTGAAGCGTCTGGCCATGGTGGTCTATTCCAGTAGCTCGTCGCTCTGTGGCGGTTTCAATGCGAATGTCATCCGTTTGCTCAAGCATCGTGTTGATGCGCTGACCGCCGAATTGGGTGAAGGACAAGTGGAAGTCTATCCTGTCGGACGAAAAGTAGCGGAGGCTGCCGCCAAGATGGGGTGTGTGGTACACAACGACTACGTTGACTTGGCAGACCACCCCGACGTGTCGAAGTGTATCGCTTTGGCTCACGAGCTTGGTGGACGTTTCATGAATGGTGAACTGGACAAGGTAGACCTTATTTACCACCACTTCAAGAGTGCTGGTTCGCAAGTGCTTACCAACAAGACTTTCCTGCCGATTGACCTTGAAAGTGAGTTGCAGCGAGACCACGAGCGGGACTTGACGACGGTCATTGCCA
Organism: Bacteroidaceae bacterium; assembly: GCA_963588695.1. Lineage (GTDB taxonomy): Bacteria > Bacteroidota > Bacteroidia > Bacteroidales > Bacteroidaceae > Prevotella. The sequence continues at coordinate 2,203 of CAVAIX010000216.1, read as the reverse complement.
CCCGCGAGTCGCAAGATTACCTCAAGCGCAATGCTCGCAACGAGCAGAAGCAGGAAGAAGAGGCTGTGCCGCTACACGACAACTTCATCGTTGAGCCAGACATGAAGACTGTACTGACGATGCTCATCCCTAAATTGGCGCATCTGATGCTCTACACCGCGCTGCTTGACAGCATAGCCTCGGAGCATGCTGCCCGTATGGTGGCCATGCAGACCGCTACGGACAATGCTGACGAACTCTTACGCCAACTGAATCTTCAGTACAACAAGAGCCGTCAACAGGCCATCACAAACGAGCTGCTCGACATCGTGGGTGGGTCGGTAAACAACTGACTTTGAAGAAAATCTCATCTGAAGAATGTGTCAAAACCGTTTTGTTTTGGCACATTCTTCTTTTTCGTGGAAATAGAAAAGGTGCACAAAGGTTGTGCGCCTTATTTTTTTTAATTTATATATCTATGAAAAAAAGTTTTTTCATGGCAGCAATCTGCCTGTTGACTGCAAGTTGCAGCAACGAAAGTGAGATCAACCAGAGTGGCGAACAACAGTATGCACAGGTGTGCGTGAATGTCGGTGGAGTCCGTATGTCGGTGGATGAGTTTCCCGGCACGCGAGCGGATGCGACGGCAGCGGCTGACTACAGCGGTGTGGCGGCCATCGACTTAGCATTCTTCGCCTCAGATGGTACATTGGCCTACAAGTATACGCAGTGGCGCAGTGACACTTCGACGTATGAGACCTTCGGCAAGTTCACGTGTAAACTGATCTTTGACACGTACGACATGGTAATCATTGCACGTGGCGGCAATGCTTCGGATGTGTTTAATCTGACCAGTCCTACCAAAGCGTCCTACACCAGTGAGTTTGCCCGCGAGACGTTCACGGCCACCCAAAAGGTCGTGGTTGACAAGACCGATGCACTCAACATCTCTGCGACGCTCCTGCGTATCATGACCAAACTCTGCATCTGTTCAACGGATAATCTTCCGACTACTGCCGCCAAAATCCGCACCACCTATTCCATCGGTAGCAAGAGCTTCAATCCGACCACAGGGGCGGCTTTGGATAATAATGGATTTACAGTGACAAACACTACGCATAAAGAAAACGGGAAACTCGCAGTTGCCAACTACGCTTTCCTCACAGACGACGAACAGCAGGCTGACATCACGCTGGAGGTTTTGGACAAAGACGGAAACGTGCTGAACACAAAAAACCTTGAGGACGTGCCTTTGAAGCGCAACCGCATCACGACGCTCTCTGGTTCGCTCTTCACTGCCGAGGCTTCCACCTTCTCTGTACAGCTGAGCACTGACTGGGAGACAGGACAGACTGTAACATTCTAACTTGGGAGGGACAACCATGAAGAAAAGCATGTTTGCTTGGTGTGTCGTGCTCTTAACGCTCTGCACACTGACTACCTGCGAAAGGATGATTCTGACCGACGATGATGTCGCGCAGGTTGACGGCAACGTCGTTGTCAGCGTGTTACAACTGGAACAGACCCCGTTTGACAGCCGCACGCGCGCGGAAGCAACGGATGCCTGCACCCGTATGAACTTCGCCGTGTATGACATGAGCGGTACACGCCTTAAACAGGTCAACCAAACAGCCAGCGACCAGAACTTCGGGACGGTGGGTTTTCAGCTTGAGGAAGGCACCTACCAGATGGTAATTGTCGGACACAGCAGTGGAGGAAACCCCACTATGACTGACCCTACGTGTATTAAGTTCACCAACGCCCAGGGTTTCTCCGACACATTCCTCTACACCACCACTTTTACTGTGACCGATGAGCCAGTTTATCAGGAGATTACGCTCAACCGCATCGTCTCCCTCTGTCGTTTCGTCATCACCGATGCCGTTCCTACGGAGGTTAAGACGATACGTTTCTACTACACGGGTGGCAGTGGTGCTTTCGATGCCAACACAGGGTTCGGCTGCATCAACAGCAAGCAGGAGGTGAAGTTCGATGTCAGTGGAGGTCAGAAACAGTTTGACCTCTATACCTTCCTGCACGACACGGAGGGCACTATTAACCTCACGGTGACCGCCCTTGATGGTAGTGGCAGCGAGCTATACAATCGCGAGTTCGACGTGCAGATGCGGCAGAACTATATCACATGGGTCCACTGCGCGTTCTTCACCGGCTCAGGTGCCTCGTCATCCACTGCTACCACTGTCAATGTCAATACTGACTGGGC
>CAVAIX010000215.1:0-3635 GCA_963588695.1 Bacteroidaceae bacterium | reverse complement strand
ACCTTCGGGAGCCTGTGCAAAGCGGTTGTCATCATGGTAATGGTAGGCATAGTAGATGCCACCCGTCTGTTGCCGAATCTGCGCTGAGGCTGTCCACCCCCAGCAGACAACGGCACAGAGTATCAATAGCTTTCTCATCGTAGTCTTTCTCATTATTGTATTAGGGTTTTAAGTCTGCCAACTGCCAGTCTATGCCCAAGGGACTACCCTGCATCTTCAGTACCCAAGGCAGTGCCCCCTGGGTGGCTATCTGCATGATAGTACCGTCCACATCGGCCTGCACCGTGATGCTGTCGGCATCATTGGACGTCTGGCGCCACGTGATGCCGTTATAGACGAAAGAGCCATCCTGCTGCAGTTGCCGCAGGGCTTGGCGCGACACAAACAGGAACGTGCCGTTGCAGCGGTAGACATTCGTACCCTTCTGCGGACTGTCCCAGCAGAAGCCGTCGGCGGTCTCTACTAACGTCCGAGGGATCAGGTACACAGACTTGTTGCAGCGCAGACGCAGCGTATCGACATCGGTGGTATCGATACCCACCTCCCAGTTGCGGTACTGGCGGTTGAGGACGAACTGGCAGAGACGGGTGGGCTGGATGGTTTGGAACACAGGCTCCTGAGGCATGCGCTCCACCACGGCTTCCTCCGGCGACGGGGCTTTCGCCTCGTGACGGGGCAGGACGAGGGTGCCACCCTTCAGCAGGTCTTCGTGCGTCATGAACTTCCGAGTCCATCCCTTGCCTGTGGCCTTCACCCTCAGTGTCTTTCCGTTGGGCAGATGGAGGGTGTACTCTGGTATCATCGGTGCCCCCACAACATAGAGGTTCTGGCCGGCCACAGGATAGATGCCCAACATGTTGAACACGAGCCATGACGACATGGCACCGCTGTCGTCGTTGCCAGGCAGTCCGTTCGGGCTATCGTCATAGTTGTCATGGATGATCTGGTTGATGCGTTCCGCACTTAGGTCGGGACGATCCACCCAGTGATAGAGGTAGGGCGTTAAGAAACTCGGTTCGTTGGCCACGTTATAGTGTCTATGGGCAAAGAAGGTCTCGAGCCTTTGGATGAAGGCTTCTTTACCACCACACGCCTCCACCAGTCCCAGCACGTCGTGTGGGATGCTGAGGCTGTATTCGGCGGAGAGGGCCTCATAGAAGAAGGTGCTCCACCAAGGCAAGTACCAAGGGGCTACCTTCGTGTCGGGCTTATAGGGAATCGTGGGATGATACACCTTCGACTTGCCCCAAGGCACGGAGTCGAGCCACTGCCCTGCGGCATCACGAGGCATGATAAAGCCGCGCATACCCTGCCATTCATAGTCACTACGCCACAGGTTCTTCCAGTTACCCGAACGTTGGAGGTATTTACGGTATAGGTCATCGTGTCCTAGACCCTTGGCCACCTGCGCGATGCACCAGTCGTCATAGCTGTACTCCACGGTGCGGTTGCCCGCACGGTCGATGCCGTAGGGGATGTAGCCCAACGTGTTATATTCCCGGAGACCGCCCCGGCCGTGCTTCTCGTCAGGTACACTACCCACATAGCCGTCGTGGTCTGTAGGCGACACCTCCGCATCCTTTATCATGGCCTGCAACGCCAGTTCGTAGTCGATGCCCTTTATGCCTTTAAGGAAGGCATCGGCCACCACGATGTCGGCATTGCTGCCACCCTGTGTCCGCCCGTTCCAGTTGCCGCTACGGGCATCGGGCATATAGCCGTCGTGCTTATAGATATTCAGCAGCGCATTGACCATGTCACGCTGTCGGTCTTCGTCTATCAGGGTCAACAGGGGCATGGAGGTGCGGTAGGTGTCCCAGATGGCGTAGTAGTCGTCGTAATAGGGGGTATCGGTAAAATGGGGATTCTCCCCAGCCTTGTCCACGGGCATGAGCATCGTATGGTAGATACCGGTGTAGAACATGCGCTTCTGCTGCTCCGTTCCCTTGATGTCTATCTTGGAGAGCTTCGCGTTCCAGGCTTTCTTTAGGAGTGCCAACTGCTCCTCGAAACCGCAGGAGGGGATATTGCTCTTGGCGCGGTCGATGCTGACGTGGGAGATGCCCACCTTCAGGTTCACCTTCGCGGCATTGAACTGTATCGCCAAGCGAGCCTTGTCTTCTTTCGCAGTGCAGGTGAACGGCACGTCACTCAGCAGGTAGAAATAGATGGTGTAGGGACCACCGTTGTTCCATCCGCCGCGCACGGTGCTCCATCCCTTGACGGCATACTGTCCCTCACAGACCACGTGCGAGTCGATATACTGCTGGGCCTCACGTTTGTCAGGGATGGTGTCGATACCCAGGAAGGTCGCTGCGTCCACGAGCAAACTTCCCTTCCTGCCGTAGTCCATCCGGTAGAAGGCACAACGCTCCGAGGCCGTGATCTCCGTCCGAATACCATTCTTGTAGGTACAGGCGTAGTAGCCTATGCTCAACGTTTCGTTACTGCGCTGCTGCACGATAGCCGCCTCGTCTAAAAAGGGTTGGATGAGGATATTGCCGTACTTCTGACCACCACCCGTCCCACTGACGTGCATCTGCGAGAAGCCCTTGATGGCTTCGGGCAGCGGTGCCCACCCTGCATTCGGCATACTCACCGCATCGGGACCGGGCTTCGCCATGCCGTAGGGCATACACGGTCCAGGGAAAGTCCGCCCCAACCCCTCACTACCGATACGTGGGTCTACGTACCGAGTAAAATCGGATGCTGCGAAAGCGAACACGCTCACCATGAGGAGCAGCACCGTCAATCCTGTCTTTCTCATATTGTTCTTGAGCTTCTATTTATGTTTCAGGCCGTTCACTCTGTCCTTCACACCGAAGTTGACGAAGTGCAAGACCGAATGTTTCGTGTTTAATGGTCTGCAAATTTACGAAAAAAAGAGCACAAGTATGCCATTCTGATACGAAAAACTTTCCTGTAAGCGTAAAATTTACTAAGCACAGGGGCGAAATAGCCAACTGAAGAAATTAAACTTATTCCAACAGGGGGAATATGAAATATTATTCGTAACTTTGCCACCGAAGATTGGAAAAGACAGCAATATGAAATATCCTATAGGAATACAGAGCTTCAAGCAAATCATAGAAGATGGTTACGTCTATCTCGATAAGACATCGTTAATCTATGACTTAGTGACTACAGGAAAGATTTACTTTCTGTGTCGCCCCCGGCGATTCGGAAAATCCTTGCTTGTGTCTACCCTGAAATGCTATTTTGAGGGGAAGAAGGAACTGTTCAAGGGGCTTGCCATTGACAAACTGGAGAAAGAGTGGAAGCAACACCCTGTGTTCCATATCGATTTCAACGGCATCAATTTCACAGAGGCAGGATTGCTTGATAGGACTTTGGATGGATTTGTCAGAAAACAAGAGACACTTTGGGGAAAGGACGATTTCGCAGAAGGCTTGGGAAGCCGATTCGCATCAGTCCTAAAGGCAGCCCATGAGAAGACGGGGCTTCGAGCCGTGGTCTTAATCGACGAATACGACAAGCCTTTGCTGGATGTCATGGACCAAGAGTTACACATCACCATCGATGGTCAGCAACGCAAATTGGAGGATTGGAACCGTGAGGTGCTCAAAGGATTCTATAGTGTCTTCAAAGCCGCTGACGCCGACTTGCAGTTTGTG
>CAVAIX010000214.1:0-3656 GCA_963588695.1 Bacteroidaceae bacterium | reverse complement strand
AAGAAGGCCAACTGTGTTCCACAGACGAATTATATCCAATCCATAGGAATGAAAACCAAATAAAAACACGGATAAACGATGAAACGACTGATTTTTTCTTGCGTCCTAACATTAGCCTGTTTTGGCGCAGCCGAAGGACAACACAAAAGGGTGGTCTATTTGGATGGTTGTCTGCCCATAGAACAACGTATCGATGATGCACTCGCGCGCATGACCATAGCGGAGAAAATACGCATCATCCACGCACAAAGTAAGTTCTCGTCGGCTGGTGTGCCCCGCTTGGGCTTCCCCGACTTCTGGACGGACGATGGACCTCACGGAGTGCGCCCAGACGTGCTCTGGGACGAGTGGGTGCAGGCTGGACAGAGCAACGACTCCTGTGTGGCGTTTCCTGCACTCACCTGTCTGGCGGCCACATGGGATCCGCAGATGAGCCGCTGCTACGGTGTGGCGCTGGGCGAGGAAGCGCGCTATCGCGGCAAGGATATGATTCTTGGGCCTGGTGTCAACATCTACCGAACACCGCTCAACGGACGGAATTTTGAGTACATGGGCGAAGACCCTTATTTGGCTTCCATCATGGTCGTGCCCTACATTCAGGGACTCCAGTCTCAGGGCGTTTCGGCTTGCGTGAAGCACTACTGCCTCAACAACGATGAGGAGTATCGCCACCAGGTGAACGTCATTGTGAGTGACCGCGCCTTGTACGAGATCTACCTCCCAGCCTTCAAGGCGGCTGTGGAGCAGGGTAAGACGTGGGCGATTATGGGCGGCTACAACCTCTATAAAGACCAGCACAACTGCCACAACCAGTACACGCTCAACAAGATTCTGAAGGGCGACTGGAAATTCGACGGAGTGGTGGTCAGCGACTGGGGTGGTACGCACGACACGGAACAGGCTGTGAAAAACGGGCTCGACATGGAGTTCGGCTCGTGGACTAACGGGTTGACCATGGGAGCCAGCAACGCCTATGACAGCTATTTCCTGGCTACGCCTTACCTCAAAGGAATACAGGAGGGGAAGTACACCACCAAGGAGCTGGACGACAAGGTGCGCCGCGTGCTGCGCCTCTTCTATCGTACCACGATGAATCCGAACCGCCCTAACGGTTTCCTCTGCTCGGAGAGCCATTATGCCACGGCCAGACAGGTGGCTGAGGAGGGCATCGTGTTGCTGCAGAACAAGAATAACGTCTTGCCGCTGAATACGCAGAAGGTCAAACGTGTGCTGGTGGTTGGAGAGAATGCTGTGAAGATGATGACTGTGGGTGGAGGCTCTTCTTCGCTCAAAGTGCAACGAGAAATCTCACCGCTCGACGGGCTGAGGGCACGCTTGGCCCAGGAGCACGTGGAGGTGGACTATGCTCGGGGCTACGTGGGCGATGTGACGGGTAGTTATAATGGGGTGACTACGGGACAGAACCTAAAGGATGAGCGCAGCGAGGAGGAACTGGTGGCCGAGGCTGTCCAGAAGGCTAAGGAGGCAGACTATGTCATCCTGTTTGGAGGACTGAACAAAAGCAACTATCAGGACTGCGAGGGCCACGATCGCAAACAGTATGAGTTGCCGTACAACCAGAACCAGCTCATCGAGGCACTGTCTAAGGCCAATCGTAACTTCGTCTACGTCAACATCTCTGGCAACGCAGTGGCTATGCCTTGGAAAGACCGAGTGGCTGGTATCGTACAGGGCTGGTTTCTCGGTTCGGAGGCTGGCGAGGCACTGGCTGCTGTGCTCACGGGCGATGCTAACCCGAGCGGGAAACTGCCGTTCACGTGGGTCAACTCCCTTGAAGAGGTGGGGGCGCACGCCTTAAACACCTATCCTGGCACTTGGCGCAAGGAGGGTGGTGCGAAGGTCAAGGGCAACATCATCGACGAGGAATACAAGGAGGGCATCTACGTGGGTTACCGCTGGGCGGACAAGATGAAGCAGAAGCCGCTCTTCGCCTTCGGCCACGGACTGAGCTACGCGCAGTTCTCTATCAGCAACCTGCGCGCTGACCGCACTTCCATAACAACCGAAGACCGTATCACCTTCACCGTCAGTGTCAAGAACACGGGCAAGTGTGCTGGTGCAGAAACGGTGCAGCTCTACATACGCGACGTGAAGGCTTCTGTCGACCGCCCCTATAAGGAGTTGAAGGGCTTTCAAAAGGTGTACTTGCAACCAGGCGAGATACAGGAGGTTACCATGACCATAGACAAGACAGCTCTTTCTTTCTACGATGAAGCCTCTGCCGCTTGGAAAGCGGAATCGGGGCAGTTTGAGGCGTTAGTGGGCAATGCTGCCGATAACCTCAAGCTCAAAAAAGTTTTTAGGTTGAATTAATGGTACACAGAAGGAAAGCGGACAGGGGGAGAGCATATCTCCCCCTTATTTCATGCCTATCTGTTTTACACGCTCCTCAAATTCCTCTCTGTTGCACAGGGCGGCATTCTTGACCTTGGCGCGGTAGTTGTAGATGGTGTTCACGGAGTAGTGCAGGAATTCTGCAATCTTACCGCTGTCCTCAATGCCTAACCGGATAAGGGCGAAGATACGGATGGGAGTAGGCAGATGGCTCTGATCTTCTTGGACGATGCGCTCTTCGGGTTTCAGCAGGGCGTTGAACTCGGACACAAAGTCGGGGAAGAGTTTCAAAAAGGCGGAGTCAAAGTAGCCGTACAGCTCGTCTAAATCCTTTGAGTCGGACTGCATCGAGTCCATGAGCTTGTTCAACTCTCTGGCCTTCACCAACTTCACAACACGTTTTCGCATCCGCTCTATCTTGTCTGCATAGACGGCGCAGAGACGGAGGAAGCGACCGATATACTCCTCTTTCATCTTGTTGGCTTGTTCTAAGGTCTTGTGAGCCGAGGCCAAGCGCCGCCGCTGCCTGTTCACGTAGAGCAGCAGTCCCGCCACGGCTGCTAACAACAGCACAGACACGCCTATCATTAGTTTTAATCGTTTGTTGGTTTGCGTGAGTGCCGTCTGGTAGGTCTCTTCTATGGTCGAAAGCACGGGCATAATCTGTCGGCTGCGCATACCCGTATTGAAGGTTCTTGCCGCATCCCAGGCGAACTTGATAAACGTGTAGGAGTGGCGAAACTCCTTTGGGTCGTCCTGCAACATATTGGCCAGTTCCCACATGGAGCCTTGATCCATCACGGCCAAACGAACATCACACAAGGCGGACTGCAGGAAATAGTAGATGGCGGAAGCATCGTCGTTCATCGACTTGTAAATCACCGCACGATAATAAGCCACAATGGCGTACTCGTGACTTCCCGTCTTGACCTTAGCCATTCGCAGGTCGTTGAATTTTAAAGCTTCTTTGAAGTCTTTCTTCTCGCGGCAGTTCAACTCCATCATCTGCAGCCAGCGGTCGTCCTGATGCGGAAACTCCTGTATGACTCGCGCTCGGGCTTCGCGCACCAGTCCGTCGTAATGCCGCCGCAGGTTGGGCGACTGGCAATAATAGGACAGTTCATTGTATAGGTGTTGGCGCGCCCATAGGTAGTTGTAATAGCCCTCATAATCTAACTTTGTGGAATCCATCGAGCTTAAGATGCTGTAGGAGAACCCATAGTCGCCCGTGGTGGAGTGTTGGAAGGATCTTCTTGGACGATGCGCTCTTCGGGTTTCAGCAGGGCGTTGAACTCGGACAC
>CAVAIX010000213.1:0-3695 GCA_963588695.1 Bacteroidaceae bacterium | reverse complement strand
ATCTCAATCCGCCTCCGAAGAAGCTGCCAATGCTAACCAATAATAATTCCTTCATATTCTTTTATTTATATAGCATCACCAGACTGCCTGCCGTTATCAGCAGACCACCGATGATGACCTTGGCGTTAATAGGTTCTTTGAGCAGCAGAAAGGAGAGGCAGATGGTGATTACCACGCTGAGCTTGTCTATCGGTGCTACACGCGAGACGTCACCCATCTGCAGCGCCTTGAAGTAGAACAACCAAGACAGACCAGTGGCGCACCCCGACAGAATGAGGAAGACCCAAGTATGGTTGCTGATGGCTTTCACCTCCGCCTGGTGCTGACCGACCATCACGATGCCCCATGTAATCAAGAGTATGATGGTGGTTCGGATGGCCGTAGCCAAATCAGAGTTCACGTCTTTCACACCTATCTTGGCGAAGATTGCCGTTAAAGCGGCAAAGAAGGCCGACAACAAAGCATAGTATTTCCACATTTTCGTTAAATACTGCCTGTTTTCTTGGTCATGACGCACTCTGAACCAGTATAGATATAACTACGGCCATCGTACCATGCTCCGAAATTGGAGAAGGTGATGGTGTTGTCTGCGTTAATCGTACCTACCACTGGTGCGGTCTGGTCGGCGGTGCTGGCAAAGGTGTAGTAGCCACCCCAGTTGGCCACAGGCTCAATGGTGAGCGTGCGCGCGTCGAGGTCAACCTTGGCGGTGAAATTGTCCTCCCAATCGTAGAAGTTGTAGATATTGACTGTGCCGTCACCGTTGTCGCTGATGGTTACCTCGTCGGTGCGGTCGATGGTGGCCCACTCCGTAAAGTCGAAGTAGTCGTAGCAGGTGACGTGTGCGTTATATGTGCCGCAGATGTCGCTTATGGCCAAGGCGGCACTCTCCCACGAGAAGGTGTCGTAGCCCCAACCGCCGACTAACGTGCCGTTCATCGAGTAGAGGTAAGTAGCAAACCACAGTTCGCCTTTGCTTCTGTCGCCCTCGAAGTTGGAATAGGAAGCATCGCCGAGCCAGGAAGCGGTGTAGTACTGGCTGCTGGGATAGAAGTAGGTCCATCCGTCACCATCGGTATAAGCATTCTTCGGTATGAGGATGGCTGTGGCCTCGTCTACACTGAAACTGATGTCGTAGCCCTCTTCGCCGAACGGCTTTTCTATGGTATAGGTACCATCGTCGTAGGCTACGATGTCAGCGGTGAAGTCCTGATTGAGTGCGGCAGAATGGTAGGTGCCAGTAGCGCGCCACAGCTCCTGTATCTTTATCTCTACGGTGAAGGTGAGGGAGAACGGTTCTGAGTCGGCGTAGTTCTCATCGCTGCTTGTTGCCACGAGGGTCAGCGCGTAGTCGCCCTCTGCCAGCTTGCCGAAAGTCACACTATTGTCGGAGACTGTACCCGTGTAGACGGTCTCACCATCGGAGGTGAGCGTATAGTCATAGGCGGTGGCATAGTCCACCTGTGGCCACGTCACCGTGACAGACGAGCCACTGATGCTGGTTTCGGCCTCCTGCGGCTGTCCCAGTGGTTGTGGGGCGTTGGTCGTGGCTGTGAGTGTGGCTACGGGAGACGTGGTGCGGTTGCCGTCGACGGGCGAGAACGCCCACACCTTGAGGGTATAGGTCGTGTTGTGCTGCAGTCCGGAGGCGATATAGGAGGTGGCACTGGTGACTCCACCATATCCCGACACCAGTTTGTCGTCCGTGTCGTACAGTTCGTAGGCATACTGCGAAGCACCCTCTACGGGAGCCCAGCTGAAGGCGATGGTGCTTACCGTCTTGACACCTTCGCTGACCACGGGAGCCTGGAGTGGTGTCTTGGTCACCGTATCGTCGCTGCAAGCGGTGAGCGTTGTGATGGCCACAGCCATCAACAACCACAGATTATATAGTCTTTTCATAGTGTTCTTACTTTTGAGGTTCGAAATACATATACACATAGTTGTAATACTCATAGGTGTCGTCGGCGTAGATGGTGTAATAGGTGCCGATCTGGGCAAATCCTTCCTTGAACGAGATGTAGCTGTAGTCGGTAGTGCCGTACTGCCGCATGAAGGCCATCTCGGTGACGGTCTTGTTGCCGAGCGCAAACTCAGCCATCTTGTCAGCAGCCGAATCCCAAAGGTAGAAGCCCGTAACACCGTAGTCGGTATCCACGAAATTGTAGTAGTTGCCAGTAGGCTCTATCTTGTTGTAGCCCGACACCGAGGCCGCATCGCCAATGGTGAAGGTGAAGGCCAGACCAGATCCGAGGAAGTCCTGCACGCGATAGCGGTCGGTCTGTCCCAGGCGCTGCAAGGGAACCGTCCACTGATAAGTATTGCCCGACGAGGTGACATAGATGGTGTTGTCGGGGATGTAGTCCACCCATGCAGCATCCATGATATAGGCACTGTAGGTCGATGCTCCGTCGAGTTTCGTATAGTGGTCTACATACTCTTCGGGAAGTGCCAGCGAGAAGTTGTATTTTTTTGATGCCTCCAGTGCGCCGAAGGTGATGGAGAACGTGGTGGTCTTCTGCCCTGCGTCGAACTTAACCGAAGAGGGGACGGAGAGTCCCGCATCGGCGCTTTTGCAGACGATGGGTATCTCGGCAGCTTGGGTGGCATCTACACGCGAGACACTCACGTCGACAGCGGTCACCGTGCCAGGTTCGTTGACGAAGTCATCGGGATTGCTGCTATCGAAATATACTTTCATACAGCCCTCAGCTGTGGGTGTGCCAGGGGTATAGTCTGTATCGGCACTGTCTGCACAAGAGGCCAGGCAGAGCAGGGCGGAAAACAGGAGTGGCAGATATTCTATGGTCTTTTTCATAGTCGTTTGGAATTATTTACAATACTGTTTCGCATAGGATGTGGCATCGGGGTTCATCGCAATGCCCTGATTAAAGCTGCGCTCGGCTTCGGGAATGTAGAAGTTGAGCCACGGGGCAACATATCCGCCGCCCTTCGAACTATACTGATAGGCGGAGAGGTAGTTGCTGCCCTCGTAGGTGCGGTCGACTTTGAGACCCAACCGTTTGTAGTCGTTGAACAGGATGTCTTCACCCCAGAACTCGATGTATTTCTGTGCGATGAGTTCGGCGATGAACGCGTCTTCATCGGTGGCCTTGCACTGGTATGAGCTCTTGGTGTAGCGGTAGCCGTTGATGAAGTCCTCAAGCTGCTGTTTGGCGGCAGCGAGACCCTGGATATGGAGGGCTGCTTCGGCCTTGATGAAGTACATCTCCTCCACGCGCATCAGCGGATACTCCACGAGAAGGCCTTCCTCCTCAGCGTCCATATTGCCACCAGCCGCACGGAATTTCAGACTGGCGTAGGCCGGCAGACGGTGCCAGCTGGTGTTGTCGGCTGTGGTGGCTGCGGTGGAGTCCTTGAGCTGGGTGTTGTACTTGGCGGGTAAGGTGTGCGCTCCAGCATCCTCTGGTGCCACCCATGAGGTCTTGCGGAAATCATCGTCGCTCATCTTGTCGAAGAGGGCACTACTGATGCAGCGGTATTCCTTGGTGTATGCTGGGAAGGCCCATGTCGGTTCTACGGCGTAGTTGCCAGTGAGGGTCATCCAGTAGCGCGGCGTGTTCTCGGTGGAACTATATTTGATGTCCCAGATCCAGGCCTGGTTGGCGGTGTTGAACCCAGTCTTGACATCCTGCCACTGACTTTGCGTGGTAGGTGTGTAACCAGCGGCTATC
>CAVAIX010000212.1:0-3704 GCA_963588695.1 Bacteroidaceae bacterium | reverse complement strand
GTGTACCACCAGCAGCCCCATCCAAAGATTCGCATACAGATGATGTACGTAAGGGTTCCTATCCACATCCAGTTCAGTGCTCTTCTGTCTCTTGTCCCACAGATAGAAAACACGGTATGGAAAAGTATGTACAGGAGTAAAATAGCATACATATACCATGAATTGGGTAAAGGAGGATTTCCTGCAGACAAATCTCGGCAAACAGTCCCGAGTGAAATAGCATCAAAACCCTCCAATCCACATTTTATTCCAAGAAAGACACCAGTTGCTATCAGCAGGGAGGGCAACAATTTTAGCAAGCGCTTCTTGTAAAACGTTTTCAAATACCCTTCTTTATGCAAAGAAACCGTCAAACCATATCCGCTGATAAAAAAAAACATGGCAACGCACCCTCCACCGAAAAAGGTAAACTGCGACATAAATGTACGAAGGAATGACGGGAATACTTGAGTGAGAGGGGAACCCGATAAGTGATGCATCACTATAAACAACACCAATATGCCTCGCAGTGATAGTGTTCGATCTTTACTGAACGAAAAAAAAGGCCTTTGCATCCCGTTTTTACGATACCGAAAAACGGACAAGCCCGCAAGAAACATCAACGTCAAATAGCAGACAATATATAAATGCATTTTGTATCTTTAGGGTTACAGAAAATCAAATAGGCTGCGGTAGAGGACGTCATTGAAGGGAGCCAACCAATCGGACGGGGTGGTGAAGAAACGATAGGCAAACACCAAGGGGACACCGACCAGATAGTAGTCACTCAGGTGCTCCTTAGGGGTGAAGAAATAGGGAATGACCAGCGGCATGAAGAAGAAGCGGACGATGAAATAGCGAACCTGCATGAGTGGCATGGCGGTCATGAGCAGACAGAGGCAGATGAGGATGAGGAACACATTGGTGACGTACCACTCGCATCGCTGCCGCTCCCGATCCCAAAAGAACGCCTTGGCGTAGAGCACAAGGGTGACGGCAAAGAAGGGATAGATGGTCGAGGTGGACATGACATCCTTCAGCACATATTTCTGCGTGGCTGTGGCCAGTCGCTGGAAGGCATAGATACTGTTGAAAACGGAAAAGATGGTCAGGTGGGCAGACAGGACATAGAGCGCGGCAAAGCCTAAGAGGGCGTAGCCGTAGAAGCGCAGGGAGGCCTTCTGTCCTAAGGGGAGGAACAGAAGGGGGATGAACAGTCCGGTCATGGAATGGGTGAGGAAGGCGGCTATCATCAAGAGATAGTGGATGCGCCTCATAGTGGCTCGTTCCACCAAGACATACAGCATCATCGACATGGCGAACTGCTGGCGCAGCAGGTTGTTGCTCAAACCATTAATCTCGGAGATAAAGGCGAACAGGCAGAGGGAGACCACGAGGTAGCGGACATCGGTCTGAGTGTGGCGCCAGAAACGGTAGATGGCAGCAAAGGTAAAGCCGTAGGTCAGGACGACAATGAGGTTGCCGAAGGGCAAGAAATATCCGCGGAACAGGTACCACCCCACGAGGTTGAAGAGTTGCCAAACATACTCGCGCCCATTTAGGAAGATATAGGACAGCATACCGGTTTGACCGGCAGCGCGGAAGTTATAGTAGTAGTTGCCGTACCAGTCGCTCTGCTCACCATAATGAAACGAGCGTGTGGACTGCAGGCACCACAGGAACAGGAGGAGGACGGCGGCGGCATACTTCCCTGCCGTCCGCTCGCGCGACACGAAGGCGTAGCACAGGGCGGCCACCATACCGAGGAAGGGATTGAACAGGAACACCACGGACAGGGCTGTGAGGATGCCCAAGAGCTGATTCCTGCCGTCCATATCGGCCATCAGCCGCCGATTCACTGAGAATTGCATGGTCTGTGTGTGTATATATATGAGTATATAGACGAGTCTATAAGGGATAAGTCTACCGTTTCTTCCGCAACATGGCCGCTAACACGTCAGCGCGATGGAGGTCGGTGCCAGTGTAGTCGTAGCATCCAGCGGCCGACAACTTACAGGCTTTCCGCTGCACGTCCTTTCCGTACAGGCCGTAGAGCGAGAAGAGGTTCAGTTGGAAGCAGATGCCCATGGTCTTCAGTCGGTGGTATTCACCGTAGTCCATATAGCCATAGCGTTCGGGATGCGCTAACACGGGGCGGAAACCAGCGGTCTTGATGCGCTCCAGGAGGTCGTGGAAACCTGTGGGCGGACTGAAACAGGAGGTCTCCACCAACAGGTGGTTCCCATCGTCGCCCAAGGGCAACAGGTCACCGCTTTCGAACCGCTCTGCAAACAGGTTGTCGAGCATATATTCCGCCGCCAGATGCAGTTGAACGGAACCATCGTAGGCCGCCTGGAGCGCCGCGAAGCGGTCGCGGAGAGCCACTGTGGTGTTGGGCACATCCTCCATGATATGAGGCGTGAGCCACACCTCGCGAACACCTAACCGCTCGTATTCCTGGAGCAACAGCAGACTTTCCGCCATGGTCTTCACGCCGTCGTCCACCCCTGGCAGGAGGTGGCTGTGCCAATCAGTGAAGCCACGAAACAGGCCGCTGTCTTCTAACGTTCGGCGCCTAAAAAACCACCTCAAGCATCCTCCTCCCCGGCACCATAGCCGTAGCCATAACCGTAACCATATCCATAGCCATAACCGTAGCCATAGCTGCTGTGGTGACGGATGTCGCGACCATTCAGCACGATGCACATATTCTTGAATTGCTGTTCGCGATAGAACGTCTCCACGTCAGGCAGCATACTGCGTTCGAGCAGTCCCGAACGGATGATGAAGATGGTACGGTCAGCCAACTTACCGATAATCTGTGTGTCGGCCACCAGTCCGACGGGCGGACAGTCTATCAACACATAGTCGTACTGCTGCTTCACGGTTTCTATGACCTGACGGAAACGGCTGTTGAAGAGCAGCTCCGTCGGGTTGGGCGGCATGGTACCGATGGGCATCACATAGAGTCCGGGATGCGCCTCGTCGGTCACGATGATGCTGTCCAGTGTGTCCACGCCACCACTGAGGTAGTCGCTGAGTCCCAGTTTGGGTGAGTTGACATAGGCCGACGTGGTGCCTTGACGCAGGTCACCGTCGACGACGAGCACGCGCTTGCCCTTGACGGCTAAACTGACGGCTAAGTTCATGGAGAAGAACGACTTGCCACTGCCAGGATTGAGGGAGGTGACGATGATGACATGGGCAGTACCATCGTCCTTGCCTGCCATGAACTCGATGTTGGTGCGTACCACACGGAAGGCCTCGTTGATATAGTTGCGGCAGCCCTCCTTGACAACAGGTAGTCGGCAGTCCTCCACCCGTCTCCGATGGAACAGTCTCCGCCGTCTGCGGACAAACAACGGAATCTCGCCGATGAAGGGTACGGTGAGCGACTCTAAGTCGCGGCGGTTGCGCACCTTGGTGTCGAGTGTTTCGCGAACGAAGAAGAAGGTTGCTGGCAACAGTAGCGACAGGGCGAAAGCAAAGAGGACGATGCGTTGCTTCTGTGGAGCCACAGGAACGTCGTTGCCGTAGGGCGGCGTGATGAGTCGTGTATTGTAGGCCACGAAGGTCTGAGCAATCTCATTCTCCTCACGTTTCTGGAGCAGGAAGAGGTAAAGTGACTCTTTCACCTTCTGCTGGCGCTCCACCGAGAGCAGGAACTTGGCCTGGGTGGGGTTGGAAGCCAAACGTGCGGTGACCTGGTTCTTATCCTGTTGCAG
>CAVAIX010000211.1:0-3756 GCA_963588695.1 Bacteroidaceae bacterium | reverse complement strand
TAGAAAACTGCCGGACACGGTCTGGGCGTCCGGCAGTCGGAGGACATTGAGTCAAAACCTTAACCCAATGAGGAGGCATCAAGCATCAGTCCTCACCCGTGCCACTGTCACCCGAAGGGGTCGTGGAACCACCATCAGAGCCGCCACTGGAGGTCTGACCGCTGTCGGAACTGGAACCACCACTTTCCGTATCGCCATCCGTTGTAGTAGTGGCATTGATGGTAGTGGTGGAACCGTTCTCCGACACGATGACGATCACCGTCTTGTCGCCACCGCTCGCATACAGGGTAATGGTGTCAGGCCATGTCCCCGTGAGGTAGACGACTTGATAGCCGCTCAGCGATGCAATGGTGATGGAGGAAGGATGCGCTGTGGCGTAATCGCTGATAGCTTGCTCCACATCAGTGAGCGTCACTTCCTGACCTGCCACACACTGCTCTGCCAACGTGTCCAGCGCAGCCGAGAGTGCCTTGGCGTTGAGCGAGTAGTAACGGTTCGAGGGAGAGCCGTTGCCCTTGGGCGTAAACGTCTGGCGGATGGTACGCAGATGATACTTTAGGTGCATCTGCACCATCTTAAAGATCGCTTGGCGCTTCTTCGCTGCCGGAGTGGTGTAAGCACTCGCAGGCATCGTAGGAACAGAGCGGACGTAAGTCACGCCGTTGCGGGTTACGTACGTGATACCATCAATGGTACCGATTGTCTTTCGGCCTGGGCCGATTTGGCTTATTCTTGCCATAAATATTGCCCCTCGTCGATAGAGGACTTAGTATTTACACTACTCAGCGACGTTGCTTTTCGTGTTTCGACGATACAAAGTTACGCCTTTTTTTGGCCTGTAACGCTGTTTGTGGGAACTACGCCGTCCACACACAACACACACCTTGTATATCAGTTAATTACGTTATAAAAAAGAGTACAACTATGAAAATAGAAATAAAAGGCGACCCCGGTACGGGAAATCACTACACCGAGGTCAATATCGAAAACATCGAGAACAACTTCCCGAACGTCACAGCGGTTAACATCATCAAGGATGCCGATGGTCAGAAGACTATCGTAGAGACCGACAGGAACCACTGCGGCAACAACGAAACCCCTCCCACTGTCCATAGGGACAAGGAGGCTCAGCGTCAAGACATCCTCCAGTATGTTGGCAAGACCCTCCAGCTGGTACGGTACGACTGGAAAGACAAGTATATGGCTCTTTGGGAGGACATCCTTGACCTCCCAGACGTGAATGCATTCGTCTACCAGAAAGGACGCCAGCAAAACACCTCCTTCAACCGGAAGCTGGTGCTGCACATCATCTGCTATCTCGGCAAAGATGCCGATGGGGGCATCGGCATCTTCGAGAGGAACTACGTGGCTACCAACGTGGCCATGCTGTTAGATGACGGCTGCGAGAAGTCCACCCGCCCCGAACTCGGTTTCAAGCCTGAAAAGAGTATACAAATGGCCATCGACGAACTGATGGAAACCCAAAAATATCAAAGCAAGTAGAATATGGAGATAATAGAAGTAAAAGGTAACCCCGGTCAGGGCAATACGTACAGCGAAAGCACCGTACACCAAGCAGGCAACGTGTTCCCCAACGCCACAACCGTCAACATCGGCATGACCGACACAGAGGTGCGCGCCCTTGTCGATAAACTTGTTAAGTCCAAGTTAGCCTTATACCAGCAGGACGCAGCGGAGGAGACACTGAGACGTAAAATGGTTATCATAGACCAGTTGATTGAACGTCTGAAACAATTGGATAGTGCCCTCCGTCAGCGTTTTCAAGAACCAGCCATCCAGTTTGCCGTCAGTGAAACGACGACGGAATACATTCGGTCGGGCAAAGAGGAACTGAGCGATGACCTAATAGACCTAATGATAGAACGCCTTAAGGTCGAGGAGCACAGCACCCAACAGGCCATCATTGACGATGCCCGCCATATCCTTCCCAAACTGTCCAACTCGGCAGTGGCCATCTTGGCCATGCTGGCCTTCGTAAAAATTATATTGATCAGACAGCGCTCACAGTTTATAGACTGTCTCAGAAAGCTGTCTCCACTGCTTAGCCAATTGGAAGACCTGCACAGCTTGGATATTGCCTATCTGGAGCAAGCAAGGTGTGGCCACAGCCAGCCTGCTATTACCTACAATCAGAGCTTCGTAGCGTCAATGAAGAGAACATACGACGTGTTCTTCACGCATCCGATAACCGCTGACACGTACAATCGGGTTCTGGCAGAAAACCATCTGAATACGGTCGTTGATATCCATGCTCATGTGGCAACCATGTCTCTGTTTGCCTTCAAAGGAGAACTGTTGCAGTATAACTTGTCCACCAAGGCCGATGACAGATCTATAAAAGGACCGTTCAAAGACCACGTGATAGCCTGTTACAATGCGCTGAGACCTCATTTCAAACCCTATACCGACAACGAAATCCGCCAGTTCTTCCTCGACATAGACCCCAACTGGCAGGCCGCATTCAATTTATTCGAGCGCAGCGACATACGAACCCTGCTATTGGATCCTGTCGGCGTCTATATCGGGACGAGAAAGCTTACCCACTTGTTGGGAGAAGACGTACCCTTAGGGATTTATTACGAAGACTAATCAGGACATTTGGCAGGCATTTGGCAAGGTGTTGGCAAGGTGTTGGCAAGGTGTTGGCAAGGTGTAGGCAAGCTCTTGAGCTTGCTAAGTGCTTGCCAAATGCTTGCCAACACCTTGCCAAGTCCTTGCCAAAGGCTTGCCTGGAACACGCTAAGTCCTATGCAGTACTGAATCGATAGCACCAGCGAAGCACCGATGAACACGAAATATTGAAATATTGCAACTCCTTTCCTTGCACATTCCGATGCTTTTCTGTATATTTGCATCGTGAATCTAAAAAAGTTGGGATTATGGCAATGGACATGAGCGAGAGAAGGCTACCCGTAGGCATACAATCCTTTGAAAGAATAAGAAAGGATGGTTACCTGTATGTTGACAAGACCGACTTGGTTTGGTATCTTGTCAACAAGGGGAAGAAGTATAATTACCTGAGCCGCCCACGCCGCTTCGGCAAGTCGGTGCTCGTGGATACCCTCCAGTGTTATTTCGAGGGAAAGAGAGAGCTTTTCGAAGGACTGAAGATCATGGACTTGGAAAAGGAGTGGGTGGCGCGACCCGTCATCCGACTCGACATGAGTGGCGCAGGTGCCACGCCAGAAGCCATCACCTCCTATTTGGATGACATGTTCTATCATTACGAGCAGCAGTATGACGTGACGGTACGTCAGGGAAGTTCTCTTGCCGTCCGCTTCAAGAACATCATAGAGGCAGCCTACAAAAAGACTGGCAGCCAAGTGGTCGTGCTCATCGACGAGTATGACTCACCCTTACAGCACTCCTGGAAGACTCCCGTACACGACGCTTGTTCTGCCATCTACAAAGAAGTGTTTGCCATACTGAAACTAATGGACTATCGGGAACGCTTTGTCTTCATAACAGGCATTACCAAGTTTACGCAAATATCCCTATTCTCCGTGCTCAACAACTTGAGCAACACCAGTTTCGATGGTCTCTATGCCCCCATCTGCGGCATCACGATGCAAGAGATTACCGACAATTTCATGCCCGAGATCAAGGCTATGGGTGAGGCAAACGGATGGACCGAGGAAGAAACGGTCTATCAGTTGAAGGCCAACTACGACGGCTACCACTTCAGTGCCGACAACATGGTGGATGTATTCAATCCGTTCAGCCTCATCAATGCCC
>CAVAIX010000210.1:0-3757 GCA_963588695.1 Bacteroidaceae bacterium | reverse complement strand
GTCCACGCAGACAGGTTCTACTGGCTGCAGGGTCGTCAGACTGACCACCTGCGGCCCTTCTTCGAAGGCCACCCACAGTCGTTTGAAGCGGTCTTCGCACACATTGCGACAACTATTGCTACGCAGGCTGACCGTGCCATGACCCAGACCGAAGCTCTTGAAGCTATAGCCGTCATAGCGCACCAAGCCACCTCCATGCGTACTGATCCACATGAACCCGTAGGAGTCCTGGAAGATGTCGTCCACGAAATTGTTGGGCATACCCGTTGTCAGTCCTAAATAGCTCACATTATACGCCTGAAGCAGACCGTCCTGTGCGAATCCACCCAAGGCCATCAAGCATGCTACTATCAGAGAGAGGAGGTGTCTGCCCATGCTGTTCATTCTTCCATGGTGAAATGTAAGGTGCCACCCTTAATGATATCGTCATGAGACAAGCGGTAGTCCTTGAACGGTTTCCCGTTCAAGGTCATGGTCTTGACCTTGAAGGCATCGGGGGTCAGCCCGTCGGCCGTCAGCACGAACGTCTGGCCACCTTCGAGGTTAAAGGTCACCTTATCAAAGTTAGGTGTTCCTATATAATAATAAGGTGTAGCGGGACAGACGGGGTAGAAGCCGATGGCGGAGAACACATACCAGGCGGACATCTGTCCGGCATCGTCATTGCCAGACAGTCCACCTGGCGTGTCGTTGTACTCGGTATTCAGGATGTGGTGCACACGTTCTTGGGTCTTCTCTGGTGCACCAGCGACATCGTAGAGGTAGGCCACCTGATGACAAGGTTCGTTACCGTGCCAGTACAACCCTTCGTCAAACATCCGATCCAGGCGGCTCACAGGGTCTTTGATGACCTTAAAAAGTCCCTCCACGTTGTGTGGCACATACCACGTATAGTGACAGGTGGCACCCTCGGTGATGTAGCTCTTGCGGTGCACGAGGTCGCGGTTGTTCTCCCACCGACCATTGCTGTGGCGACCGTCCGCCCACCCCGTCGTCGGGTTGATGACATTGCGCCAGTTCTCCGAACGCTTCATCAGCGTCTTGTAGTCCGCCTCCCTACCTAATGCCCGCGCCAACTGTGCCACAGCAAAGTCATCGAAGGCATACTCTAAGGTGCGCGAGGTCTGCTCGTCGGTATGGAAGGCCTCCTTCACCCCGTCCTCCATCGGGATATAGCCGTACTTCAGATATGATTTCAAAGCGCGACGCCCCATGCCGTTCTTGTATTCGTCGAAGGACGTAGGACACTCGAAGGCATTCTTCCGCATGCCCTCATAGGCAGTCTTGACATCGAAGTTACGGATGCCCTTGATGTAGGCATCAGCCAGTACCACACCAGCATGATCGCCAATCATGGCAGCGGTATAGCTATTCCAACAGGGGAAGATAGGCATCCAACCGCCCTCCTTATACATATTAACCAAAGACTGCATCATCTCACCCGACAGAGTAGGCGTGATGATATTGTAGAGCGGAAGGGCAGCACGATAGATGTCCCACATGGAGAAGTCGCCGTAGACGAGGGGGGATGACAAGCCCGGTGACATGGTTTCGCCCGTGGCGAATTTTGGATAGTCACCGTTGCAGTCGCTCATCTCACGGGGCAGGAAAGAGGCACGATACAGTGCACCATAGAACTGGTGCACCTTGGCGGTGTCGCGATGCTCCACGTCGATGGTGTGCAGGCGGTCGATCCATAGGGTCTGACACTGCCACAGCATGTCCTCGAACGTCAGTCCTTCGGCCTCTGACTTCCAGTTAACGAGGGCATTCGCCTTACTGGTAAACGAACTGGCCATCTGGAACTCCATCGGCTGCCGTGCCTTGCCACGGAAGGTGAGCCACGCCCCGATACGTTCCTTGTCGGCAATCTGGGCGCCTGCCACCTTGCCAGTGCCATCGAACACACCGTAGTCCACCAACTCGTGGGCACCATAGCTCAAGACAAAGTGACCACTGAACCCTGCGGGTTCTCCCCAGCCTTGATAGATGCGGTGCACGGGGTTGTAGCCATACACCAAATGGTGTACGGTGTCTACCTCGATATATCCCTGACCTTCATCACTGTTGGGGTTGATGACCAAATGCACCATTCCGTCGGCATCGGGTGTGATGCGCAGGATGGCGGCATGGCTCTGCGCGGTGAGTTCGGCGCGAAGGTGTTCATCGTTCAGCCGCACACTGTAATAGTGGGGATGGGACTCCTCATCCGCATGGGAGAAACGGGTGGCACGCTCTTCGGGTTGCAGCCGCAGCGAACCGCCTAATGCTGCCACGGTGAACGAGCCGTAGTCCTGGGTGCAGCCTCCCACGATCCAGTGGCTGTTACGGAAGCCCTGCAACAGGGTGTCCTTATAGTAATAGGGGGCGATACACTTCTTCTCCGTGTCCTGCGTCTGCGGGGTCCAGAAATTCTGGCCGTTTGGCACCAGCACGGCAGGCAGGGTCTGTCCGTGTTCCTCACTCCCCTTACCGAACATGCCAGCGGTCTGGGTGTTGGCCTGCGCCGTACCCACCATTGTATTGATGGCATAGAGCTGACGGAGGTGTTCCAACTGGTGGATGCGGTCGTGCATCAGATGCTTCACGGCCGCCCAGGCATAGGCGTGGGCATCGCCCTCCGCCACGGCGTTGTCGGCGATATCCAGCACCACACCCTGTCCGTTGAGCACGAGCTTCACGACGACGGAGTCGGACGAGTTGACCTTTTTCTTGTAGAACAGCAACTGGAGGTTGGCAGCCATCGGCACGATACGATCCATGAGGTCGATACCGTTGACCGTGGCGATCTCGCCGTCTTTGGCATTCTGCAACTGTCGGTAGTCGGACTTGATGATGCGCAGGAGGGACAACAGGCGGTAAAGCGACGTATCGTGACCGAAGCGGAGGGTGGCGGAGGGACGCTCGGCGGCCAACGCCCGGTCGGCCTCATCCTCGATGTTCTGCCACAGGGAGAGGGCAGAACGGGCAGGTATCTCTTCGTTGGAGGCGTAGTTGCCATTGCAGATGGTCATCCGCAGGTTGTTATAGTCGTAGATGGCCTTGCACTCCGCATCGGTGAACAGACCAAACAGGGTGTTCTCTATCTCGTGGGGGTAGGACTTGAAGTCCAGTCCCACATCTTGAATGGAGGCCGCGATGGTGTGTATCTCGCTCACTAATTTCAGGGGCTCTTCCACCCGAGAGATATCCTTGAAGAGTTGACGCAGGAAGCGGTCAGGAGACAGGCTGACAGGCACACGCGTGCGACCTTCTAAGGCTTTTACTTCTGGAGAAGCGTAGGCAATCCAAGCCATATCGGCAGAGTCGGTCTTCACGTCGAAGTCGAGTGCGGGCTGGAGCTGGTGCAACCGACCTGTAAACGCCTCCATGCTCTTCACGCAACGTCCTACCACACTGGAGCGAGCCTGCACATGGTTGCCAGGAGCAAACACCTGTGGGAAATTCCTGTACATCCGCTCGGCAATGCCTTGATGCTGTTGCACACCGAGGGTACTCAACTTACCACCATTCCCTTTGGCGTTCTGCCATACCTTGTCAAGCATCTTTCTAACCTTCTTGCCCAACGGGGTTAGGTTGTCTTTGTCTACAAACTGCTGACACACCCACTCGTAGCGGCTGTCACTGGGCATCCACCGAGAGCCATGCCGTCCATAGTGGCTGATATAAAAGGGTGTATAACCTTCGGGAGTCTGTGCAAAGCGGTTGTCATCATGGTAATGGTAGGCATAGTAGATGCCGCCCGTCTGTTGCCGGG
>CAVAIX010000209.1:1315-3771 GCA_963588695.1 Bacteroidaceae bacterium | reverse complement strand
AAAACGCCTTAAAAGGTAGATGGTGTATACCTTTATGAGCGATTTCTTGCAAAAACCATGTGACGAAGGGACGACAGAGATGGGGTAAATTTTGTATAGAAAATTAATAAAGGATAATAATAGCATTACAGCTTTGTGTAAATAGGATACTATAACATAAAAACTAACAACGATGAAAACAAAACAATTCTTGGCTGTGCTGACCCTTTTGGTTTGTTGCAGCGTGGGTGTCTTGGCGCAGGCGAAGCGCTCGATCTCCATCCTCGGCGACTCTTACAGCACGTTTCGTGGATATGTTCAGCCCGACACCAATGCGGTGTGGTATCCGCAGCCTGACTTGAAAAACAACGATGTGGAGGATGTGACGCAGCTCTGGTGGTATCAGCTCATCCGCGACAACGGTTTCCGCCTCTGTCGCAATAACTCCTTTTCGGGAGCCACTATCTGTTTCACGGGCTATAAGGGTGCCGACTATAGTGACCGCTCGTATGTGACCCGCCTGAAGAACCTTGGTGCACCCGACATCATCCTTGTCTTTGGCGGCACCAACGATAGTTGGGCGAAGTCGCCCGTGGGAGATTATCAATACGGAGCGTGGCAGCCACAGGATCTTTACTGCTTCCGTCCAGCTATGGCGTGTCTACTTGACGGCCTTCAGAAGCGTTACCCTGGCACGGAGCTGTATGTCATCATCAATGACGGGCTGTCAGACGAGGTCACTGCGTCCATGAAGGCTATCAGCGACTACTATGGCGTGAAATACATTCAACTGGAAGGCATTGACAAGCAGTGGGGACATCCCTCGCAGAAAGGTATGGCGCAGATAGCCCATCAAGTGGCGCGTGTGGTGTGCGCTCAGTAGCGTCCGCCGTGCTTGATGCCACCGACGTACAAGGCCATGCCGACCACGATGAGTCCCAGGCCGATGGCCAGTAGACCATTGGTCGTGTGGTGCAAGGCGTAGGCTACAGCTAACGTCAGTGCCCCAGCTAAAACGAGCAGAATGCCCAATGTGACACATTTTTTGTCCATTGAAACGGGTTTTCGAAGGTCAATTCGTTAAAATATGGCGCAAAGATACAAAATAATTAGAGAAACATGACGGGATTAGCAGGAAAAATAGTACCTTTGCACCCGCAATTTTGCAGAAATAACAATATTTTCAAACAAAACATGATGAATCATTACGAAACCGTTTTCATTTTGACTCCCGTTTTGTCTGATGAACAGACAAAGGAAACGGTCGCTAAATTCACAAAACTCCTCACCGACAATGGTGCAGAGATCGTGAACGAAGAGGCCTGGGGCATGAAGAAGATGGCTTATGCCATTCAGAAGAAATCCACGGGCTTCTACTACCTGTTGGAATTCAAGGCAGAGCCTGCAGTGATCAGTACGCTGGAGACCGCCTTCCGTCGCGACGAGAAGGTTATCCGTTTCCAGACCGTTAAACTCGAGAAGCACGCTATCGCATACGCCGAGAAGCGTCGTAACAAAACCGGGAAAAAAGAGGAGGCTTAAGTTATGGCAGAACAATCAGAAATCCGTTATTTGACAGCTCCTTCTATCGACACCAAGAAGAAGAAGTATTGCCGCTTCAAAAAGAGCGGCATCAAGTACATCGACTACAAAGATCCCGAGTTCTTGAAGAAGTTCCTGAATGAGCAAGGCAAAATCCTGCCGCGTCGCATCACTGGTACCTCGCTGAAATACCAGCGCCGCGTGGCTCAGGCCGTCAAGCGTGCTCGCCAGATTGCACTGCTTCCTTACGTAACTGACTTGATGAAATAAATAAGGAGGACAACGACAATATGGAAATTATACTGAAAGAAGATATTATCGGGCTTGGATACAAGAACGATATCGTGAATGTCAAGTCGGGCTATGGCCGCAACTATCTGATTCCTCAAGGCAAGGGCGTTATCGCTTCTCCCTCTGCCAAGAAGATTCTCGCCGAGGACCTCAAGCAACAGGCTCACAAGCTGGCTGCGCTGAAGGCTGAGGCTGAGAAGAAGGGTGAGGCCATCAAGGACGTGGCTCTGACCATTGCCGCCAAGGTGAGTGCAACAGGCCAGCTCTACGGTTCTGTAAATGCCAACATTGTGGCTGACGAGCTGAAGAAGTTGGGCTACGACATCGACCGCAAAATCATCACCATGCGCGATGCTAAGATGGTGGGCGACTATGTAGCCACGGTTCACTTCCACAAAGAGGTGGAGATTGCCATCCCTGTTAAGGTGGTATCTGATGCTCCTGTAGCAGAGAAGAAGGCCGAAGAGGCTGCTCCTGCTGCGAAAGAGGCTCCCGCTGTTGAGGCTGCTCCCGCTGAGGAGGCACCCGCCAACGAAGAGACTGCTGTTGCTACAGAAGAGTAAAAGTCTGTAAATCAACATAAGTATTAGGATAGGAAAGGCATACACTTTGCGGTGTATGCCTTTCTTCGAACTAAAAATAAA
>CAVAIX010000209.1:0-1266 GCA_963588695.1 Bacteroidaceae bacterium | reverse complement strand
GCAGAGCGCTTGCGACCGCAGACTCTTGACGACTACATTGGACAGAAACACATCGTCGGGGAGGGTGCTGTACTGCGCCGGATGATAGACTCCGGGCACATCTGCTCCTTTATCCTTTGGGGACCGCCAGGAGTGGGGAAGACTACACTGGCGCAGATCATCGCACATCGGCTGGAGACTCCGTTCTACACGCTTTCAGCCGTGACCAGTGGAGTGAAGGACGTGAGGGACGTGATAGAGCGGGCTAAGAGTGGACGCTTCTTCAACAACGCTTCCCCCATTCTGTTTATTGACGAGATACACCGCTTCTCTAAATCACAGCAGGACTCGCTGCTCGGGGCAGTGGAGAAGGGCGTGGTGACGCTGATAGGAGCCACCACAGAGAATCCATCCTTTGAGGTGATACGCCCGTTGCTCTCCCGTTGCCAACTCTATGTGTTGAAACCACTGGAGAAGGACGATCTACTCGCGTTGCTCCACCGTGCTGTCACCAAGGATGTCTACCTCAAGGAGATGGATATCACGCTGAAGGAGACGGACGCGCTGCTGCGCTACAGTGGTGGTGACGCTCGGAAGTTGCTTAATGTCTTGGAACTCGTGGTGGAGGCTGCGGATAAGACAGTTCCTATCGTTATTACAGACCAGTTGGTGGCGGAGCGATTGCAACAGAACCCCTTGGCCTACGACAAGGACGGTGAGATGCACTATGACATCATCTCGGCCTTCATCAAGAGCATACGCGGTTCCGACCCCGATGCAGCTCTCTACTGGCTGGCGCGCATGATAGAGGGTGGGGAAGACCCGAAGTTCATTGCCCGTCGACTGGTGATTTCCGCTGCGGAAGACATCGGACTGGCCAACCCCAACGCGCTGCTGCTGGCCAATGCTGCCTTCGATGCTGTGCAGAAAATCGGATGGCCAGAGGGGCGCATACCCCTTGCAGAAGCCACGGTGTACTTGGCTACGAGTGCGAAAAGTAATTCGGCCTACCTTGGCATTGATGCCGCACTGGATCTTGTGCGCCGCACGGGTAATCAACCTGTGCCGCTGCCCATCCGCAATGCGCCCACGAAGCTCATGAAGGAATTAGGCTACCACGACGGCTACCGCTATCCGCACGACTTCCCTGGCCATTTCACGCCACAGCAATACCTGCCCGACACGCTCACTAACGAACGTATCTGGCACGGGCAGCACTCGCCTGCAGAGGAGAAACTCTATGAACGGATGGTCAACTACTGGGGCGACCGATATAAGGAATAACTA
>CAVAIX010000208.1:0-3810 GCA_963588695.1 Bacteroidaceae bacterium | reverse complement strand
ATCGATTGACCAAGCTCATTTGATCGATTGACCAAGCTCACTCGATCGTTTGAGCTTGGTCAACTTTTTACCCCTCTTCCGACATTCACAAGCAGAAAGGAATAAGTGACAAGATTTTTCTTAGAGATAATAGAAATCCGTAAGCATTCGATAAACTACAGGTAGTAGTACTATATCAAAGTGACAGCGGCTCTATACCGCCGTACAAACCGAAGACGGCATTCCGCAGGTGCGCTTTAGCAAACGCGAGGTGGCATCTACGGAGATGACAACGGTAGACGGACATTTGGCTCTTGTAGGCGAGGAGTTTGCCGACGAGAAAAAGGGTTGGGCACTGGTACATGTGATAGGCAATCGATGCTCTCCACAAACCATCGTCACCCGATGTGCCGTATATCAGGCATACACCACAGATGAAGCCCTTCAGGAAGCCGCAAAAAGTTATGGTGGACTGACAAACAAGTGGTTTTGAAAGAAAAATGGGGTTTTTCTTTGTATTTCGCTCGGTTTGCACTACTTTTGCACGAGATGATCAGCAAAAATCAGATAAAATGGGTTCGCAGTCTCGAACTCAAGAAGAACAGGCGCAACGAAGGACTCTTCGTGGCCGAGGGACACAAGGTGGTGAGTGACTTGCTTCGTGCAGGTTTCACTGCCCGACAGATTTTCGCAACGTCTCCCGTGACCGCCGACACGCAGCTCGTCACGGAAGGCGAGCTGCAACGCATCAGTTTCCTCCAGCATCCACAGGGGGTGGTCGGCGTGTTTCAGATGCCCGACAATCCAGTGCCACCCACACTAAAAGGCCACCTTTCCTTAGCACTCGACGGCGTACAGGACCCTGGGAATGTCGGCACCATCATACGCGTCGCCGACTGGTTTGGCATAGATTGTATCTACTGCTCACCATCCACGGCTGACGTGTATAATCCCAAGGTGGTGCAGGCCACGATGGGCAGCATTGCCCACATTCCTATTATATATACGGATTTAGCGCAACTGCTGGACAGCCTGTCCGACGAGTTTCCTGTCTACGGCACCCTGCTGGACGGTGAGGACATCTACTGCCAGACACTGACAGGCGAAGGTATCATTGTAATGGGCAACGAGGGAAACGGCATATCCGAGGCTGTCCGCCAGCGCGTCAACCGCCGCCTCCTTATCCCCAGCTTCCATCAAGGCGGTCAGAATGCCGAGAGTCTCAATGTGGCCATTGCCACAGCCATCACCTGTTCTGAATTCCGACGGAGAAGTAGACAATAAGTCTTAAACAATATTGACTTCTGGAGTTATCACAATACCGAACTTCTGTTGCACGTCCTGCTGTATACTCCGACAAAGGGCTACGATTTCCACGCCTGTAGCACCGCCGTGGTTCACTAACACCAGTGCTTGACGGTCGTGCACACCAACACGCCCCACCGTGCGTCCTTTCCATCCGCACTGTTCAATCAACCATCCAGCGGGAATCTTCTCGTGGTCGGCATCTATCGTGTAATGGGGCATCTCGGGGTATTGTTTGGCCAACGACTCGTATTCAGCGCGTGTGACAACGGGATTCATGAAGAAACTGCCGGCATTGCCGACAACCAACGGGTCTGGCAGTTTCTCTCGACGAATGGCAATGATGACCTCGCGCAACGCGCGTGCCGTAGGAGAGACGATGTGACGCCGGTTGAGTTCACTGCGTATGTTGCCGTAGTCAAGCTTGGGCTGAAAGACGGGCGACATACGGTAGGTGACATGGGTGATGAGAAAGCGGTTTTTCCACTCCCTCTTGAAACGGCTCTGCCGATAGGCATATTGGCAATCGGCTGCAGCAATCTGACGCACCTGACCCGTGGCAATCTCCACAGCTTCAACAGTTTCTATCAAGTCTTTTGCCTCTACACCGTATGCCCCGATGTTCTGTACCGCGCTGGCTCCCACGTCACCAGGTATCAGTGAAAGGTTCTCGCAACCATAATGGCCATGAGCCACGCAGTAGTCCACCACGTCGTCCCATACCTCCCCGCTGCCACAGCACAGGCAGTTTCCTTCTACATGGATTCCCTTGACGGCAGAACGCACAACAGTACCCTTAAAATCCTGTGTCAACAGGAGATTGCTACCGCCTCCGATGATGAGGAATGGCTGCACCGACTGATGCAACATAGTGGCCACCTGCTGCGCCTCCTCTACCGTTGCATATTCCAAAAATCGGTCACAACGGGCTTCTATGCCGAAAGTGTTGTGTTTTTTTAGACTGTAATCACGGAAATCCTTCATATCACATACGCTCTTTATGGGGTCAAGTTGACAGCTTGGACAACATCCACTGTCCATCCTCTAGTCGGAAGGTCAGTTCCGTCTCCAAACCGTTAGCAATGCCGCGAATCACAAATATTTTGCATTTCCCAGCCCTGGCTGTCTTGCCATATATGATGTTATAAATCATGTCAGACGGCAATTCGGGGGCGAAGGCTGGCCAGGTATCGGGGGTGATGACACCCTCCATCTGACTGAAGTCATCGTCGGGATCTGTTGTCTCGAAATGGACGGTCGAACAGAGGTGATGTAATTGAAAATCGGCACTGGCTGCGAAATGTCCGTAAAACTCCAAAAACGAGGCATTGGCCGACTGCGTCAACGGAAGGTGTATGATTTTCTGCATCATCCACAGACCACCGATGCGGTCGAACACGTACTGCTTGATGGATTTGTCGTGAAGATAGATCTTCTCTACAACGGCGTGCGTAATGGTCATTTCCTTCACCTCGTCCAACTGCTTCTCATTGTCGAAAATCAATGTATAGTAGTCCTGTCGCATAAAGAAATGCTCCATCTTCCACTGTTTTTTGGACAGGAGTTCCACCTCTTCTCCACGCACGACGGGTAGCGGAAACTTGATTCTGCTGTACTGTAGGCGTTTGTTGGCTGCAAAATTGAAGATAAAATCGTCGAATAACTCGTCGGCCGCCTTCGGAACGGGCTCTTCTGCAATCACTTCCATTTCCTCGTCCTCAACCGTCGTGTCAGCCGGTGCGGAAGAATCTGCAGGCACAGCATCAACCGACGCTGCTGTCTTCTTATTACCCTGACAACCTGCCGTCAGGTAGGCTGCAACAATCAGTGCAATCCAATACCGTTGCATCATTGACCTCTCTATAATTTATGTCTTCTCTCAAATTTTCGGCAAAGGTACAAAAAACTCTCAACTCTCACTCCATAATTCTTATTTTTTTTATACCTTTGCAGAAAATTTTCAACCTATATCAATGGTTATGATACTCGACAAGATAAATCAACTCATGGACGAAGTGCAGCAGATGACTGCTGCCAACGCAGAAGAGGCTGAGCAACTGCGACTGAAATACCTCAGCAAGAAAGGCATCATCACCACACTGATGAACGATTTCCGTAATGTGCCTGCCGACCAGAAAAAGGCCGTTGGAATGAAAATCAACGAACTCAAGCAGCTGACACAGGAGCGCATCAACCAACTCAAGGACAGTACTGGAATGCAGGACGACGACGCACAGCAACACATCGATTTGACGCGCACGCCCTACCCCGTTGGTCTGGGCACACGCCATCCGCTCACCATCGTTACCAACGAGATTATTGACATCTTCTCGCGTATGGGCTTCGTACTGGCGGACGGACCTGAAGTGGAGGATGACCTCCACGTGTTCACTAAGATGAACTTTGCCGCTGACCACCCCGCACGCGATATGCAGGACACCTTCTTCGTCTCGCAGCACCCCAACGATGTGACCAAGAACATCCTGCTCCGCTCCCACACCTCCAGCGTGCAGGCACGCGTGATGG
>CAVAIX010000207.1:0-3826 GCA_963588695.1 Bacteroidaceae bacterium | reverse complement strand
ATATTATGACCACCAGCGGCGGCAAGACTCCCGCCATTGAGTACGGCACGACCAACATCACCGTAGACGGCGCTACAGTATCTGCAAACGTAAACAAGTAACCGTTCGCCAAACGACGTGATATAAACAAGGAGTCCGGCAGGAGGGTGCAGCACCCCCTGCCGGATTTCTCTTTCTTGCGCCGACTCGCTGAATCATTGAGAACATAATTGCATTCGAGATGCAGATTTTTACAAAATAACTTGGATGATGTTTACTAATTAGTTACCTTTGCACAAAATTTGAGTGTCATGCCAAAGAAAGAGTACAAGCGAAGGCTTATTGTCTATCGAAACTATTTTATAGATTTCAAGAAGACGTTACCTCTGCGGACATTAAAGAAGATATATCAGATATTTCTCTACCTTATGACTTTAGAGGTTATTCCAACCATCTATCTGAAATCAATAGTAGGTGTGTCTGGTCTTTATGAGATACGGGTGGAGGATGATGGCAACATCTTTCGTATATTCTGTTGTTTTGATGAGGGAAATCTAAT
Organism: Bacteroidaceae bacterium; assembly: GCA_963588695.1. Classification (GTDB taxonomy): domain Bacteria; phylum Bacteroidota; class Bacteroidia; order Bacteroidales; family Bacteroidaceae; genus Prevotella. The sequence continues at coordinate 3,288 of CAVAIX010000207.1, read as the reverse complement.
CGTCCTATTTAATGGCTTCCAGAAGAAAACTCAAAAAACACCACAGGCAGAAATAGAGAAAGCCAAGCGGATAATGAAAGAGTATTTTGAAAACAAAAAAGGAATATAATATGACAAGAGAAGAAATGAAGCAGTTGGGTCTTACCCCAATTGAAGATTTAATCGAGGAAGACTTTGGAGCAGAGGGAACACCCACCAGAGTGGCCTTTGATGCGGAGGTTGATGCTTTTATCTTAGGTGAGCAACTGAAAGAGGAACGCCGCAAGGCTGGCCTTACGCAAAAGCAACTCGCAGAAAGAATAGGAACAAAGAAAAGTTATATCTCGCGTGTAGAGAATGGACATGCTGACATACAGGTTTCCACCCTCTTCAAGATATTCCAAGGCTTAGGGCGCAGAATAAACCTCACCATACTGTAGCATATCACTACCAATGTTTGGTCGGTAGTTGGTCGCATCACTCAGCAAAGTTATCGTGTAAAATATAATATACTTTACTCTGCCGAAAGGATGGTATAAACCGTTTGGAGTGGGGCATCGGATGAGTTTTTATAGATTTTTGGGCAGAAAGTCGGGTATTTTGTAGTTTACAATGCGTAATTTTGCAGTTGCAAACCGCATTAAAAACGAAACACTGCTACAACGATGATCAATAGAAGGAAAACAAGAGTGAAAATAATGGCATGGACACTCTTGTCCATGACTGTCCTGCCTGTGTCTGCTGGGGATGTTTTGCCCACGGTTGACCAAGTATGGCAAGTGTTCCAGACCCCGCAGGACTCCTGCAGGACGAAGGTATGGTGGTTTCACGGTGAGACGGAAACGACACGAGAGGGAATCACAGCAGACTTGGAAGCCTTCAAGAAGGCCGGAGTGGGCGGCGTCGTTTATTATGACCAGGTACACAAACCTTCTGAGAAAGCACTGGAAGCCATGTCGCCGGGATGGTGGAACATGCTGAAATATGCAACACAAGAGGCTCGGCGCATCGGCTTGACCTTCGAGATAAACATCTCTAACGGCTATGTCGTCGGTGGAAAATGGATTGAGAAGTCGGAAGCGATGCAGCGGTTGGTGAGTAGTCGAATACTGGTTCGCAAGGCAGACACGAGGGAGAATGTTATCGTTTTGCCAAAAGCGTCACGAGACAAGGATGCCTATGATGTGGCGGTGTATGCCATTCGTTTGCGTATGCAGGATTGGGATGCTGTGCAATCTATCACTTACAACACAAGGGCTTTTGGAAAATCCAGAAACGGTGCGATGAACACACCGACAGCTCTCGACGGCATGATGTTTAAAGAAAGACCTGCCGTAGGGGTACTTGAGGCTTCTGACGACAGCATGACGTGGAGGAAGGTGTGCGAGCTACCTCCTGTCTATGGCTCGCCGACATATAGCGGACAAACGGTAGCTTTCGCTCCCGTCAAGGCTCGTTATTTCAGAACGCGAGTGACGGATCAGGCCTTGTTGCAGCGGGCAGATTATGCCACCTTCATCAAGGACGTGCAACTCTCTCCGATAGCGCGACTGACGAATTGGGAGGAGCGCACTGGACTGCGTTCGGAGTTTATACAACCTATAAACTACGCTCCATTCTGCGGCAACGCAATAACTCTGGGCGACATGCTTGACGTGACTGATAAGCTGGACGGTGACCAGCTGCGCTGGCGCGTCCCAGAAGGAGATTGGATGATTGTGAGGCTGTCTGCAGAAATCACGGGTGGAAAGTCCAAACACGGCAGACAAAACCTGTTGGGACTGGAGGCGGACAAGCTATCGCCCCGAGGTGTGGTGAAGCACTGGAACAGTTATACCAAACCGATACTGGACAGTCTGGCAGCCATCGGTCTCAAACCCATCGGCGTATGCATGGACAGCCATGAGGCTGGTTCGCAGAACTGGACACAGGACTTTGTAGAGGAATTCAATAAAAGGCGCGGCTATGACCTGCGACAATGGCTTCCTGTCATGGCGGGGTATATCATCGGATCTGCCGAAAAGACGGATAGTGTGTTGGCCGATGTCCGATTGACGCTGGCCGATTTGGTCTGCGACCGTTATTTGGGAACCATTCAGGCACTCTGCCACGAGGAAGGTGTTACGCTTACGGCGCAGGCCATGGGTAACGGATTGAGCATGGTTGCCGACAATTTCAGAGCAAAAAGTATGGTGGACAAACCGCAGACGGAGTTCTGGGCGAGAGATAAGGATGGTAGTTATGACATCAAAGAAGGGGCTTCGGCAGCACACCACTATGGGAAACAGATTGCATCGGGCGAAGCGTTCACGGATATGAAGTTCTCAGAGACCTTGGGCGACATGAAACCCTTGGCCGACTTTGCCTATTCGTGCCACATCAACGAGTTTGTGGTCTGTGCATCCGCCTATCAGCCTTGGCTCGACAAGTTTCCCGGCAGTACAGGCGGTGGACGCCATTATTGTCTGAACAGGAACAATACACTTTGGACTGGCAGCAAGGGCTTTTGGGATTATCAGGCTCGCTGTGCCGCCATGATGCGACAGGGGCATCCTGTCGTAGATATGAAGATCAAGTTGCCAAGCATTCCTCCTACGAAGTTGTTGGCACGCCGATTGCCAGACATTCCTTATGGCTATTCGTGGGAGGTGACAACGGAACCGAGCGATACGGCTGTGGTTGCCTTACCGGAACTGCCAGACTTGGTGGACTATAGTGAACATCTGCCCAAGAGCATGCTGTGGTTCAGTCATCGGAAGTTGCAGGACGGTGAGCTGTACTTCCTGACTAATCACAGTCCGAAAGCCTATCACAACGTCGTGAAATTGCGCGCCCATGGGGCACGGGCTTATTTCTGGAACCCGCTGGATGGTACGCGGCAGCAATTGAAAATCGAAGAGGCCACGGCACAGCAGACAACCATTCCCTTGCACTTGGAACCCAACGAATCTGGCTTTATAGTACTTACCAACCAAAACATAGACGGTCTCGCTTGGCGACCCTATGACGAACAGCCCGCTGAAACCATCGTGATAGACCAGGCTGACCAGCACTTTAAGGGTGAGGATATTCTGTTAAAGAACCATCCACTTGAAGACTGGACGCTCAGTGACAATCCGAGAATCAAGTACTTCTCAGGAACGTGTGACTACACCACAACCTTCAAGGTCGGCAAACACGACAAACAGGATCAATGGTTACTGCGATTGCCTGTTGTCAACGGCAATGTGAGCGTGACAGTCAATGGACACGATGCTGGCATCATGTGGTGCTCCCCGTGGACGTTGGACATTTCACGCTATGTAAAAA
>CAVAIX010000206.1:0-3838 GCA_963588695.1 Bacteroidaceae bacterium | reverse complement strand
ACCGTATATCTCGACGATTTCTGGCTTGCCGTCCGTCCAGTTCACCTTTGCCAAGTCTCCTGTGTCGTATCTCACGAGTGGAAAAGCAGCATTGGAGAACCCCGTCCCGATGATGCGGCACACCGTCGGGTCTTCGTCTAAGGGAATAAATTCGGCATGGGCGAAATCGTCGTCTATCTGCCATTGCCCTTGCTCGTCCTGACTGAAATTGGCCACTCCTTACGCTAATCCGTAGTGGGTGCGCACCATGGCATTGGGAAAGGCCTTGTGGATCATCTCGATATGGTGTTCCAACAGATTTTCTGCACCAGTAGTCACCCATCTGACGGAATCGATGGGTGTCAGCCCGTTTTCGATGATCAACGATGCGAGCAACGAGGTGGATGAGGGATAGCCGTGAAGCCACGTCAGCTTCCGTTTGCTGATGTCCTCATGATAGTACCTTACGGTGTCGGCACTCAAGTGGTGTGCGCTGTACATCACCTGTCGACCAGGTCTGTTGATGCGCCAATAGGGTGGTTTCCTGTTTTCTGACGAGATGATGCTTCTGCCGCCCAACCATCCACACCAGGTGTCAAGTTGGATGCCTAACCGACGGCGGTATCTCCACCAGACTGCCCACTGTTTATTTTCCATCTCTACCGAGTACGGGAAAACCAGTCCGCCGCCCGTCGTGCCGCTGGTATGCATAGTGATGGAGGAGCCAGAACCATTCAGGGCACTGATTTCTGAGAGGTGCTCCCTGACATCGGCTTTACTGATGATGGGCAACCTTTTCATTTCCTCATACACATTCTCGGGGGTCAGGTGGGTCAAGAAGTAGGGGTCAATGGATTCCCTGTAGAAGTCAACCTCCCCACATCGACGCAGAAACCGACAAAGCGTTTCCTTTGGATCATATTGATGCGCCTCAAACTGCTCCAGTTCCCAGTAAAAGTGACTATTGAAGCGCCGCCTTGTTATCAGCCAACCTTTGGTGGAGCACATCAGATTCTGCACCCATACAGGACTGGCGTCATAGATTTTTGTAATCACACTCATAGATTTGTTTTTGCTAACGCTTCATGGTTCCTCGCCACGTGGGAGGTTCTTTGAAGTCAAAATTAATGTCTTTGTAAGAAACGGACTCCCCGTGACGCATACAGGTCACTGCCAAATCCGCTTCCTTAAAACCGTTCTCTTCAGCAGCGGTTCTTATCTGTGGCAGTTTCTGAGGGTCAAAGCCCATGACGTAGGAGGCGATGTAGTCCACCTTATAAGGACTCTGTCCCGCTAATAGCGCACCAATAGGTTTGGGATCGGGCTTCATCGGCCCATCGCCTTCTCCTGCCACGATGCCATCAACCAAGGAGAAATACCTTCTCTGTGGCTCGTCGCATAGCTTGCCTTCTTTATCAGCAAACCTTAACACGTAGTTCAAGTCCAGACACATTCTCCAGCATGTGTCGTTGCCGTGCCATGCGCCACAGGTCGCCACATTCTCTTTGCCCTTAAACAGACAGTATAGGGCAATCCCTGCATAACTGGGTATCTGGCAAATCTTATTCAGATAGCGGTAGAACATCGTGTTCCTGGCCAAGAAATGGTCACCGCTGAACCGCTCGTACCATCGATAGTACAGGAGTAGGGGATTCTTGCTGTTAGGATACTCGTCGCCGCCGTGTGATGGCGAACCGATGCGGTAGTGAGCCAAGTAGTTCTTGTCACCATTGATGCCCACCAGATTTTTCATGTTGACGGTGACACCAGCTTTCCTGTGGGTCTTCAGTTTCGGCACCGAGATAACCACGTCGGCCTTCATGATGGTGCCCGATACTAAATACCTGTGGTGGCCACCTTGGTGCTGCTGCACGATAAACGAGCGGTCGAAATCGGAACCGTACAGCCTGTCCAGATGGGGTAGGGCGTTCAGATGACTGTGCTCACCCAAGTCGACGGCCACATAACCATCGGAATCTCCTTCACGCTCTACCCACACAGAACTCTTGAAACCGTGCGGATAGACCAGTTTACGGAAATCGCGAAGCTGGATGTCATAGCCTTTCGTCTTATACCACTCAACGAGTTCGTACAGTCCGTTGGCCTTCGTGATAATGTCGAAGTCGGCATCTCCCTGTGGCGCATCACCAACGATAACCTCACCCCCACCAGCACGTTTCAGAGCCAATAGGGTATAGTCAATGAGTGGCCTTATCAAGGACGCATGGGTCACTACGGCGGAGATGTCTTTCTTTCTGCCACTGTGGTGCAACACTAAGTTGGGCTTGATGACGACACGGTCTCCCTGCTTGATAAAGTCTGAGAAGGGATTCCATGTCTCCTTCCCGATATGCTCTCGATCCAGTTCCAAGGCGATCAATAAGTCGCGCACTGCACCATACACCTTATTGTCGGCATCCAAAGCATAGTCGTACAATCCGTTGAGTTCAGGAAAAGAACGGTCTGGATGAAACGGACAGGCTTTCGGATAAGTGATGTCGTTGATGTTAATCGCTACGTCCATATACTTCTGCTGTTCGAGTTAATCTCTTCTTATCACGCGCTCGCTAAACTTCCAGAAGGCCACGGACAATACGATGGCCACCACGAGTTGGGTCAAGAGGTCAGTGGCAATGAGTGTCCCATCCATAAGACCGATAGAAAGCACACCGTACTTGATGATGTAATACGCCACCTTGCTCGCCGCAATGGCCACAAACATGGCGATGGCACTGTTGATCACCTTCTTAGTAATCACGTCGAAGAACAAGACATTGGCCGACAATTCTGCAGCCATCAGCAACGCCTTGACAAAGACGGGATGCCCACCGACCAAGTAGGAAAACAAGGGCAGCGTCACAGCCATCAGATAGGCATTCTTTTTGTTTCCCGTCAACAGCAGGTTCAACAGCAATACGCACCGCATGGGTTCGAACCGATAAAACGGTATACTGGTCAGGTGGGACAGCGTGGGAATCAGATAAAACAGTCCCACAACGGCTAAGTCCCACCATAAAACGGTTTCCAACCTCACTTTTTTTACAGTCTCCATATCATTTCTTAGTTAAATATGATAAACTCCTTCTAATGGGCAGATATTACAGCAGTCGAGGATGACCTTGCCTTGCAACTGAGCCCAGTGCTGGCGGATGTGGTCGTGCTTCACCATGATGACCACCATGTCGAGGTCTTGCAGGAACTGGTCGAAGTCGGCATACTGGTTCTCGGCAATCTGGTGCTGCTCTAAGAACGGGTCGTAGCACTTCAGCGGACGGGCTAAGTGGCGCTCCTGCGCCTCCAACAGCTGGAGGGTCGGCGACTCGCGGAAGTCGTCCACGTTCTCCTTGTACGTCAACCCATAGAGACCCACGCGGCGGTTGTCCGTGATGCCGTTCTCCTTCATGATCTCGTGGATGCGGTTCAACACAAAGGTGGGCTGCGAGTCGTTGGTCTTCATCGACTCGTCGATGACCTTGGCCAACTGCGGGTAGTCGCCCACCAGGAACCACGGGTCCACCGAGATGCAGTGGCCACCCACACCAGGACCGGGCTGCAGGATGTTCACGCGCGGGTGCATATTACAGATGCGGATGATCTCATACACATCCATGTTGTCGTGGCGACAGATGCGGCTCAGCTCGTTGGCAAAGGCGATGTTCACCGCACGAAACGTGTTCTCCACCACCTTCGTCATCTCCGCCGTGCGGATGTCGGTCACCACAATCTCACCCTGACAGAACGAGGCGTAGTACTGCTTCACCTTCTCGCCAATCGCCCTGTCGTCGGCACCGATGGTGCGGTTGTTGTGCAGCAGCTCATACACCATGTTGCCGGGGATGATGCGCTCGGGGGCGTGCAC
>CAVAIX010000205.1:0-3845 GCA_963588695.1 Bacteroidaceae bacterium | reverse complement strand
AGAGTGGACCGATGATGAGGTCACGGTCGGCAGCAGCAGGGTCTTTCAAGAAAGTTTCGATGTCGGCATCCTCGGCCACGTTCCATGCGCGTATGTCAGTGGAAATACCGTCAGCGCGGAGGCTGTCGCAGGCCATGAGCACACCGCGATAGTATTCTGTCATACGCCGTCCGTCGCCGTTGTCGCTATGGAGGGGCAACATGATGCCAACACGCAGGCTGTGGCTGTCCTTCTGCTGTGCCTGGAGGGTGGTAATGGTAAGCAGGAAGAGCAGGAGGATGGCGGTGCGATGTAGTATTCCGTGGTTCGTATCCATGCTTGTTTTTAGTGTTTCGGGCACAAAATTACAAAAAAAGATGCGGTAAATCTACATTTTTCCGTAATTTTGCACAAATAAATTTGACTCATGACATCAAAAGCTATACAAAAGGCGACATCTGACCAAACGGATCACGAGGGAAAAATCAACGTGTGGGGCGCACGCGTCCACAATCTGAAGAACATCGACGTAGAGATTCCGCGCCACTCGCTGACCGTCATCACAGGACTTAGTGGCTCAGGCAAGTCATCGCTGGCCTTCGACACCATCTTTGCCGAGGGGCAACGTCGTTACATCGAGACGTTCTCGGCCTATGCACGCAACTTCTTAGGGGGAATGGAACGCCCCGACGTGGACAAAATCACGGGTCTGTCGCCCGTCATCAGCATCGAGCAGAAGACAACGAACAGGAATCCGCGCTCCACCGTGGGCACTACGACGGAGGTCTACGACTATCTGCGTCTGCTCTTCGCGCGCGCCGGAAAGGCATACAGCTACGAGACGGGCGAGGAGATGGTGAAGTACACGGAGGAAAAGGTGATGGAGATGGTGGCCGCTGACTATGCTGGACGGAAAATACTGCTACTTGCTCCGATGGTGCGTAGCCGTAAAGGTCACTACCGCGAGTTATTCGAGAGCCTGCGCCGCAAGGGTTACCTCCACGTGCGCGTGGATGGTGAGGTGATGGAGATGACGCCAGACATGAAATTAGACCGCTACAAAAACCACGACATTGAGGTAGTGGTGGATCGTTTAGCGGTGAAGGATGCCGACGACGAACGGCTGCGCAAGAGCATCCGCACAACCATGAAGCAGGGCGACGGACTGCTCATGGTGATGGACTACGAAACGGGACAGGTGAAGTATTTTTCGCGGAGACTGATGTGCCCCACAACGGGCATGGCCTACAGCGACCCTGCCCCCAACACCTTCTCGTTCAACTCGCCGCAGGGGGCGTGTCCGCGCTGCAAAGGACTGGGCTATGTTCAAGAAATCGACCTAACGAAAGTCATTCCCGACCGCAGTCTGAGCATTCACGATGGAGCCATCGCACCCTTAGGCAAGTACAAAAACCAAATGATCTTTTGGCAGATTGGAGCCATTTTGGAGCGGCACGGCTGCACGCTGAAGACAGCGGTCGAAGCACTACCAGAGGAGGCACTGTCGGAGGTGCTCTACGGTTCATTAGAGCGCGTACGCATCAGCCGCGAACTGGTGCACACCTCCAGCGACTACTTCACGGAGTTCGACGGTGTGGTGAAATATCTACGCGACGTGATGGACAGCAGCGAGGGAGCCAGCGCACAGAAGTGGGCAGGACAGTTTCTTGCCGAGTGCACCTGTCCCGAGTGCCACGGACAGCGACTCCACCGCGAGGCGTTGTCCTACCGCATTTGGGATCACAACATCGCGGAGTTAGCCGACATGGACATTGCAGAACTACGTCCGTGGCTCAACCAAGCAGAGGAGCATCTGGACAGCCAACAGCAGAAGATTGCCGTAGAGATACTGAAGGAGATACGCACCCGACTGGACTTCCTGTTGGAGGTGGGGCTCGGCTATCTCTCACTCAACCGGCAAGCCGCGTCGCTCTCTGGCGGTGAGAGTCAGCGCATCCGTTTGGCCACACAGATTGGTTCGCAATTGGTCAACGTGCTCTACATCCTTGACGAACCAAGTATTGGACTCCACCAGCGCGACAACGACCGCCTTATCCGCTCGCTCAAGGAGTTGCGCGACTTAGGCAACACCGTCATCGTGGTGGAACACGACCGCGACATGATGCTCCATGCGGACTATATCGTCGACATCGGCCCGGGAGCGGGCAGGAAGGGCGGTGAGGTGGTCTTCCAAGGCACTCCGCAGGAGATGATGCACGCTGACACGCTGACAGCACGTTATCTCAAGGGACAGGAACCACCACAGGACGGGCGACACCGCGCAGGCAACGGCAGCCAGCTGACGCTGCACGGCTGCAAGGGCAACAACCTAAAGAACGTCGACGTGGCGTTCCCTCTGGGCAGTCTCACCGTCGTCACGGGGGTCAGCGGCTCTGGCAAGTCCACCCTCGTCAACGAGACACTCTACCCCATCCTCTCCCGCCATTTCTACCGCTCACTTCAACCGCCCATGCCTTATGACAGCATTGAAGGACTGGAACTGATAGACAAGGTGGTCAACGTGGACCAAAGTCCCATCGGGCGCACCCCGCGCTCCAATCCAGCCACCTACACGGGCGTATTCAGCGACATACGCACCTTGTTCGTCCAGTTGCCCGAGGCACAGATTCGAGGCTACAAGCCTGGGCGTTTTTCCTTCAACGTCAAAGGCGGTCGCTGCGAGGCCTGCGGCGGCAACGGCTACAAGACCATCGAGATGAATTTCCTGCCCGACATCCAGGTGCCCTGCGAGGTGTGCCACGGCAAGCGGTACAACCGCGAGACACTGGAAGTGAGATACAAGGGAAAGTCCATCGCCGACGTGCTCGACATGACCGTCAACCAAGCCGTTGAGTTCTTCGAAAACGTGCCAGACATCCTCCGCAAGATCAAGGCCATGCAGGAGGTCGGACTCGGTTACATCCGTCTCGGACAGCCCTCCACGACCCTCTCTGGTGGCGAGAGCCAGCGCATCAAGCTGGCCGCAGAACTCTCAAAACGCGATACGGGAAAGACACTCTACATCCTCGACGAACCCACCACGGGACTCCATTTCGAGGACATCCGCATCCTCATGGATATTCTGCAGCGACTCGTAGACCGCGGCAACACCGTCATCGTCATCGAACACAACCTCGACGTCATCCGCCAGGCCGACCATATCATCGACATGGGGCCCGAAGGCGGACGACAGGGCGGACAGGTACTCGCCACGGGCACTCCTGAACAGGTGGCACAGAGCAAGAAGGGCTTCACGCCGCGCTTCCTGCGTGAGGAACTGGCCAGAAGCCATTAACATCAGACCCTTATTCAAACAAAGCACTACACGATGAAACGTCGTACAAGATTCGCACTCCTATTTCTACTGGCCGTCCTTCAGTTCTCCACCGTCTGCAGCCAGCCCTATGCCTCCACCACCGAGCAGACCGCATGGACGGCGGACAGTGCATGGTATCAGTCCCGAGACACTCTCCGCCCCGATAAGCCAGACATCCTCTACCTCGTTTCCACCAACGTCCTCTCGGCTACGGACAGTTGCGGACGGGAGATGTTTCGCGCCCGACTGAACGAAGCAGACCGACAGGTACTCCAAGCCGAAATGGCCTACGTCGAGGAGCATATCGCACAGCACGACTTCAACTTCCTCGCGCCCTACTATCACCAGTTCACCTTCAATGCCATCCACCTGCCCGACAGTCTGTTTCAGGCGGAATACCGACAGGTGGCAGCGGAAGTCTGCCAAGCCTTCGACCACTATATGACGCACATGAACCAAGGACGCCCCTTCGCCCTCGTGGGCTTTTCACAGGGTGCTATGCTCGTGCTCGAACTGCTGAAGCACATGACCGATGCGCAATATCATCAAC
>CAVAIX010000204.1:0-3852 GCA_963588695.1 Bacteroidaceae bacterium | reverse complement strand
AAGCAGCACGGCAGCATATTACTCCAATTTACCAGCGGGCAGCTATAACTTCCGCGTCAAGATTCTGACCAACGACTCCAACCAGGCAATAGCCGAACGCAGCATCCGCATTCACGTAGCCCCCATGCCGTGGAACTCTTGGTGGGCAAGGCTGCTGTATGCATGTCTGGCCATCGGAGTGGCGTATGCGGTGATTCGCTTCCGCAACCGCATTGCCGAAGAGAAACGATGCGCCCGTAGGGCGGAGGAGGAGCGGGAGCAGGAGCAGCGCATCAACCGCATGAACATGAGCTTCTTTGCCAACGTGTCGCATGAGTTCCGAACACCACTGACGATGATAGCAGGCCCAGTGGAGCAGTTGGCAGAAAGTAAATCGGCATCACAGCACGACCAGCAACTACTGGGCATCATCGACCGCAGTGTGAAGCGTATGCTGAGACTAGTCAACCAGCTCCTTGACTTCAACAAGCTGGAGAACGACACGTTACAACTGCGCATCAGCCGGATGGACATCATCGCCGAGATGCGCCGCATCATGGATCTGTTCCTTATGAACGCCGACGAAAAGGGAATCCGTATCACGTGCCATGGCCTGGAAGGCTCGTTCCTGATGTGGCTCGATGCAGACAAACTGGAGAAAATCATCAACAACCTGATGTCGAACGCCATGAAGTTTACGCCTCGGGGCGGACGCATCGACATGGTGCTTGACGTGGAGACTTCGGGACAAGGACAGCAAAACGTGCGCATCATCGTGGCCGATACGGGCAAGGGACTGCCTAAGCACGAGCTGGAGAACGTCTTCAAACGCTACTATCAACTCGACAATCAGCTGAAAGGTACCATCAACTGGGGTTCGGGTATCGGACTCTATTATGCTCGTGCGCTGGCTCAGCTCCATCATGGTCGTCTTGTGGCTGGCAACAGACAGGATGCAGCCTACCATGACCTGCTTGGCATTGAGGATGCCAATAGCGTAAGCAGTGGCGCGGTGTTTACGCTCATCCTCCCCGTCAACGACGACGTTTATGCGGACGACGAGCGCATCAAGAACGACACAGACCAGGCGGTCGCCTTCCCCTTGACCGCTGTCGCACAGCCAGCGGCAGACACGGCTGCCACAGACGCGGCGGAAGAGGATGTGCGTCCGATGATACTTGTGGTGGACGATGACACAGAAGTGGTTCACTATCTGCGCACGCTGCTTTCGCCACAGTATCGGGTGCTGTATCGCTTCGATGCGGAAAGTGCCTTGAAGGCCGCACGCGAGGAAGAACCTCAACTAATCCTCAGTGATGTGATTATGTCGGGAATGTCAGGCTACGAACTGTGCGACGCGGTCAAACACGACGTCCGCCTGTCACACATCCCTGTGATACTTGTCACGGCCAAGATAACCACAGAAGACCAAGTGGCTGGGTTGGAACATGGTGCCGATGCCTACGTCTCCAAACCATTCACACCAAAGGTGCTGCTGGCCATCATCAGTTCGCAACTGCTCAACCGAGAGAAGGTAAAGGCCATTCTCGCCAATGCCACAGAGACGGATCAGGTGGCAGCGGAAATGCTCTCTCTGCAGGATCGCCAGTTCATGGACGAGTTATATAAGGTGATGGAACAGGAACTATCCAGCTCCGAGCTGGAGGTGAACCGCGTCAGTGAGTTGATGTTGATGTCGCGCACCAAGCTGTACTACAAGGTAAAGGGACTGACGGGCGAGACACCCAGCGTTTTCTTCAAGACGTTCAAAATCAACCGGGCAGCGGCACTCATTGCTGAGGGCAAGTACAACATCTCGGAGATTGCTTTCATGACAGGCTTCAATACACTCTCCCACTTTTCCACAAGTTTCAAAAAGCAATTTGGATGTTCGCCCAGCGAATACGCAAAAAGGAAATACTGAGCAGAATAGTTCTGAACTTTTGCCGTTCGGTATGATGCCGTTGGGTCGTATTCCGTTCGTTACTCTACGGAGAGACCGGGCGGTATCTGCCGTCCGGTCTCTTTACAGTGTGTTTTTTGTCCTTAGTTTATTCCCATCCGGGGTTATTGCCAAGAGCTTGTCCGTTGGACAGTGTGCTCAACCAGTTTCTGGGTATTGGGCGGAGACTGTATTTCGCTTCTGTTTCCTTGCTGAGCTGTGTTTTAATCAGTCCTCCAGAAATGTGGGTAACATCCCAGTTGTATTTCAATACGCGTTCTGCCAACTTGCCCGTTCTTGTCAAGTCGTTCCAACGGGGAGCCTCGCCGAAGAGCTCCAGTGCGCGTTCATCCAGAATGTTGTCAATGGTGATCGTTCCAGAATACAGTGATAGTCCAGACGCTGAAGCCCCGTTCATGGCACGCTGGCGAACGGCATTGATGTACTTCAAGGCATTAAGGTTGTTATTATTTTTGACGGCAGCCTCTGCGGCTATCAGATAGGTTTCTGCCAAGCGGAACAGCACGATGTCGCGCGAGCCGTTCAATACACCGGCACTTCCCTCGTTGTATTTGATGCCTGCGTCCTTGAACTTATAGACAGGCAGCCAGGCGCGGGTCGTCGAGCTGTTGCCCTGCATACCCGTGATGTAGTAGTCGTCGTTGGAGCAGTCGGCATAGTCTCCCGCAGGATAATTGTAGATAAACTTCATGGGAGAACCCGTGTTCGCAGCCTTCTGTTCTGCGGCAGAGTACGTTCTGAAACCTGCTTCTCCTGGTACGGGGAAATAGATGACGGTGTCTGCCAGTAGGTCAGCCGACTTGTCCAGTTGGTCGGTGTTCATGAAGGCATTTCTTCCCAGTGTTCTGCCGTCAACGGAGGTGGACGGGTTGCCGTTGTAGGGGCTCATGAAGGTCACCTCGGTGCGGTGGTCTTTCTTCCAGTCAAACAGCAGGTATGCGTATTTGGTGGGCATCACGCTGGCATAGTCGTTGCCGTAGTAATTGCTTTTGCCCAAGCCTTCCCAGCCTTCGCGGTAGGAGAACAGCCAGTGTTCCGTGGAAAGATTGTTCATGTAGTTGTTGCTGTTGTTGAAATTGACAGCGAACACCACCTCGTCGTTGGCCTCGTTGTTTTGGCGGTGTACCAAGGCGTAGTCGTCCAGCAGTTTGTGACCAGAATTGGAGATGACATCCACAGCATCGGCATAGGCGTTCTGAAAGTCAGAAGACTGGCCACAGCTTTGATAGCCACGGGTGAGGTAGACCAGGGCACGGAGATGTTTGGCGGCAGCCTTGGAAACACGACCGAAGTCGGAGGCTGGCTGCTGTTCCGGCAGGTTGGAGGCTAACACGTCCGACAGGTCGTTAAGAATTTGGTTGTAGAAGTCGGACGCACTGTTTAGCTCGCCAGTGGTGGAGGCGGTTGTCGGCTCGTGGAGGATGAGCGGAGCCTGTCCCCAGTTTTTGACGATCTCGAAGAGATACAGGGCACGCAGGAACTTGGCCTCGGCCACGTGCTGCTTGATGAGTTCTGGTTTCATGCCGTTGAACTTATCCTGCTCCAGTGTCTTCACCGATTCGGAGCGGTCAATGACGGCGTTCACGTTCTTTAGAGAGGTGTAGAGGTTCTTCCATTGGTTGTACACGGCCGCATTGTCGGAGGTGTAGGTGACCACATATTGGTTCAGATCCGAGGTGGTCGTACCATTGTTCTGTGTGCCGAGATCCGTTCCCAACTGGGTGAGCTGGAAATAGTTCAGGTTGTTGTAAACCGTTTTCAGTGTGGCGTATGCGCCGTCTACCAGTGACTCGAAACCTGTGGCTGTTTCATAGTATTCCTCCGCCGACTGGCTGGACCAGTTCTTCTCTTCCAGGAAATTGGAGCACGCCGTTAGGGATGCTGCACTCACCGCGAGCAGTCCTTGTATG
>CAVAIX010000203.1:0-3862 GCA_963588695.1 Bacteroidaceae bacterium | reverse complement strand
GCCGTAGCTCACCTTCACCGTCACATTGCTGTAGGTGCCAGGAGCCAAAGGGAGATAGAACACACCGACAGCTTCCTTGGTTGCTCCGTTGAAGGTGAAGGTCACCTGCTTCTCGGCATCAGTAAGAGTTTCTGATTTTGGTGCTATCGCAGCATTAGCAGCCGACATATCAGCAACCGTAAAGCTGCCAGAGAGTTGTTGGTCGGCTGTGACGGTGACCGTACCCATTTCGGCGGGCATCCTGTCGATGCGGATGACAGCCAATCCACCAAGACACGTGAACTTGATGCTGTTGCCGCTGATGGTGCCGAGCATCGGTATGTTGGTGGGATTCGAGGGATAAGAACCATCCTTGGAGAAAATGTTGCTCTCCACCTTCTCATACTTGTATGTGGCAGGCAGGTTGTAGGTGAGCGCCTTTTCGTCCGTAAACTTGTGGTTCTCGTTGTAGGGATATACGGCGTATTTGCCCACCGTTCCTGTCACTTTAGCTGTGAAGGTCGCTGTCTTATCACCAGAATTGGCTGTGGTGGTGAATTTCTCGTTAGAGAGGGTGTTATTGTTCGTAGTCAGTACAGAGATGGCATCGTCTTTGTTCCAGTAGAACGAGGCCGTTGTGCCGCCAGTGTCTTTCGTCAGTCCCACGCGGGTCTGCCCTTCGTCTACGGAGGCCGTGAGCGTCACGGTCTTGGAGTCGACCGTTTCCTGTTTCGTTTCTTGAGGCTGTTCCGTAACGACATCGTCGCTGGAACAGGAGGAGGCTGCTGCAACAGCCAGTGCCACAAAAGTGATGTATTTATTCTTCATTGTTTAGGTTCTTTTCTTTGTTTAGTCATATTCGCTGACCGAGTCGTCCACGGTCATAGTGCCATCAAAATTGGTGGTATAGCTGCCAGCGAGTAGGCAGCTTTGGAATTGCACCTCCACCACTTCCATGGCTGGTGCGGTATAATCGATTTTCCTTTCTTTCATGGTTCTCGTATTTATATATAGGTAATATTTATCATCGTTCTTGTCTGTTGAATTAAAATGCTTCGCCACCGTCGTCGAAACCAGGAACATCGATGTGTGCTGGCGTTTCATAGTCTGAAGGGTCGTCTGAGACCACTGAGGTATAGTGTTTCCCCTCTTCCAGCGGCTTGGCCGTATAGACGAGGTTCGCCTGTTGCTGCGTTCCCGTCTCCGTGAAGTTGACCGTCCAGCTGTTGCCGTCGTTGATGATGCCAGACGGGTTGACGATGAAGTGTACAATGATGTAGTCGTTGTCCCATACCGCATCTTCCAGGTTCATGACGATGTGGTTGTCCGTCGTGCCGAGTAGGGTGACATTCTCGCTGTTTAGTGACAGCGTCACCGTTGACAGTCCGTTCCCGTTCCAGCCCTCTGGGCGTTTCAGCTGTAGTGTCACCAACGAACACGTGTGTTTCAGTACAGGCGACACCTGGGCGATGTCCTGCGGACGGTTCATCTGGAAGTAGGAGGTCTTCATGTGCAGGTAGTTGCCGATGCCAGACAGGTCGTTGCTGCCGTGCTGTGTCTGTTCGCCCAAGGCGATGGTGGACGACTGCAGGTCGGCCATGGAGTCCACCGTTTTCTGTCCCACATACACCAGTTGTCCCTCCTCAATGCCGCGTGGCATGATGAAGTTGCTGCAGGTGAAAACCGCATTGGTGGGATCGTCCTCGTCGATGTGGTTCACGGTGAACACGTTAAGGATCTCGGCATCGGAGGAGAAGGTCTTGGTGTAGTTGAAATACACCTTGTCGCCTGGTTCCCAGCGTGTCTTCACCCCACCGCTCCCAGTGTCCATACCTGCGGCACGCGTCACCGCTCCACCATTTCCAGCCAGGGCGTTGAGCGATATGCCGATGCTCACCGATTCACTTTCGGTAGTCTGTGGCGGCACACCATCGTCGGCAGGCAGTTCGCTGTCACTGCCACATCCGGGCAGTGACAGCAGCAGAACTGCTACAACAAAATATCGAAAATAAAAGAACTTTCTTTCCATGTTATTGCCGTTTGACGGTTTCCTGTCGATTACTCAAAAGCATCCTCATTAGCATCTGTGATGGGGTCTACGGTTGCGCTGGGATTGTTGCCTTCAGGTTTGGTGTTGGTCAGATAGATTTTATCAAGGACCAGCTTGTTATCTTCTCCACCCAGTCCCCAGAAACATACCAGTTGAATTTTGGACTTGTCAATCCTCACACTCTCATCATTTTTTTTCGTTATATTGTCCAAATCAAACACAGCCTTTGCTTCGTTTATATCGGTCTCATTGCAGGTGCTATCCCAAAAACCGCTATTGTAAAGCCTAAGTTGGTTACCTTTGCCATATCCAGCCGTAGACGTTACAACCAGATACTCATATTTGGACAGATTCAAGGGCGTAGTACTTCCAAACTCCCATCCGCCTGCTCCATATTCGGCATTAATGATGGTCTTTGTTGTTTCATCAAAGCTACGATCGCTCTCTGTGCCTGAGAACCAGTTCCAGTTGCTGGCCAACAGGGGGAAATAGTCGCCAGTCTCAAAAGTCACAGGAGCATTATACCGCTTTCCACCTGTCAGGGCTTTGGCCGAAGACGTGGCGCGAGTCAGGGTGTTGCCCAAACCGTCCTTTGTGGTGAAAATCCAGCGGTCGCCGTCCGCCTTCGTCCCCGTCATGCACACCACCACGTTGGCCACCAGCTGGTCGCCCTCCCAGGCTGCTGCATCGTTCTTGACGGTGATGGTGTTGTCGGTCGTTCCCTCCAGTTTCAGCGAGCTGCTCTGCAGTTTCATCGTGAGTTCTCTGGGTGCGTAGCCGTCGTCGCCCCACTCGATGTCGCTCTTGGGAATCACCACCTTCATCACGGCATTCGCATGATTCAGCGTGGCGGTCAGTTGCTTGACCGCCTCTTCGCTCGTGGCATCCATAGCCTCTGTCTCCATGTAGAGTTTCTTAGCCACATCGGTGATGAGTCCCGTCTGCTCACCCAACGACTGCTTGGTCTTGTCCAGGTCAGCCTTGGAGGCAGGCGTGGTCGAGGTATAGACGAACTTCACCTTTGTGGTTCCCTCAGGGAAGGCAAAGTTGTCGCAGACGAAGGTGGCCTGGTTGTCCTTCACCTCGGTGGCCTTAAAGGTGAAGTAGGTGTCTGCCCACGAACTACCACCGTCCGTACTGGTCAGCATGTAGAGCGGATCGTCTTTGTCCCAGGTCAGTTTGATGCCGTTATCCCCTTCCGCACTGCCCATACGGGTGGTCGGCGTGGTGCCGATGGCGGCAGAGATGGTCAGCGGATGACCCTTCACCACGGTGGTTTCCTCCAGCGCTGTTGTGTCTTCTGCCGACAGAATGTCTTCACTGCTGCAGGCAGCAAGGGTCAGCAAGGCAGCGGTAGCCGCTGCACTGTGCAAAAAACATTTTAGGTTTTTCATAATGTGTAAAAATTAAATGATTATACTCGTTTGAATCGGAAATAGTCAATATCAACATAGCCGCCCGTAGTCTTCGTTGCATAATTGAATATGGCGAAACGGTTGCCCACGAAGTTGCGCTGGTCATAGACCATGGTCATGGCGTTGCCAATCTCCGTCCAGGCATTGTTGCCCAGGGAATAGTAGAAGCGAGCTTGGTTGGTTTCAAAGTCGGCGGTGACTCTTAGGTGTATTGTCGTCTGGCTGATTTCGACAGAAGCCCGTTCGGTCATACTGCCGTTTTGCGCGCCATCGCTCATGAAGAGGAAGAGTTTCCCGTTTTCTTTCTTCACTCCCACCAGTCCAGACTGATATTGCATCATAGACAAGCCGGCATAGTCCCCATCCTTCATGCCAGAAAGATCCATGGAGATTTCTCCCCGACAGGCTGGTCCCACAG
>CAVAIX010000202.1:0-3871 GCA_963588695.1 Bacteroidaceae bacterium | reverse complement strand
GAAGTCTCTCAATACTAACACTGGCTACGCATCACCGTTTTTAAGGTTCGACTACATAAGTGCTGCCAAGAAACAAATCACCAACCGAGGTGAGGAAATCACCACAGCAAAGATTACTGCCGAATTGACATGGGGCTTTTGGACCTCGCTTTTCAATCGGGACTATGAACGAATCCTTTGGAAGGATTTAAGACGAGCCTTTCCTTTTGTGAGAAAGTCGAATCGTCAAAGGAAAGTTGTGGCAAGCTTTCTGAACAAGTTCCGCCACTTGCGCAACAGAATCGATCATAATGAGGCCATTTGTTGGAACATAGAAGAAGTTGGGTTGATTCACAAGGAAATGCAGCATGTTATGGGATGGATGAACAGGGATGTTCCTGTTTGGCTCGCGACGTTCGACCGGTTTGACCAAGTTTGCCAGGACATACGCAGGACGTTGGCTTGAGCTCCAAATGTTTTTTCGGAAATCTGCAAGAGGTAGTACCTCATCGCCCCGAGAGGTTAACCTCGTTGGCTCATGAGGTTAACCTCCCGAAAATCCGCGGTCAGGGTCGTACGTTCACTGGGCGAACCTCAACCGACGTTTATTGTATATATTTCTTGCCATTCTTGATAACAACGCCGCGATAGACGGGAGTAACCTGCTGCCCTCTGATATTAAAAGTTTTCGTGGAATAATGCCGTTTGGAAGAGTTTGAGGCAACTTGGGTAATAGCAGTCGCCATCCACCCAGCGTTGTCATCTACAGTCCAAGAAGAAATCACTCCATCTTTGATGGTCATTAGTGCACTATTCGCACAACCATCGGATGAGCGAAATGGTGAGAACTCCGTCTCCCGATTAGACTTGGAGGCCAGGAACAAGCGATAATCACCATCGTTCAACTTGTTGACAATGGTGACATATGGTTTTGACAGGTTGTTGTCTGTCGCATAATAATAGGGTGGAACGGCAGCTTTCAACTCGAACTTAGCTATGTCCTTGCTCTCACCAGAGACTAAGTTCATTGCCACTACATACAAGTGGCCTTGGTAAGAGTCTCCATCCACGTTCACAGGACGTTCTGTGGTTAAAACCTTTATGTGTGTGGCATCTACTTGCGAGAAGTTCACAGAGCCTTCATAGATGGTAAACTTAGAGGAGTACTGAGGGTAAACGTCTTGGTTTGTCACAGGGACAAACTGTTGATGCAGGGCATAGCCGTTCAACGTCATGATGTTGAACCATCCATCGTCTAATCCGCCCCATCCCCAGTTTACCGAAAACAAGCCGTCTTCGTCATAACCGTCCAGTATGAAGCAGTGTCCGTCTGTGTCTGTATAGCCTGCGTAAACAACGGGTATTTTGGCGGCAATGGCGCGATACAATGCCGGATAATATTCTTCTGAGCTTTCAAAGGAAATGCTATGCAATGGCAATCCTGCATCAAATCCGAAGTCGTTTCTAAGGGCACGTACTGCCGCTGTAATCTGTGCTCCGCTCCCTGATGCCGTATATTGCATGCCCACCGATGCTCCACATACCATCATCAGCTCGGCAACGGCCTTGGCTTGGGCATCCGTGTAATCTGACGTATAGGTGTCTATCATGTTAGTCCAGTCGAAAGGATAATTGTCCAACTGCACGGAGACGGTTTCCTCTGTTCCCGTACCTGGGTCAAAACGGTAGGTGTGCTTGCCATCACCCTTGACCGGGTATTTGTAATAATACATTGCTTGTGCCATGGCTGTAGCAACACATCCTGTAGGATAATGCTTGACAGAACCCTTGCTGGTATATGAAGGGCAAAGGTTATTGTAGGGAGTTCCTTGATTCCATTTCGACGTTACGAAAGACTTCACCTCTGCGGCAATTCCATCTGGTTTGACAGGTTGGATGGGAACTGCTCTTGTTTCCAAAGCATAAGCAGTAGCTTTTAGCCATAGCTGAAAACCTGGATTGATGCTGCTTGAATTGAAGGCTGAGGCAGAATAGCCTAATACGGGAGCGAACTCATCGTTCTTTGCCATAACAACGAAACCCCTATAATGATAGCCTACAACAGCCAACTCGGCATCTTCGTAAAGCACTTGGACAGGCTCGCTGCTCCTTGTCCCCGATGCAGAAATGGTAAGTTTTGTTTTCAATACATTCTTTGCAATACTAACCAGCTGGCCTTGGCTTCTCTCTGCTGCCTGCAAACTTAGCACAGCAAACAACAGAAGCGTAAAAAGTGATACCCGTCTCATTAACCCATTAGTTTTTAGTGATGTGTTTCAGCGCAAAAAGGGCATCTGTGTTAACTACCCATAGAAAACACAGATGCCTCATGTCAAAATCTTGATTTACTGTTCAGAAGGGGATGCCTACTCCTCCATAAATGCAGCATAGTCTTCCTTGCTCAAAAAGAAGTATGTGGAACCAGCGGAACAAGGGTATCGGGCTCCACTATTATAACTAGCCATGCTGACATACAACGAGCCGGCAGCCCATGTAATCACACCGCCCGTTTCGGATGCTTCGAACACGCCGAGAGGATATCTGCTGACATCGGCGGAAGGAATGTTGCCATATATCTGGCCGATAGAGAACTCACCATATCCCCAGTCCATACCCAACAGAACAGGAGCCAGAGATGCACCGTCCTTGGTGACGGTAATGACGAAAGTTCCGCCATTACCCGACAAGTCGCCTTCCTCATTGTATGGATAGCCATTGTATGCCCCCATCTCATCGGGCCCAGTTGCAAGGACACCATATGGACTGCTGAAGCGGTACTTTACGGCAGTGGCTGTTGTGGCCTTCTCGTATTCCACATACATGGGCACGGCCTTAACTCCATATAACGTGTTGATGACGTTTCCTAACCAGTAACCTGTACCTGCATTATTCCATTTCACACGTGTGTAGGTGGTCGAGAAGGATACTTTGTCTGCATTCTCTTTGTAGAAGCTGAAGTATTCTTCTGGAATTTCGACGGTTACAGTATAAGCCTCTCCTGGCTCTGCATCAGGGAAAGTCACTTTCACTGTGGTTTCAGCTGCGCCATCTGCGAAATCGGCTGTTGCGGGAATCTGGTACACGTCGTTTTCGTTCGTCTTCACAATCAATGGTACAGAGACTGCACCATTGGTATTCATGCGCGCCACCGTTATTGAGAATTCCGTAGGGTCAGCCGGGTCTATCTCATTGTTTCCGCCATCAGTGGTGGGGAAATAAACACCGACCTTATCCGCAGTCTCCTGTTCTCCGGGTACATATTTGTCATCGTCACTGCAAGATGCCAATACAAAGATTGACATTAAGGCAACGAACATATAGTTACTAAATAGCTTCATGTTTTTTTCGTTTTTTCGTTAATGATTACCTGAATATTAGTCCGTTACGCCGTCACGAAGTGTCGGCTCCTGGCCTGCAACGGGCTGGCTGCCACCAGAGTTGTCCACAATACCTGCATTTGTATTCATTTCCGACTGAGGGAAGCGAAGGTTCAACCACCCATCGTTATTCTTGATATTGAATGCAAACGCATCGGGGAAATTGGTTGTTCCCGCTCCATGGAAACGGACAATGTCTTTGCCAAGGCGGCGAGCATCTGCGGTATAGAAGCCTTCACCCCATAATTCCACGCGACGCTGAAACCAAATTTCATCAGCCAAAGAACGACTGGTCGGTATCACGTAGGAAGGGTCTCTGTACGTTTTAACAAAGTTGGTAAGAACATCCTTCGCTCTTGATTCCTGACCTGTCTTAGCCAAACACTCAGCCTCAATGAGAATCATTTCTTCCACTCGCATTAAAGGCCAGGAGTTATTGCATTTATCGCTGCCTACACCGGATTTCATGCCAAACTTCACGTTGCAATAGGCAACCATAGGTTCCTTGACATCTT
>CAVAIX010000201.1:0-3894 GCA_963588695.1 Bacteroidaceae bacterium | reverse complement strand
AACCCTAATTAAAGTCAGACCAGTCGACCACAATCCGCAAACAATTATTCCTTATGAAACAAGTTGTAATCACCATCATCCTGTTAGGCGTGTCTCCAGTACTCTTGGCCCAGAGCGTCCCGCAAAACTATGTGCAGACGCAGACGATGCTGAATGCCCTTGGTACCGCTAAGGTGACAGATGTTCAGTACCACGACGGATTGGACCGTCCGGAGATACATGTGACGACAGGTCTGGGCACATCAGGAAACTCCGCCTACACATTGACGGAGTATGACGAGATGGGTCGTGACCACATCCGTTGGCTCCCGGGCATCGGAGGAAAGGGCGTTGAGTGGAGAACACCGGAAGAGATCAAAGTCTTATCAAGACGCTCCAATGTCGATGAAGGTTGCTATTCCGAGACAGCCTATGATCCTTTGGGACGTGAGCGTTCGGTCACCGGGCCAGGCGATGCGTGGAAGTCGGCGGGCAAGTCCCGGCAGACGCAGTGCGTCGCCAATCTGGCGGCGGGTAAGCCCGACCTTGTGGTCAGACGTTATGTGTTGGGCCAGGACGGCCAACCCGAAGAGAGTGGCACCTGAAGAACAGGGTCGCTCACGGGGGAACGCCATGTGGACGAGGACGGCAAGTCGGTCGTGGCTTTCACCAACTTGTTTGGCGATAAGGTTTTGGAACGGCAAGTGGTCAGTGACGGAGTCTTTGCCGACACCTATTATGTGTATGATGGCCTTGGCCAACTTCGTCTTGTGCTCCCTCCTATGTGCTCACAGGGCACCGTCAAGCAACAGGCGTTGGAGGCGTATGCTTACGAGTACCGCTATGACGGTCATTCGCGCATGGTTTACAAACGGTTGCCTGGTTGCGCCCCCACGAGATACTGGTACGACAACCATGGTCGCGTGGTGTTTACGCAAGACGGGGAACTGCTTAAGCGCGGTCTCAGTCGTTTTATGTTGTACGACACCCATGGCCGCCTGGTACTGCAAGGCACTTGCACAGACACGCCCCACAATGTCCGGTCTGGCTTGGTGACGCTGTCGTCAGGCGACGGACTCTGCCGTTCGGGCTATGTCGGTGAAATTAGTCTTTCGTCTCCGCGTCTAGAGCGAATAAATTATTATGATGATTACAATTTTCTTTCGGGTTCAGCGTTTAAGGAATGAAAACGTCAACCTAATGAGAAATGAAAATGCGCGTAATGCGACAGGCCAACAGACAGGCTCAGTTACTTTCACCACCGGTGGTGATACGCTTTGTGGTGTGATCTACTACACGGCCAAGGGTCTTCCCTGCGACACACGGCAGTCGTGCCTTGGTGGCAAGGCGCTTCTCTCACGCACGTCCTATAGCTTCACCAACAAGCCTTTGCGTGCGGTGTGGGAGGTGCGCCATGACGGCCGTACGGACTCGGTGGTCTATGCCAATAGCTACAGCACGGCGAACGATGCCCTGACCACCCGATTGGTGTCGTGCAACGGAGGAGCTGCGCAAATTGTGTCAAGGCTTGAATATGACGACCTTGGACGACTGGTGCGCAAGACCCTGTCTGGCAATGCCGGCAGCGTGGAGTACGGGCACAATGTCCGTGGCTGGCTGACCAAGTTGTCGAGTCCCTGTTACACGGAGACCCTCAGTTACGAGGGCCTGTACAACGGTAATATCGCTTCCGTGAGCCATGTCTACGCCAATGGCGGTGTACGCGACACCTTCAGCTATGCTTTGTCCTATGACAACCTGAACCGCATGGTATCGGCGGTGAACGAACGTTATGGCGAATCCGTAGCCTATGACCATAATGGCAATGTCATATCCCTGCAACGTTATGGCAAGCGTAACAACGGCAGCTACGGTTTGACGGATGACCTTCGCTTGCAATATGACGGCAACCGCATTTGTGGTGTAACCGACCGTCAAGGCGGCCTGGTCTATGCGGGCGGCTTCGATTTCAAGCCCAAAAAGATAGACAGGCATCGCCCTTATGAGTACAACACGGCCGGTGCGATGACGTATGATCCCGACAAGGATATGTCTGTCAGCTACACAGACATGGGAACACCGTCGGTGATGGCTTTTAGTAACGGAAACTCCATAGAGTACATCTATGATGCGGACTGCACGAAGCTGAAAGAGACTTGGAAGACCAGGACTTCGAGTGTCCTGTATGGTATGGTAGCGTCGGAAGAAGCAGATGCGGAAGCAGTTGACGACTGGCTTCTGGCCACTCAAGCCAGCGGAGCGTCCGCATGGGTGGAGAACAGCCGTGAGTATGTGGGGCCGTTCATTTTCTCCGACGGCAAGCTGGACCGTGTGCTCTTCGCTGGCGGCTTCTGCCAGTTGTCGGGTCAGCACGCCCTCTATCAATATTACGTGTGTGACCACTTGGGAAGTGTCCGCAAGGTTTTGTCGGGCAACATGGAAATACAGCGCAACGGTTACTATGCCCATGGTGGTCCCTATGGCGACTGGAACACGAACGCTGACGTGCAACCGCTGAAATTTCTCGGCAAGGAGTGGGACCACCAGCACGGCCTTGACCTTTACGACTTTAGCGCTCGCCTTTATGATCCGGCTGTGGCTCGGTGGACGACGATAGATCCGCTTTGCGAGAAATATTATGGTGTCAGTCCGTATGCGTATTGTCACAACAATCCTGTCAACAGAATAGATCCGGACGGAAAAGATGTATTGATATGGTATCAAGACAAGAGAGGCAATAATCGATATTTTGTATTTAATGGCACACAGAGATGGGTGCCAAAAAATAGTTTCGTATTGGATTTTGTCCATACATATAACTTTCTGAAAGCCAATAAAGCTGGAAGGAATATTGTGAATGCTGTTCGAAATCCTGCTATACTTATACATTTGATAAATGATTTCGAAGATACAGAATATCGAAATATTGACAGAATTCCAGTAGTTTATTGGGAATCGAGAAAAGGCGCAATTTTTTCCAATGGACAAAGAGAATCGCCCGCTGTAAGATTGGAACATGAATTTGATCACGCAATGGATGATATTCGTAATCATAAAAAGCATAAGGACAGAAGGGACACTCCCGATAATCAATATGATAATGAGGAGGAACGCCGTGTTATAGAAGGAAGCGAAGCGGAAACTGCGAGAAAATTAAACCAAGGGGTGAGATATGACCATTTTGGGAAAACTTATCCAGTGGGTGATCCGAGATTTACTAAATGACAAGTAGTATGAAAAAGTTCTTGTTTATTTTCATAGTTACGATCTATGGTTGTGTCAATCAATCTAATCAGTCAAAAAAAACAGTAGAGGTATATTTCTTTTCAGGCGATTCAGAGGATAGTCCAATAGTGGACTCTTCGAATACTTTTAAAACAGATTCTGCAATGACTTATAAAGCTATCGTAAGCGAATACATTTTTTTGCTTGATGTAGTCAGCATGCATAAGGAAGAAATCAACAAGGAAATAAAACCTCCAACCAATTTTATTAAGATTGGTTCCGTTCAATACACAATTGGAAACAATAGGGTGGTAAAAGTTGGAGGAAAGCATTTCATGATTTCTGAGAGAGAAGAGTATCGTATCAAATCTATTGTACATTATTATGATTTTATGTGTCTTGAAGATGTAGTATCCTGTCCTGAAGTTATTAAATATGGAATCCCGACTAATTATCGGTGTGTAGTACATGGTGGACACTGTCTTCCTCGCGATAGAAAGGAACCATTAAAAGTGTTGGCTCCCCCTCGTCCTCCACTAAAAAAGATAATACTCCAAGTGGGATAGTTGGGTCTTTGAGATCTCAAAAAGCGTATAGCCGGCTTCGCTGAGAAGTCTAGTTATTTTGAGATAAAGTGTAGTACTCCCCATTTTTAGACAGGGTTTTACATTGTTTTGCCAGCCAGGAGAG
>CAVAIX010000200.1:0-3900 GCA_963588695.1 Bacteroidaceae bacterium | reverse complement strand
TCTGGGGACCTTACGAGACGTGTGCCATCAGCGTGCGTGAGTCGTTTGGCTACTCTGCAGCTTGGGTGGTCAACAATATGGGTATCGGACGGCCACTGCCAGAAGATGGCTTTGCCTTCAAGTCTACTCACCCTGCAGACACGCGGCTGGCCTGCGCCACCATTCATCAGGGCGGCATTGTCGAGGCTACTGACGGCAGTTGGTGGGGCGTGTCTATGCAGGACTTCAACGCCGTAGGGCGCACCACCTGTCTCTCGCCTGTGACCTGGGTAGATGGTTGGCCATATTTCGGACTGGAGAAGAATTTAGGACGCTCGCCGCGCACATGGTTCAAACCCAACGACAAGGTGAAGACGCCGCACGCTCCCTACGACCGCTGCGACGACTTCTCGGGCAAGACCCTCAAGCCTGTATGGCAATGGAACCATAACCCCGATGACAAGATGTGGTCGCTCAACAAGGAACGCAAGGGTTGGCTGCGCCTCCACGCTATGCCTGCCAACCAGTTGCTGTGGGCCAAGAACTCGCTCACGCAGCGTGCCATGGGTCCCGTGTCTTACACCTCGGTGAAACTGGATGCCTCGCGCCTGAAAGTGGGCGATGAGGCTGGACTGGGTGCCATCAACACACCCTACGCTTCGCTGGGTGTCGTGAAGACCGACAAGGGACTGCAGCTGAGATGGTACGATCAAAATGTCAATAAAGAAAGGAAAGAGGCGCTCAATAGTCAGGTGGTGTGGCTCCGCCTGTGGGGCGACTACGACAAGAGCCTGTTGCAGTATTCTTACTCCCTGGACGGTACGCACTGGACGAATATCGGTGACCAGATGGTGTCTCCCTATCAGTTGAAGACCTTCCAAGGTGTGCGTGTGGCTCTCTATGCCTTCAACCGCAATGGAAAGAAGGGCGGCGTGGCCGACTTCGACGACTTCAAGGTAGAGGAACCCTTAGCAGATCGGACGGCCAACCTTCCCGTAGGTCAGCAGGTGGTGTTCTCTAATCTTGCAGACAGCACATTGCTCTTGGCCAATAAGCATGGTATAGTGCATTTCGGTGGGGACAAAAATGACCGTCGCCCAGAGGTGCGCTTTGAGGTCATAGATGGTGGAGACGGTACGGTGAAGTTGAAGTGTGCCGACGGCCGTTATGTCTACATTGCTGGTGCAGGACTGTCGGGCGATGTTCGCTTGACCACCGATGCGGCCAAGGCGGAGAAATTCGTATGGCAGGATATGCTTTACAACCGCTGCATGCTGCTGTCGTTGAAGACGCAACGGTACATCGGGAAGAACCCCGTGGACGGCAGTCCCTATGCTGCCGATTTCCAGGGAGCGGATGCAGGCATGAGGAATGGCTGCGTGTTCCGTTGGGAAGCCTATTCGAAATAGAAAGTGAGTGCTACCATTTTACTGTGCGCTGCCTTGGCAGCCATGGTGAATGGTAGCATGTTTTTGTCCTTGATGTCGCTGGCGTGGTTTTTGTCGTAGACATCCGTAAGTCCGTACATGAACTTCAGTTCGGGACGGAGCTTAAAGAAAGGGAGATAGAAGTCGCAGCCAACACCTACTTCCAAGAACACGTCTGGCCGCTTGAGCCGGATGTATTCGTTACTGCCACTGCTGTTGCTGAGGTTGAACATGGGGTTGATGCCAGCCATCACGTACGGGCGGTAGTTATTGAAACGCTCTGCGCCGAAGATGAGGTCGAAGGCGGAAGAGATATAGGCGGTCTTCAGTTCTTGTCGCTGTTCGACAGCGTTTCCCTTCCCGTCCGTCTCCATCAAGTGATGGTAGGTGAGGTGTCGGGTGCCGAATAGCAGGGCAGGAGCCATGCGGAACTGAAGGTGGGTGCTGAGTCGGAGTTCCCCCAACGCACCCACGGTGAATCCAGCGTTCCACCGATCCTGGTCCACAACCACATGACTCTGATGCTCTGTGCCCTCTGTGTCCAAGTAGGTGGTCAGTCCTGCGTTCTGGAACTCGATGTCCTGCAGATGCGTGCCCACCAGTATGCCAAAGTGGAACAGTCGTTGGTCTATATAGGGCTTGTTCTGTACGCGACGCTGTTGGGCGGAACACTGGAGCGATACGGCCAGAAGCAGTGTCGACAGCGTGAAAATCCTTGCCTTCATACGCTTTATAACGCACCGCTTTCTGCTTTTATTGTGTCGAACACGAAAAAAGACTACCCGAAATTAGGTAGTTTCGAAAATAATGCATACCTTTGCATCATCAATATTTAGTATTCACATTTAATCAAACAAATAACAAAGAATTATGGCATACGTAATTGGTGACGATTGTATCGCATGCGGTACATGTATCGATGAGTGTCCCGTAGGAGCTATCTCTGAGGGCGACAAGTATTCAATTGACCCCGACGCTTGCACAGAGTGTGGCACTTGCGCTGGCGTTTGTCCTTCAGAAGCTATCAGCCTTCCTGCATAAGACACAAGGTAAGTCAAGAAACAAGGCTCTCCACCGAAAGTGGAGGGCTTTTTTGTTGCGAAATTCCCTCGCGCGCGTATATATAATAAGGAGTAATTCTTGGGATTGAAGGTGCTTTCGTCTGAGAATAGACGAGAAAAGGATGGGTTTCCTTGCCTGTCCCACTTCTTTTTAGTATTTTTGCAAGTAGATCAGATACTGATATGGGAAATACAAAGTTCAATGAAAATGCTATGAGCAACGAGATACAATTTCTGCTGTACGCTATGCCCGACGATGAGGGCAAGGTACAGGTCGTGGTCAAGGATGAAACGCTGTGGTGTACGCAAAAGGCGATGGCGCAGCTCTTTGGAGTGGACAGAAGTGTTATTGGCAAACATCTAAAGAACGTTTTCGAGACGCAGGAACTGGTCGAAAATTCAGTATGTGCAAAAATTGCACATACTGCCGAAGACGGTAAAACATATCAAACCAACTTCTACTCTCTTGATGCTATTATTGCCGTCGGCTATCGTGTAAACTCTTTGAAAGCTACACGTTTCCGCCAATGGGCGACAAAGATACTGAGCGAGTATATCAAGAAGGGTTTTGCCATGGATGATGAACGGTTGAAGCAGGGTACTGCCGTATTCGGAAAGCGTCAATGAGTTCCTCACTTTCCGTCGCTACCAGATTCTGCCCGACAAAGGCAAAATCTCTGCGGCGCAAGCAAAGGAGAAAGCAGAAGCGGAGTATGACATTTTCAACCGCACGCAACGCATTGACTCGGATTTTGATCAGGAGATTAGAGGGCTGCTTGGTGATGTATAAAACAGTACAAAAGTGAGACTATCATGGAATTGAAGAAATTTCCCAAAAGATCTATCCGACCAAAAGCAGAAATATTTTACATTTAACTATGATTCAGGCTGCCAGGTTGCCATTTCGGGAAAGTGACTGAAACAGCCCTCGAAACTCAGTCACTTAGCCTCCGTAACGCTGAAGGTTAGCCTCCGTAACGCTGAAGGTTAGCACCCATAACGCCGAAGGTTGGCGGCACCTTGGAAATAAAAGAAAAACCACGTTTTTCTTTGTATTTCACTCGGTTTGCACTACCTTTGTACGGTAAATCCTAGAAGACTAAAATCTGGCAAGCAAACGACATGGAGCATCTATTCGTCCCTTGTCAAGCAGATTGCAGGTGCTGCCATTACCTCTGAGGCAAAAGACATTCACTCGGCTGTTTCTCAAACAAAAGAGCATGAAGCACTTCTGCAAAAGATTGCTGCCCTTGAAGCCAAAGTTGCTAAAGAGCGACAGCCAATGAAGAAATTTGAGTTGCACTGGCAACTCGTTGAATTAAAAAACAAAATAAAAACGATATAAATGATGGATAAACTGAAAATGCAGACAGCAGACGGTGTGCAGGACAATATCGACAGAATAGCCGAGTTGTTTCCAGAGTGCATCACCG
>CAVAIX010000199.1:0-3901 GCA_963588695.1 Bacteroidaceae bacterium | reverse complement strand
CACCGAGGTAGAGGAACAGGTCGCGGGCGACCTATATATGGAAATGGAGAAACACTGGATGGACGACCTTAGGAAGACGTATCCGGTAACTATCTATAAAAAGGTATTAAAAACAATAAAACAAACATCACTGAAATGACCATTCGC
Source organism: Bacteroidaceae bacterium (assembly GCA_963588695.1). Lineage (GTDB taxonomy): Bacteria > Bacteroidota > Bacteroidia > Bacteroidales > Bacteroidaceae > Prevotella. Next base: position 3,754 of record CAVAIX010000199.1, on the reverse strand, counting down.
AGTATACTATTTGCCGCAACGGCATTGGCTTGCACCACCATGCAGGCTAAAACCGGCAACGACAGCATCAATGCACAGAGCACCATAGACGAAGTGATTTGGGTAGTAGGCGACGAAGCCATCCTCAAATCGGATGTCGAGGCCATGCGCTTGCAGGCAGAGCAGCAGGGCACACGATGGACAGGCAACCCAGACTGCGCCATCCCTGAGCAGCTTGCCGTACAGAAACTTTTCCTGCATCAAGCCGCCATTGACAGTATCGAAGTGACTGAATCACAGATTAGTGCTGGCATTGACCGCCAGATAGACTATATGATTTCCGTTGTGGGTTCGCGGGAGAAATTGGAAGAGTACCACAAGAAGAGTATGACACAAATCCGCAACGAGTTGCGCGACTCCTATCGCGAAAACCAAATGGTGGAGGAGATGAAGAACTCGTTAGTGAAGGACATCGCGGTGACACCCGCCGAAGTGCGTCGCTATTTCAAGGAACTGCCCACAGACAGTATTCCCTTTGTGCCGACCGAGGTGGAAGTGCAGATTATTACGCAGACCCCCCGTGTGACACAGGAAGAGATCAACCGTGTTAAAGGGGAACTCCGTGAATATACAGATCGCATCAACAAAGGGGAAGCTTCGTTCCAGACCCTTGCTCGCCTCTACTCTGAAGACCCAGGGAGTGCCCGTCGCGGTGGTGAGTTGGGCTTCATGTCCCGCGTGGAACTCGACCCAGCCTTTGCTGCAGTAGCCTTCAACCTGACAGACCCGAAGAAGGTGTCAAAAATTGTGGAGTCTGAATTCGGATTCCATATCATCCAGCTGGTGGAGAAACGCGGCGAGAAGGCCAACGTACGGCATATCCTGCGCCGCCCAGTTGTCAGCGACGAGGCCATTCAGAAATCACTAAACCAGATTGATTCCCTGCGCACCGATATCAACGATGGTAAGTTCACCTTCGATCAGGCCGCCTCAGTGCTCTCTGACGACAAGGATACACGCAACAACAAAGGGGTGATGTTCCACGACGAGATGGGTGTCCGCACCTCGCGGTTCCAGTTGCAGGATCTTCCCTCAGAGGTGGCTCTTGCCGTAGACGGACTGAAGGACGGTGAGATTTCCAAGCCTTTCCAGATGATGAAGAACGGCCGCACGGTTTGCGCCATCGTCAAGTTGAAACACCGCACTGAGGGTCATAAGGCCACCATTACCGAGGATTTCCAGGTGATGAAAAACGTGGTGCTGGCCAAGATGCGCAAGGAGAAGATTCACCAATGGGTGGTGGAAAAGATTAAGAACACCTACGTCCGCATCAACGACCGTTACCGGGATTGTGATTTTGAATATCAAGGTTGGATACGATGAGACTCCGTGCCGTTGCCATCCTGTTGCTCAGTCTGTTGGGGATAGGCATGATAGGTGCCATGCAGCCTGCGCGCAAGCGTACGGTCAAAAGCCGTAAGGCGGCCACTGACACCAAACGCATCTATCTGGTTCATGCCGATGAACTGCGCTACAACCAGTATGAAAATGGCGATGCCCAAGTCCTAACTGGACACGTTCATTTCCGCCATGCTGGTGCGAATCTCTACTGCGACAGTGCCAACTTCTTCCAGCAGAGCAACTCCTTCGAAGCCTTTGGTCATGTGCGCATGGTGCAGGGTGACACTCTGCGCATGAACAGTGACTACGCCTACTACGACGGTAACGAGCAAATTGCGCAAGCACGATATAACGTGGTGCTGAAACACCGCAAGACCACGCTATACACGGACAGCTTGGACTACGATCGAATGTACAGCTTCGGCAACTTCTTCGAAGGCGGAAAACTCGTGGACAACGGCTCTACGCTGACCAGCGACTGGGGGGAGTACCATACCGACTCAAAGATGGCCATGTTTTATTATGACGTGCGCCTGCGGAACAAGAAATTCTTTCTGACCACCGACTCCCTTTACTACGACACACGTCTATCGCGTGCCCACATCGTCGGTCCGTCGAACATCACCTCGGGTGCCAGCCATATCTATAGCGAGAACGGCTACTACAACACCAAGACGGAGCAGTCGGAACTGTTTGACCGCTCGGTCATGCGCAACCAAGGGCGCATGATGGTGGGCGACAGCGTCTACCACGACAGCAAGAACGGCCTCAGCCATGCCTATAGCAATGTGGTCTATGTCGACTCCGTCAACAAGAACAAGATGACGGGCGACTATTGCGAATACAATGACGAGACGGGGTATGCCATGACAACCAAGCGCGCTGTGGCCATTGACTATTCACAACGCGACTCGCTGTTCATGCACGCAGACACCTTCAAAGTGTTCACCTTCAACATCAACACCGATTCCGTCTACCGCAAGATTCACGCATACAACAAAGTACGCGCCTACCGCATTGACGTGCAGGCCGTGTGCGACTCGCTGGTGTACAATTCAAAGGACTCGTGTATGACCATGTACCGTGACCCGATTGTGTGGAACAACAACCAGCAACTCTTCGGCGAGGAGATCCGTGTCTATATGAAGGACTCCACCGTCGACCGCGCCCATGTGACTGGCCAGGCCTTCTCCGTTGAGCAGATGCCTGACACGGTGCATTTCAACCAAGTGTCATCGAAGGAGATGACCGCCCTGTTCCGCAATGGCGAGGTCTACGAGACGGATGCCACGGGCAATGTCTTGATCGTCTATTACCCGATGGATGACTCCGACAGCACGCTCATCGGCCTCAACTATACCGAAACGCCCAAGTTGCGTATGTTCCTTGAAAACCGTAAAATGAAGAAGATCTGGATGGAGAAACCGACTGGCGTACTTTATCCTATGACGCAGATTCCGCCCTCGAAATATTTCCTGCCCGGCTATGCCTGGTTTGACTATATCCGTCCGCTCAATCGCGACGACATCTTCAAGTGGCGCGGCAAGAAGGAAGGGCAGCAACTGAAGGAGCAGGTGCGCCACACCGCTCCGAAGCAGATACAAAAACCAGACAGGGAGGCACCATGAGCGACGTGATACAACTGTTGCCCGACTCCGTGGCCAACCAGATAGCAGCGGGCGAGGTGATTCAACGCCCCGCCTCCGTCATCAAGGAACTCGTGGAGAATGCTGTTGATGCCGGAGCACATACCGTCCGTGTGCTGGTGGTTGATGCAGGACGCACTTCGATTCAGGTGATTGACGACGGGAAAGGAATGTCGGAAACCGACGCTCGCTTGGCCTTCGAGCGCCATGCTACGTCAAAGATACGCAAGGCTGACGACCTCTTTGCCCTGACCACGATGGGATTCCGTGGCGAGGCGCTTCCTTCCATAGCCGCTGTGGCACAGGTGGAACTGCGCACGCGCACTGCCGATGACGAGTTGGGCACCTGCCTGACAATCTACGGCTCAAAGGTGGAGGGACAGGAGTCAGTCAGTTGTCCCGTAGGTAGCAATTTCAAGGTGGACAACCTGTTCTATAACGTTCCTGCCCGACGCAAATTCCTAAAGACCAACGCCACCGAACTCAACAATATCCTTACAGCCTTTGAGCGCATCGTACTGGTGTATCCCGACATTGCCTTCACACTCCATAGCAACGGACAGGAACTGCTGAACCTCAGAACAGGCTCCATCCGACAGCGCATCTGCGATGTTTTCGGCAAGCGAAACAGCCAAGACCTCCTGCCCTTGGAGGTGGACACCGCACTGTGCAAGGTAACTGGTTTTGTCGGCAAGCCCGAGTCGGCTCGCAGAAAGGGTGTACATACC
>CAVAIX010000198.1:0-3920 GCA_963588695.1 Bacteroidaceae bacterium | reverse complement strand
CGATGAAACTCGACTATGACTTTCACCGTCCCATGGAGATTGAGTACCTCTACCATCGTCCAATCAGCGAGGCTGCGTCACACGGCTATGCCATGCCCCGTCTGTCCATGCTTGAGGCCGAACTAACATTCATCGAAGAACACGCTATTTGACATCAATATCCTGACGCACATTGTCCCTAATTTTCGTGAGATAGTCCTTCATGCCTTGTGCGTCTCGGTTGTCAATGATTTCAAGCAGTTGTTTCAGCTCCGTCCGGATCTGTGACACTTGATCGTGCGTATAGGGGTTGAAGAGTATCTCTTGAAGGAGGTAGTCGTCTTCGTTGAGCACTCCCTTGGCAATACGCATATGTCGTTTGAAGGTTGTTCCTGGTGCATCTTGATGCTTCATCACAGCCGCAAAGACAAAGGTAGAGACGAAAGGAATGGAAAGTGAATAGGCTACCGTCCTGTCATGTTCGTCAAAGGAATATTCATAGATGTTCAAATCCAGTTTATGGTAGAGGTCCTTGAAAAAGATGCGTCCCATATAGTCGCCCTCATTGATAATAATGGCGTTTTCTTCCGACAGCTGTTGCAGGTTGGCGAATGTAGGGCCAAACATGGGATGCGTGGAGACGAAGGGATGACCTGCCTTGTCATAGAAGTCCTTAAGTCCTGTCTTTACGGAGGCAATATCACTGATAATACATTCCTTGGGCAGGAAGGGCAGCACCTCTTCAAAGGCTGCAATGGTATATTTCACCGTAACGGCATTGATGACCAGTTCGGGTTCAAACTGTCTAATTTCCACTAAACTGGCAAAGCGCTGACAGTTGTAAGTGAAGCGCATCCGCTTGGCATCTTTCTCGTACACTCCTACTTCATGGTCGAAACTCAACAGGTCAATGAAGAAACTACCCATCTTCCCTGCTCCTAATACAAGTATCTTCATTTGTTTATGATTTCCATTTGTTGTCTAACCGATTCTTCGTGAATGCCTTCAAACACCTTGGCTACGAAATCTGAAGCCATACCACAGAGTACGCCCTGCGCTCCGCGTTTGTCCAAAATCTCGTTGTAGCGCGATGTCTGCAACACCGTCATATTGTGTTCTTTCTTGTAGTGTCCTATTTCGCGGCAGACCCGCATGCGTTTGGACAACAGCTCCATGAGTTGATTGTCTATTTCATCAATCTGCTTGCGCAGTTGCACGATACCCTCCGTACTGGCCGCTTCGTCACGAATGACGAGCAGTGAGAGGATATAGTCGAGTACATCTGGCGTGACTTGCTGCTTGGCATCGCTCCACGCCTTGTCTGGGTCGCAGTGACTCTCAACGATCAGACCGTTGAAGCCTAGATCCATAGCCTGCTGGCAGAGCGGTGCAATAAGCTCACGCCGTCCACCAATATGGCTCGGGTCATTGACGATAGGCAGTTCGGGCAGGCGACGGTGCAGTTCGATAGGTATCTGCCACATGGGCAGGTTGCGGTATATCTTATTGTCGTAGCAGGAAAAACCACGATGGATGGCTCCTAAGCGCTTCACTCCTGCAAGATTGAGCCGTTCCAGTGCGCCAATCCACAGTTCGAGGTCAGGATTGGTCGGGTTCTTCACCAGTACGGGAATGTCAACACCCTTCAGCGAATCGGCCAATGCCTGCATGGCAAAGGGATTTGCCGTGGTGCGTGCACCAACCCAAAGCACGTCTATACCGTATTTCAGCGCGAGTTCCACATGTTCTGGTGTTGCCACTTCTGTGGCTGTCAGCATACCCGTTTCCTTTTTTACCTGCTGCATCCAAGGCAGTGCTTTCTCTCCATTTCCTTCAAAACCTCCAGGTTTCGTTCGCGGTTTCCATACACCAGCACGAAAAATGTGGCATCCATAATTGGCCAACTGGCGTGCGGTGGTCATCACCTGTTGCTCGGTTTCGGCACTGCATGGCCCTGCAATGACAAAGGGGCGTTCGCTGTCGCTCGGTAGTTTTAGCGGTTCTAATTTCAGTTCCATAATATCTTCTTTTTTCATTGTTTTATTCTGTTTTCTATAACTTATCTGACGGTAGTCCTTTTTCCGTCATTGCTTCAATGCGCCTCAACGCTTCCTCCAGTTTGTCCTCCTTCGCACAGAGTGAGATGCGTATATAACGCTGTCCATTAGACCCGAAGATAAATCCTGGAGTGATGAATACGCGAGCCTCATGAAGCACCTGTTCCGTGAGTTGTTCGGCATCGGCATACTGGTCGGGAATCCGTCCCCAAAGAAACATACCTACTTGGTTAGTATCGTAGCTGCAGTGAAGCGTTTCCATGATACGCTCTGCCCAGTGGCGGCGACGGCGATAGGTGTTGATATTGGCTTCGCGATGCCATTCGTCACTATTGTCGAAGGCTTCTGCAGCAGCTAACTGAAGTCCTCTGAATGTGCCGCTGTCTATGTTGCTCTTTACCTTCAGAATCCAGGAAATGAATTGGGCATTGGTAATACAAAGTCCCACACGCCACCCTGGCATGTTGTGCGATTTGGACATGGAGTTAAACTCTATACAACAGTCCTTTGCACCTTTCACCTGTAAAAGAGACAGGTGTTCTTCGTTGAGAATGAAAGAATAGGGATTGTCGTTCACCACCACGATATGGTGTTTCCGAGCAAAATCCACCAAGCGTTCGTAAGTCTCGCGCTGTGCATTGCCACCTGTTGGCATATTGGGATAGTTAGTCCACATCAGTTTCACCTTGCTGAGATCCATCCGCTCCAGCTCACAGAAATCGGGTTGCCATCCATTGTTTTCCAGAAGGTTGTAGTTCACTACCTTAGCTCCGAGTAGCCGACTCAACGATGTATACGTGGGATACCCTGGGTTGGGTACGAGAACCTCGTCACCTGGGTTGACAAAGGCCAATGTCACATGCAGGATGCCTTCCTTTGAACCTATCAGTGGCAGCACCTCTTTCTCTGGGTCTACCTCTACACCGTACCAGCGTTGGTAGAACCGTGCCATGGCTTGTCGCAGTTCTGGGGTACCCATAGTGGGTTGGTAGCCATGCGCATCGGGACGTTGAGCCACCTCACAGAGCTTTTCTATGGTCTGTGGCGATGGGGGCATATCTGGGCTTCCAATGGCAAGACTGACGATATCCATCCCTTGTGCATTGAGTGCAGCCACTTCCTTGAGCTTTCTGCTGAAGTAATATTCGCTGACAAGCGAAAGTCTTTCTGCTGGTTGTATCATAGTTCTTTTATTACGTGGTTAAGGTGTTAATGTCCTTGGTATTCGCCCAAAATAGTCAGTTCCTTTGTCAGCGGAACAATGGCGTCTACTGACTGTCGGTATCGCGTCAGATTGTCGTAGGTGACATCCACATAGAACAGGTATTCCCATTCATGTCCGATGACGGGCAGCGACTGGATTTTCGTGAGGTTGATCTTATAAAACGACAGAATGCTCAACACTTGCGACAGCGAACCCTCCTCGTGGGGCAAAGAGAACACAAGGCTGGCCTTATTGGCCTGCTCCAGCGGCCGCAGGAAATCGGCCTTTTGCGGCTGACAGGTCACAAGGAATCGCGTGAAATTGTGTTTGTTGTCTTCAATATGATCTTCCAGTATCTTTAGTCCATAAAGTTTTGCCGCCGCCGCACTACAGATGGCCGCCCATCCGTGACATTGGTTCTCCATAATGTATTGTGCACTTCCTGCCGTGTCCTCCCCTTCCACATTTTTTAGACTGGGATGCTGCGTCAGGAACTGTCTGCACTGCATCAGCGCCACGGGATGCGAGTGCACCTCGGTGATGGTGTCCCAGGAATCGTCAGGAAGACAGCAGATACAATGGGAAATATGTAACTTGTGTTCACCCACCACCGTCGTTCCCGATGCGCGAAGTAGTTCGTAATTATGGAGTAACGACCCTGCAATAGTGTTCTCTATGGC
>CAVAIX010000197.1:0-3940 GCA_963588695.1 Bacteroidaceae bacterium | reverse complement strand
GTGTTGTAGCCCGTGGTTCCTATGCTTTCGACAGCCGTTACATCATCGAGGGCAGCTTCGGCATGACTGGGTCTGAGAATTTTGCGCAAGGACACCGCTGGGGCATTTTCCCTGCCGTCGGTGGTGCGTGGTTTGTCAGCCATGAAAAGTTTTGGAAACCCATACAGCGCGTTGTCAACAAGTTCAAGCTCCGCGCCTCTATTGGTGTCACTGGTAACGACGACATCGGTTCTGGCCGCTTCCCCTATCTGGAGAGTATGAACACCAGTGCGGGCGGTATGAATCTCGGAATTTCCTCTGTCTCCAACGGCAGCAACCAGAACTGGATGGGCGGTTTGGCAGAAGCACAGGCAGCAGCCATTGCCCTACAATGGGAGAAGGAACGCAAGGCGGACGTGGGCTTCGACCTCGGCTTATGGAGTGGCCGTATTGATTTGTCATTAGACTACTTCGACAACCGCCGTTCAGACATTCTCTTGACCCGCAACACCATCCCTTCCATGACAGGTTTGCGCCAAGGACCAACGCAGAACTTCGGTGTCGTAAGCAACAAGGGTATTGACGGCAACATCACCTTCAAGGAACACATCGGTAAGATGAACATGACCATGCGCGGCAACTTCACCTACACCAAGAACACCATCGTGGAGTGCGACGAAGTGCCTCACATTTACGCCTGGCAAGACTATACGGGTTGCTCTATCGGCACACCGTACATCTACGTGGCTGAAGGACTCTATACCCCAGACGACTTCAATATCACCACAGATCCCGTGACGGGCGCACAGTCCTATTCCCTAAAGAGCGGACTTCCCGACCCAGGAGCTGACGTGAAGCCTGGCGACATCAAGTACAAAGACTTGAACGGCGATGGAGTCATCAACGACTATGACCAGACCTACCGCAGCGGCATTAACTCACAGAACCCCAAAATCGTGTACGGCATTGCCCTTGACGTGGATTATAAGGGGTGGTTCGGAGGTGTATTCTTCCAAGGCGTTGGCGGCTGCTCCGTCAATCTCATGTCGAAGGCCAGCAATTTCATGCCCTTCAACCAAGGCAAGGACGCATCATCAGCCCGTACGGAAGCCTTGAGTCGCTGGACTGCATCCGACCCGTATAATCAGGATGTGCTCTATCCGCGCATGCACTCCTCCAATTTCTCGTACAACCTCAAGAGCAGCACCTGGTGGTATCGCAGTGCCAGCTTCCTGCGCTTCAAGAACGTAGAGTTCGGTTATCAGTTTAAGAGAAACCAGCTCAAGTCGCTCGGCTTGCAAAACTTGCGTATCTACGTGCAGGGCACTAACCTAATTACTTGGGATCATGTGAAATACTGGGATCCAGAACTTGGCGATGCTAACTCTGGTGCACAGTACCCCATGTCACGTTCCTGGAAACTTGGACTTGAAGTAACATTCTAAAAAAGGAGATTACACTATGAAACTAAAGAATATATTCACTGCAGCAATCGTAGGTTGCCTTGCAATTACGGCTACATCATGCTCGGACTACCTTGATGTATCCAAAGAGATGAACGAGAATCTGACCGAAGACAAGGTGTGGGAAAACCCGACCTACACGCGCAACTGGTACGGCAATATCTACCTGTGTATGTCGGAATTCTCCGAGACTGGTTCGGAAGTTAGTGCCTTTAAGAACCCGTGGTCAAACATGTGTGGCGAGATTTCTTCACAGATGGCTGGTTCCAAGGATGTGATGGTGGCTGGATACACTGCCGGCAGTGCCAGCTACCACCGTTGGGCCACTATCTATCAATACATCCGACAGGCCATGATTTTCATCCGGGACGCCAAGGACGAGGGAGTCGGTTCTGATCAGAACGTGCTCACCCCAGACGACATTGCCCGCATGAAGGACGAGGCTCGTTACCTAATGGCCTACAGCTATTTCTCCCTCTTCGAACTTTATGGTCCGTTCTGTATCGTCGAAAACATTGACGACCCAGCCTATCCCACCTACAACGATTACGAACGCGCTTCGGTGGATGAGTGTGTGAAATATATCGACGACCTTCTTGCTGACATTCTGAGCCGCGACAACTTGCCAGAGACTGTCATTACCACCAAGGGAGAGACTGCCACAAGCGACGCGTTTAACCTCAACGAAGTGGTTCGTCCCACCAAGATTACAGCTCGTGCTTTGCGTGCTAAGCTATGGATGTATGCCGCCTCTCCCCTCTTCAATGGTGGTTGGGACAAGGCTATGGAGGTGAAGAATCCAGACGGCAAGCAACTCTTCCCAGCCAAGGATGCTTCTAAATGGCAGACGGCCAAGCAACATCTGGAGGAACTGCTCGCTGCCTGCGAGGAGGACGGCCATAGCCTGTACGAGTATCAGATCAACGGTGCCAACAACCCAGAAATGTCCGTGTATCGTCTGTTCCAGGACTACAATCGTGAGATTCTCTGGTGCTCCACGTCTAACAGTTACAGCGACCAGTACAAAATGGAAAAGCGCACCAATCCCCGTGACGTGAACGGTTGCTACGGCACCATCGGCCCGAGCCAAGAGGCCGTAGACATGTTCTTCACCAAGGATGGTCTGACTATCGACGAAGACCCCAACTACCGCGAGGATGCGCTCGTGCAGGTGACCAATACCGCCTACGATGATGACGGCAAGGAAACCCATAGCGACCCCAACGTGTTCAGTATGTACTCCAACCGCGAGCCACGTTTCTATCAAGATGTCATCTATCAAGGAAAGAGTTGGTTTAAGGTTTTCCAAAGCAAGAGCGGGAATGCCAACTATCAAGTAGACTTCTCGTTGCACGGTGGTGCTGGCCCGGACTCCCGAGACACGCCACTGAGCGGCTATCTTTTAGGCAAATTCAAGAACCGCAAGGTCAACCATGCGTCTGGCGACACCCAGAAATACACCCGCGTGTCTATCATCTATCGACTGGCTGAGTTCTATCTCTTCTATGCCGAGGCACTCAACGAAATAGACCCGAGCGACTCCCGTATCATCGAGTACATTGACAAAGTGCGCGAACGCGCTGGAATCCCCACCTACGCCAAGTTGGCCGAAGAAGGCATCAAAGACATCCGTGGCAACTACGAGAAACAGAAGGAAGCCATCCAGCGCGAACGCTTCGTGGAGCTATATTGCGAAGGACAGTGGTATTTTGACATCCGCCGTTGGATGATCTGCGGCAAGGGACAATTGGCCGACCAGACCCGCTTCAGTGGTATGAATGAATATGGCACTACAGATGTCACTATCGGCCAGCAAGAATCGTACTACAGACGTACAACGCTGGAGAACCGCCAGTGGAACGACAAGATGTACCTCTACCCTGTCCACCAGAATGTCATTCAGCTGGGACTGGGAAAAATCGTGCAGAATCCTGGTTGGTAAAACTCCCACAACAATGAAGAAAGGTCTTTTTACTATTTTTATCGCATCGCTGTCCATGGTCTTCATGGCAGCGATGCCTATTTGTGCTAAGCCTGTCAAGTCCACCAATGAGCGAGTTGTCGTGGCTTATGTGACTTCATGGACACGCGACATCCCTGACCCGACAGTGATGACCCATCTCAACTACGCCTTTGGCGGAGTCAACCAAACCTTCGATGGTGTAGACATCGCCAATCCGAACCGTCTGAAGCAGATGGTCGGCCTTAAGCAACAGAACCCACAACTAAAGGTGCTTCTCTCTATAGGAGGCTGGGGCGCAGGTCGTTTCAGCGAGATGGCAGCCAGCGCCAGCAACAGGAAGCGGTTTGCAGCCGACTGCGGGCGTATCGTCCACGCGTTCGGCCTGGACGGCATTGACATTGACTGGGAGTATCCTACACAAAGCAGTGCTGGCATTTCTGCCTCACCAGAGGACACCCAGAACTACACACTCCTGATGAGAGACCTACGCCAGACTTTAGGCAGGCACAAACTCTTGACATGTGCCACCATAGCC
>CAVAIX010000196.1:0-3952 GCA_963588695.1 Bacteroidaceae bacterium | reverse complement strand
TATTAGGCTTCGTGCCGAAGATGCGCTTGAAGCCGAAGTCGGTCAGTAGACTGATATAACGTTCCTCTGTGTTCATTGCCGTAGGGTTTCTGGGGACAAAGGTACGATTAAGTGAGGGAAAAACCAAATTTATTTGAGTTTTTCCGAACGTGAGTACCTTCGCCCGAAGGGCAGAGGTACGATTAAGTGAAGAGAATGCAAAATAAATGGCAATTTATTTTGGCAATTACAGGAAATCCCCCCCCCACTTCTTCCGCGGAAGTGGGGGGATTTGTTATTTGTTGTTGTCCAGGGATTGGCAAACCATTTGGTTGGCCCTTCTGACTCGACTCTCGTCCACCTTCAGCACCTTGCGGTCGTAGGTGACCAGTCCGTTGACTTCGCCTTCCACATCCGTTGTCTGTGTGTAGACAGCGGCAGAGAAGCCCGACTTCACGAGGTCACAGAGCTGTTGCGCGTACTGAACATAGCGGTCGGTCACCTCTTTGGGGTTCTTGAACTCGACGTATCCCCAGTTCTTCTGTTCTTGCCAGAGATGCCCCTTCACTGGGAGACCTAGTCCGCCATATTCGCCCAACACCGTTGGACGGTTTGCGTCGTAGAGGTACAGTTTGGGTTCGGGATAGTTGTGGAGGTCGAGCATATCGCCAGACAGATAATGGTTGCCGCCACTGGCAGGATTGACCAGACGCGTTGGGTCGTGTTGCTTGGTCCATGCCGCGATCTCTGTGGACTTGAACTGTCCCCAAGCCTCGTTGAATGGTGTCCATACCACAATGGAGGGGTAGGGTTGCAACGCATCCATGATGTCCTTCCATTCCTGTCGGAAATTGGCCTCAGACGTGGCTGAACGATGTATTTCCGTTCCGTCGAAGTATTGGTGCGCCTGCCATTGAGTGGACTTATCGCCAGATGGCATATCTTGCCAAACCAGCATACCGAGCCTGTCACACCAAGAATACCAGCGGGCAGGTTCCACCTTCATGTGCTTACGGATCATGTTGAAGCCCAACCGCTTTGCCAACTCGATGTCGTACTTGAGTGCTTCGTCACAGGGAGCGGTGTAAAGTCCGTCTGGCCAATAGCCCTGATCCAGCGGACCAAACTGGAATAGGTCTTTGTTGTTCAGCTGGATGCGCATGATGCCGTGTGCGTCTCTTCGCGTGGAAATCTTGCGCATAGCTGCATAGCTGGTCAACTCGTCCGTCACTTGCCCGTTTTCCAGCAAGCGAATTTTTAGGTCGTACAGATGGGGAGTATCTGGCGACCACAGCTTTGGCGTATCGAGATGGAAGTTGATGCTTTGTCCTGCTGCAGCCTTTTGTGTAGCAATCTCCTTGTTGCCGTCCAGCAGGGAAACCTCCACAACACCCCGAGTGTACTCTGTCTGAACTGCCACGCTCAACAGGTTGTTGTCAATGTCGCTGGTGGTACGGATGGCTGTGACGTGTTGTTCAGACACGGATTCCAGCCATACGGTTTGCCAGATGCCCGTGACCGGGGTGTACCAGATGCTGTTGGGGTTGCTGTTCTGTTTGCCGACAGGCTGATAACCGTCTGTGGTTGGGTCCCATACGCGGAGCGACAACTTCTGACTGCCTCCCTGACGGATGTAAGGCGTGATGTCGAAGGAGAAACTCGTGAATCCGCCTTTGTGTGCACCAATCTTAACGTCGTTCAGCCATACCTCGGCGAGCCAATCCACTGCACCAAAGTGCAGCAGGATGTGCTTTCCTGCCCACGCTTCTGGCACATCAAAGGTGCGCTGATAGAGCAGCACCTGATCCTTGCCTACCATTTTCATCACGCCCGACAGGCAGGACTCCACGGCAAACGGAACGAGAATCTGGCCGTCAAAGGTCTGTACCGTTTCAGCTCCTCGTTTGCGGATGGCATAATCCCACAGTCCGTCCAAACTTTTCCACTCTTGACGCTGCAGGATGGGGCGCGGATATTCTTTGGACGTGTTTTGGGGAGAAATCTGAGTGGCCCAGGTCGTTTTTAGGCCGTTGCCCTGCATTTTCCATTGTGCTGGGGCAGCGACGCAGACTGCTAAGAAAAAGAGTCCTAACAGGAAGCGTTTGATATTATTCAGTGGTTTCATATTTGCTTCTTTTCTTGTTTGTTATTTCGCTGTTGCTGGTCCTATATAAGACTTTTTGAGTCCGCCCCAGTCCACAACGACCTTCTGAACCATCATGCCCGAGTCACCGCAGATAAGGGATAAACGATGGGAGGGTTTCGACTTGTCAATGCGGAATGTAAGGTGGGCAACTGCGGCATTCCTCAACACTTGGTTTTTCCAGGACAACCCATATTCCTTGAACTGGTTGTCGAACACCTGCGGTTGGCCTCCATCAACAGAAATACCCACCTTGGTGGTCTTGCCCTTGTAAATGGGGAAGAACGGCACGGTGTAGAGCGTGATTTCCACTTGGTCAGCATCTATGGCAGGCAACGCGTATTCTATCCTGTCGCCATTGGCGTTCGAGGCATCGGCAGTATGCCCAGACGGCGCTCCCAGCTGTACGGCTTTCCAGTCGTATCCGAGCCCTGTCACAAGGCTTATTTTGTTGCCGCCCTGCTCCACCTTGTCGCTGTATTTTTCCAAGTTGACCACATAACAGCGGTCTAAGGTCTCTTGCTTTACCGAGAGGTCAATGGGTTCCTCGCCGACTCCGTCCGTGTAGTTCACCTCAGGCATATTCTGATAAAGGGCGCACCAGCCTGGAGCTAAGTCCATCATGCCGTTCCATTTGCCGCCCAACATCGTGTTGTATTCCCTGTTCAAGGCAGCGATGCTGTCGTAAGCCTGACGGGACTGGCGAGCAGCCCAGTTGGCTGCCGCAGTGTGACCGAGTTGGAACTGCTCGTGGTTGAGCTGCGCCATCAGGAATTTGCGCGTCATCTGTGCAGAAGCCATTACTGGGTACGCCACCATCTCGAAGAAGGCGGCACGCTGGGACAGAGGGAGTTCATGCAACAGCGTTTTAACGGCGTTGGAAATCCTTTCGTAGTCCTGGAGGCGCGTCTGGGCTTCACCATAGTTTTGGAACGAATATTCCGTATCTTTCAGTCCTGTGTATTCCTTGGAGTCCCATTCACGTTCCCACCCCATAAACTCTGGCTTACGACTCCAGGCCAATCGGTAGTAGTTGTCCAGTATGTGTTGGAACTGTGGGGCGTATGCTTTGCCAAACAAATTCCCGAGGTATTGACTCTGGTGTCGGTTGATGCTTTGAACATCAAAGCCGTCCACATCCCATGCCAAATCGAAGAAGGTCTTCATACCTAATTCCATCGGTTTAATGTCGCCCACGTTAAGCAGCCAATAACGGTCAGCCCCCGTGCGGTATGCTTTCATTAGCTCTTCATACATCAGGACAGGCGGAGTGGTGTTCAGCCACAGGTAGTCGTGGGGCGCGCCTAAGTAGGAGAGGTGGTAGTACACACCAGAGTGTCCGCTGCGCTTCTGTTCTTCGGGATTGCTGACCCGTTTCAGATAGCCATAGTTGTCGTCCACCCACACGAGTGTAATGTCCTCAGGCACTTGCAGTCCGTTCTCATAAACATCCATGGCCTCCTTGTAGGGCAGGAAGATTTGTGGAATGTTCCAGATGTCCTTCCCGATGTGCTTTTTCAACATGGTGCGCTGGTCTTTGATAATCTGGCCGACGAGCGTCACCTGTTGCTCCAAGGGAATGTTGCCCCGCAACCCTGCATCGTGCAGCCCGCGCATACCCATCGTATAGATGTTATCATAGCAGGAAGCAATATCGAGTCGGTCGTTCCATTTCTTCTGCACTGCCTTGGCGTTGGTGGCGTAGTTCCAGTCGCCGTCGCGTTGAACGTCCCACTCCCATTTGGAGGCCGTATTGATCAGCAGCGGTTCGCAGTGGGAGGTGGTAATCATGATGCCGTAGGCGTCTGCCACTACCTTGCTCTCAGGATG
>CAVAIX010000195.1:0-3978 GCA_963588695.1 Bacteroidaceae bacterium | reverse complement strand
ATACAAAACAAACATGTTTTTATTTTGTGCATCTCTTCGTCTCTCGCCCAAAATCCTCTCGCCTCTTGCCTCTCGCCTCTAGCCCAAAAGTATGCTAACGATTCGGTCGCACGCCTGTCCATCACCATAAGGATTGACTGACTTTGACATCTTATCGTATGCGGTTTGGTCATCAAGAAGAGTACTAACCTCTGAGACAATCAAGTCATGATTGGTGCCCACGAGGTGGACGGTGCCACTGGCCAGGGCCTCGGGGCGCTCCGTGGTGTCGCGCATCACGAGGACGGGCTTGCCCAGTCCCGGTGCCTCCTCCTGGATGCCTCCCGAGTCCGTGAGGACGAGGGTCGACTTCTCCATCAGATACACGAACTCCAAGTACTGCAGTGGCTCGATGAAGAACATATTACCGAGACCGCTGAGGTCCTCCCCGAACACCTCGTGGATGGGCTTGCGCACGTTCGGGTTGAGGTGCATGGGGTAGACGAAGTCCACCTCGGGGTATTTGTCCTTCAGGTCGCGCAGGGCGGTCACCATGCGGATGAAGCCGTCGCCGAAGTTCTCGCGGCGGTGGCCCGTGACGAGCACGAGGCGGCGACCCTCGGCGAGGCGCCGCACGTCGTAGCCAGCCCTCTTGAGCACCGCTTCCTGTTCGGCAGCCAGTGCAGGGTCAGCCTTCAACTTCTCCACCACCATGTGCAGCGCGTCGATGACGGTGTTGCCCGTCACATAGACCGTGCCGTGCACCTTCTCCGCCCGGAGGTTCTGCTCAGACAGTGGGGTGGGAGAGAAGTGGTAGGTGGCGATGCGCCCCGTCATCTGGCGGTTCATCTCCTCCGGCCAGGGCGAGTAGATGTCGTGCGTGCGCAGTCCCGCCTCCACGTGGCCCACGGGGATCTGCTGGTAGAAGGCGGCCAGCGCCGCCGCCGTCGACGTCGTCGTGTCGCCGTGCACCAATACCACGTCGGGCTTACACCCCTTGAACACGTCGCGCATGCCCGTCAGCACACGTGCCGTCACGTCGTAGAGATCCTGTCCCTGCTTCATGATGTTCAGGTCGTAGTCGGGTGTCACCCCGAAGATGTCCAACACTTGGTCCAGCATCTCGCGGTGCTGTCCCGTCACGCACACAATGGTCTCGAACGCCTCAGGATGCCGCTGAAATGCTTTCACCAGCGGACACATCTTGATGGCCTCTGGTCGTGTGCCGAATACCAACATGATTTTCCTCATAATGTCAATCCTATATGTTTTTCAATTTCCATCTTTGATTTCCTATCTTCCTGACGATCTTCCAAAGCGATTCCGCAGGGAACACGGACGCCAGGGTCAGCAGTCGCTGGGTGTCTGCCCATCCTCGGGTCATCAGTCCCTTTCTCTGCGACGCGTATCTACTGTCGTGATGTCCAAAATTGCCACCCGCCTCCATCTCCTGGAGAAGGAGTCGCCCCACCTGTTCAGAAGGTTCCAACAGCAGACGACTGTCCTCCAGTCCGAGGCAGTACTGCTCTATCCACATCACGCCCCGTGCAAACCGCTCCATGCCCAAGTGTCGTAGCGTCTCCACGGCCACCGTGCGGTCGGTGAACGCCTCGTGCGTCAGCACGTAGTAGTAGTCCACGAAGTGTCTCATCCCGATGCCCTCGATGAAGAAATGAATCATGATGTGTGCCATCTGATACACCGCGTTGAACGCCACCGAAGGCACCCTGAAGTCGTCGCCAGTCTCCAGACGCTCAGCCCGCAGCGCCATACCTTGCGCATCGCACCACGCCTGAAACCGCCTGTTGTATCTGGGGCGCATCAGCTGCCCCGGTGTATAGTGCACCTCCACTGGCACATCGTTGAAGATGGGGAAGTCGATATGGTGGTATTGCTCAAACGCGTCGGGACAGCGTTCCTTCACAAAGCGTGTGATGGCCCGTCGGTCGCCAAACACCCAAAGGTCTATGTCGCCCGGTTGGCGACGCTCCGGCACGGGGTACATCCGTGCGTTGCCCTGTCCTTTCAAGATGCAAGAGGGGAAACCCGCGTCCGCGAACAGCCGTGTCACCTCCGCGCAGCGCCTGTCCAGCACCCCGTTTTGCTGTCGCAACCTCTCCCCTTTGCCTATCCACTGCAACAGCAGTCCGTGTGGCGGTCGCTGTTCCGCAGGCAGCCGTTCCAGTCCATCCAGCATCACGCCACTGATGGTCTGCCTCTCCGCCTCCTCGTAGACAGCCCTCCATTCCGCAGGCGAAGGCACCCCACTCAGTCCCTTCCTCCTGCCCAATGCCACCTGCAACAGTTCAAAAAAATACCTCATAAAAAAACTCCAGCCTCTGGCCTCCAGCCTCTTGCCTCATACCTTCAACAACTTCTCATACAGTGTGATATAATCGGCAAAGCGGTCTTCCGTGTTAAACATGTCCACCGCCCGTCGTCTGCAGGCATCCGAATAGTATTCCTTTCCTTTTCTCAGTATTTCTTCTACAGCAGACCTCACGCCCTCAATGTCCCCGGGATTGACAACGATGCCCGTCTCTGGTGTGACCAGTTCCGGGCTGGCAGTGCTATTGTATACAACACCTGGCGTACCGCAGGCAAGTCCCTCGACCGTTGTGAGTCCGAATGTCTCCTCATAGGAGAGGTTCATCACGATGTCTGCCGCAGAATACAGTTCCACCAGTTCGTTGACGTCCTGTGTCTGTGACAGCCCGATGATGTTCGATGGTAGCCCCACTTGCTGCCGTCTCGTTAATCCGATTAAGACGATGACCACGTCTGATGGAAGCCGTTGTGCCAGTCTGTGATAGTCGACCAGCCCCTTGCGTTTCGACCATGTGGAGGCTACGCCCACCAACATCCGCCTGTCGCCTATTCCTAACCGCTCCCGCACCGCTGCTCCATCTACGGGGTGGAACGTCCCGACGTCGACACCGTTGTATATCTGTACGATATTAGTGTCCTTCAGAAACGACTTCCTGATTTCCCCCTCCAGCCATTTACTCACTGGCACCAGCGTCAGATTCCTGACATTCTGTATCAGTTCCTTCTTCCTTCTGAAGTGTGTGTCAGTCCTTTCCACTAAAGGGAGTAGTTTGTGGCATTTTTCGGGACATTTCCCACACCTCGTCATCCACTGACCACAGCCCACGTAGGTATAATGCCCACAGCCGCCCGTAAAGCCCCAGCAGTCATGCAGTGTCCATACAATGGGTATATCGAGCGTCTTAAGATACTCAAATAAAATACGATAGTTCAACCAATGGTCATGAATGTTATGCAAGTGAATCAGGTCGGGACAAATCTCTTTTATCTGCGCGATGGCCTGCCTTGTTGCCCGTCGCGAGGCAAGTCCGTCGTTGTCAAACAGGCGATGCTCTGCGTAGTGCTCATACACATTCAGTCTATTCCCCACTTTACAGGCTTTCAGATTCGATGGGTTCGCCTCCCTTCCGTATATCATATAGGCATCCCATCCTCTTCGCTGCACCAGCCTTCCTATCTCTTCAGCTATACGTCCCGTCGAGCCCCAATTCAGGCAACAGTTCATCTGGAGCACCTTTTTCATGCCGCCCTCCTTCCTCCGCCCCAAGGGGCAGACAAGGCCGTAGCCTTGGAAAGAATTTCTATTACCAATCTATTCATTGTCTTTTCGCGTTGCTACAAGGATCATGTGAAGTTAAATTGTTCAAAAAGGCGATTGTCGTAAATGCTGCAAATATCACATTTCCCCTTTTCCCCAATTTTGTAAACAGCTTCTTTCTGTAAAAATACCTGTGTCAATATCTGAGCTAATTCTCTCGAATTTTCCGCATGGAACATAAATCCGTTCTTCCCGTTGACAATTGTTTCATTGATCGACTTCACTCCATCTGACGCAATGGTCAACTTTCCATATTTCATGGCATCAATGGGCGGTATGCCAAATGGTTCAAAGGTTGAGGCATGGATAAACACATCAGATTCCTTCAGCAAATCAGAATACTCATCTTCTTC